>CAZCFI010000069.1:0-9183 GCA_964497915.1 uncultured Thermoproteales archaeon
GAGGCTTATGAACGTCCTGTAGTAGGAGCCAGTCAGGTAGTCGTACCTGTCGTGAACCGAGATGCTCACCCCGCGCTCCACGCGCTCCACCACGATCTCCCTGTAACCCCGCCTGATGACGGCATCGACTCTGTCCATCTCCTCGATCACGATCACGCCAGCGTCCCTGAGGCACCACGTGGCTGAGGCTAGCAGCCTGACGAACGACCACTCGTCGAAGTGCGCGAGGGAGGCCCCGTAGATCAGCACCACGTCGAACAGCCGGCCCAGCCTGTGGGCCTCGCAGGCGTCCATGGCGTGGGCCTCGGCCTCGAAGCCCTCCTCGGCAGCGAACCTCTCAGCGTCCCTGACGGCGTCCCTGCGGATGTCCACCATCACCAACCTGCACCTGACGCCCCTGCCGCGGAGGGCCTTGGCCAGAGCGACGCCGCCTATGCCCCTCCCTGAGCACAGGTCTAGCACCTCAACCTCTCCCCGGAGCCCCCTGAGCCACGGGTGGTCGAGCAGGCCGCTGAGGGACTTGAGCGCCTTAGCGTACCTCTCCCTCTCCGCCCTAGTCCGCGGGTCGTCGGCCCAGTCGGCAATCCTGTAGGCCCTCTCGAGGGCCTCCTGGCGGGACATGGAACTCACATTGAGGCCTGAAAGATAAAAGGCTGCGCTGCCTCAGCCATCAGCTTAAAATACTGGACCGACGTGACTCTCCTAGTGGTTCGCGTGGCTGACACTGACTTCGTCAGGCGAAGGCTGAGCGAGATGGCTGAGGCGCTGGGCTACATGAGGCGGGTGCTGGAGGAGGGTGAGGAGGAGTTTGCTAGGGACTTCAGGTCGCGCCTGGCCCTCAGGCACCTCGTGCTGATGGTCGTCGAGTCAGCTGCGTCAATAGCCCTCCACATACTAGCAGAGGACTTCGGCGAGAGGGCCGACAGCTACAGCGAGGCGTTCACAAAGCTGTCCTACAGAGGGGTGCTGAGCCCAAAGGTCGCCAGCGAAATGGCGTCGCTCGCGAGGCTGAGGAACCTCATAGTTCACAGGTACTGGCTCGTCGACGACCTCAGGATATACAGGGAGGCCAAGGGCTCTGGCCTGTCAGTCGTCGAGGGCTTCATTAGGGAGGTGAGGAGGTACGTCGAGGGAGGTTAGATACTACGAGGCTAGCCCTAGCGAGAGGGGGCTGCTGCTCGGCAAGTTGAGGAGCGCGTTAGCGCGAAGGAGGGGCGTACTGCTCGCGATAGTGTACGGCAGCTTCACCCGCAGGGACTTCTTCAGGGACGTGGACGTGGCAGTCTACACAGGCGGCCTGGCTGAGGACCCGCTGCGCCTGGAGGCCTCCCTCTGCAGTGAGCTGTCAGCGGCCCTCGGAGTCCCAGTGGACGTGAGGGTCGTGGACGAGGCCCCCGCCTGGTTCAAGCTCAAGGTGGCGCGCAGCGGGGTCGTCGTGTACGAGGGCATGCCTGGGGCCTACGCCCTCTTCCTGAAGGAGGCGGTAGGCGAGCAGCAGGACATGGAGCTGAAGCTGAGGGAGGCAGCTCTGGCTGTGGGCAGCAAGGCTAATCAGGCGCGGCGAGGCCCACGTAGCTCCCTCTGGTGATCCTGGCCACCTCCAGCATCAGCCCGGTCCCGGTCAGCTCGCGCCTAGCCGTCTCGTACGTGGCCCTGCCGTGCCTCGTGTTCACCACTAGCGTGTCTATGCGAGCGCTGGCTACGAGCTCCGCCACCTCGAGCACGCTCTGCACGGCTGGGTCAGCGTGGCGCATGGTGGCCCTCAGCCTCCTGGCCATGGGGACGTTCGCGTTCCCGTCGCTTATCACGACTATGAGGGGAGCGTAGCCCCTCCTCATCTCGCTGAGGGCCAGCAGGTACCCCCTGTACATGCCCGACGCCAGCGGCGTGAAGTCGGACATCCCAACCCTCGACAGCTTGCTCACCACCAAGTTGAAGTTGGTAGTCGGGTGCTGGACTACGGCAGCCCCGAAGCCCTTGCAGACGACCAGCGACACCCTGTCCCTGTACCTCAGGGCCTCCCTCCTGATGGCGCTGAGGGCTGAGGCCACCTCGGGCACTGAGCGGGCCATGGAGGCGCTAGAGTCCAGGACCACGACCATGGACACCCTCCCCCTGCCCTCCAAGATCGGCTCCCTCAAGTCCTCCCAGCGCACCTCCGGCCAGTGCCCCAGCGCAGCCGCTCTCCTCAGCGTCGGGGCTAAGGACACCTTGAAGCTGCCCCCGCGGGGCCGCCTGAAATCCACCGCCCTGCCAGTGCTAGCTAGCCTCCTCCTCCCCCTCAGCCTGGCCACCCTCCTGGCGGCGTTAATGGCTAGCTCCATGAGCCTGCCCTCAGGAGCCCTCTCGCCCAGGGCCCTGAGCCCGCGGCTCAGGCTAAGCAGCTCTCCGCTCGCCTCCGGCGGCACGCTGAAGCTGACGAAGACGGCCCTCCCCGACCTAAGCGTTAGCCTGGCCCCCACGTACTCCTCCTCGGCTATCGGTAGCTTCTGCACGCTAGCAGCGATGATGGGCAGCAGCGCCAGGAACAGGAGGGCCAGCAGTGGGCTCACGGCGAGCAGGGCTAGGAGGGCGGCGGCTAGCGCCGCTGCGCTCAGCCCTCGCTTGGCCAGCCTCCCCGCCCTCCTGAGCTCAGCCGCGAAAAAACCTAGTGCTCCTCGCCTCCCTCCGCATCTCCGCCGCTAGCCTGCCCTGGGGCAGGGCCTCCGAGTACGCGCTGACCACCTCGTCCTCAGACGGAGGCGGCTTGAGGCCGCCAGCCCTAGTCCTGTGGGCCAGGGCCAGCAGCAGCCCGCTCAGCGCGTCCTCGTGCGCGACCTCGCGCCTGCCGTCCAAGGCAGCAAGCGCCCTAGCGACCCTCACGGCGGTGATGTCTGGCCTGTACCCGTCGACCTCAAGCGCGGCGCAGGCCCTCACCACGGAGCTTATGACGTGGTCTGGGACCTTGACTGAGGGCAGGATCGACCTAGCCCTCTCTATGGACCTCCTCAGCCTCTCCTGCTCCCGCTCCCACCTCTTGGCGAACCCAGCTGGGTCGCTCTCGAGCTCCAGGTTCCTCCGCACTATCTCGGCCCTCAGCCTCGGGTCCCTGATGGTCTCGACGCGCACGCAGATGGCGAACCTGTCGAGGAGCTGGGGCCTGAGCTCGCCCTCCTCAGGGTTCATGGTGCCCACCAGTATGAAGCGCGAGGGGTGCCTGAGCGAGACGCCCTCCCTCTCGACGACGTTCCACCCGGAGGCCGCCGCGTCGAGTATCGCGTCCACTATGTGGTCTGGCAGGAGGTTGACCTCGTCGACGTAGAGTATCTGCCTGTTGGCCCTGCCGAGGAGGCCCGGCTCGAAGACCACGCGCCCCTCCCTGAGAGTCCTCTCTAAGTTTATCGTGCCCAGCACCATGTCCTCGGTGGCGCCGACTGGGAGGTCGACGACCCTCATCCTCACCCTGGCCACTGGCAGCCTCTCGCCTCTCTCCACCCTGGACCTGCACACGTCGCACATCATGTCGACCCTACGCGGGTCACAGTTGAAGGGGCAGTCCGCGACCACCTCTATCTCCGGGAGTAGCTCGGCGAACGCCCTGACTATGCTAGACTTGCCCGTCCCCTTCGGGCCCGATATGAGGAGCCCCCCAATGCCGGGATCCACGGCTAGAGCGAGGAGGGCCCTCTTGAGCTCCTCCATGCCCACGAAGGCGGCGAAGGGCAGCGTGCGCATCTGGCCAGCGCCCATGTGATTATACGGCTCCGCGGTAGAAGTGCTTATCGGCGGCTCGCTCTAAGCCCAGCTGAGTGCCGCTAGCGACCAGCCCCTCAATTGAGTGGGGAGGTCGCCTCCCCGTAGCGGGAAGCGTGACTCCTGAAGTCCGCTAGGAAGGCGATGTTCTTAGCTAGCCCGCGCCGTGACGCGCCCTGAGCACCGCGCTGCCTGGCACGCAGGCCTCTCCCTCGCTGAGCCTCACGTGGCTGCAGGCGGAGTCAGACCTTGACCAGGCGGCGGGCGAACCTGGCGTACCACTTCAGCTCCTCGCTGTTGACCAAGTGGAACTCGAAGGGCCACTTGAACCTCCTCCTGAGCTCCACGAACGGCCCCACTCCGTCCTCCAGGCTAGCGAACCTGCCCGACACTATGAGCACGTCTACGTCACTGGACGGGCTAGCCCTGCCCTCTACCAGCGAGCCGAAGAGGAACGCCCTAGCAGGGGGGTCGAACCTCTGCGCGATTGCCTTTATCTCCCTAGACTCTCGTCGAGCCCCCCGAGGGCCCTCTCCCGCTCCCTCGCGGCCTCGAGGCAGAGGTCAATCAACCTCACACTTGACCACCTCCAGGAACCTCCTGGAGAGCTCCAGCGAGCCCCTCGCTATGGTCTCCGAGTAGCTGTAGTCCAGGTACCTGGCCCCTATGCAGGCCAGCTCCACTATCGAGGCATCCTCTCGTTCTCCCCCACGAGCCTCTCTATTCCCTCCCCCATCACCCTCAACGGGTCTGAGAGCAGCAGCGAGAGCCTGTGAGCCTTGGGGTAGTCGCCCACGAGCTTAGCGAGTAGGTACTTGATCAGCAGCTGCATTGCCTACCCGACGAAGAACACCGCGAAGCCGAAGCGCCCCTTGGCGTACGCCTCCTCAGCCTCCTCGAAGGAGAGCATGGCTCTCCTCTCCAAGAACTCCTCAATGTACTACATGTGGGCGCGTCGAGATAGGTTAGTTGCGGTATGCCGAGCCGCTCACCAAGCAGCTCTGAGAGCGACGTTTAGGAGCCTTCCTCCCCCCACGAAGCCCACATTGTGCCTGCCTCAGGCGCAGCTAAAAGGGCTACCATCGCGGCCACCCAGGTAGTGTGCAGACATGCACACCCCCCGATGTAGGCCCCGTGCTCACTCAGCTGAAGTAACTGTCACCGAAGTCAAAGCTGAAGTTGCGCGTAAGTTGTCTGCGGCCAGCTCTGCTAGACACATTCCTCAGGTCCAGAGAGGCTGTGCTTGTACCTCACCTTAGGCGACTAAGGGCCTCCTGAGAGGCGATAGGCGGCTGACAAATCTAGCCTTCAAGGAATGATGGACCGTCTCCCTTAGCAGAGCTTAAAATATATGTGCAGCCGTCAGTAGCTCTCACGGGTGGCTCGGTGAGGGGCGTGAGGGCCTCGGCGCTCAACTGGCTAGCGGAGGCGGAGGCTGACCTCAAGCGCGCCAAGAGGGCGCTGAGGGACGGGGACTACGCCCTCTCGACCTTCATGAGCCAGCAGGCGTGCGAGAAGGCGCTAAAGGCAGCCTTCATAGCGCTGGCGAGGGAGGTGCCGCCGAGGGCGCACGACCTGACGGTCCTGTACAGCAGGCTGGGCGAGCGCTTGGAGCTGCCCGAGCCGGTGGCGGCCAGGCTCGCTGAGGTATCCCAGTACTACGTGGTCTCCAGGTACCCCAACGCGGGGCTCGAGAGGCCCTCAGAGAGCATCACGCGCGAGCAGGCGGTCAGGGCGCTCGAGGTGGCCGAGCGCGTGGTGGGGTCTGTCAGGGAGCGGCTGCGGGGTGGTGGCGCTGGGGCTTGACGCGCTGAGAGGCAGGATCCCCGAGGGCGTCGTCAGGGCGCTCGAGGAGTTCCTCGAGAGGCTAGCTGAGGCGCTCGATGGGGACTTCGAGGCTTACTTATTCGGGAGCTTCGCGAGGGGGGACTGGCTCAGGGACAGCGACATAGACGTGATCGTCGTGTCGAGAAGGCTCAGGGGCGTGCCGTGGCACGAGAGGTACCCCATGCTGAGGAGGCTGGCCCCGGACGCCCACCCGTTCGACATACTGGCGTACACGCCGGAGGAGTTCGAGGAGCTCGCTCGCAGGAGCGCCACGCTCGCGAGCGCCGCCAGGCACTGGGTCAGGATCTACCCGTGAGGCGGGCCCTGAAGTCCTCCGGCCTAACGTAGGTGATGCCCGCTAGCCTGCAGGCCTCCCTGTCCCTCTCCTCGTCGGCCACGTAGATCGCTATCACCGGCGAGTACCTCCTGCAGGCCTCCGATAGCCACCTGGGCTTCTCGGGGTGCCCCGGGTAGTGGAAGTCTAGCTCCGCCAGCACGTCCCCCGGCACCTTCGACCACGAGCCCACGACGCCGACCGTGAAGCCCCTCCTCTTGAGCTCCACCAGCAGGCTGGGCGGTATGGGCCCGGGCGGGTCGCCCACGGTCAGGGTGCCGTCGACGTCGAATATCAGCAGCACGCCGCGCATGTCGTCCTAGGCGAGCAGCCGATAGATATCGCTTCGCTGAGAGGCACTCGGCTGCCCGAGCGCAGGTCACAGCAGGAGCTCTGCCAGCCTCGACAGCCTGGCCCTGTAGGGCCTGCCGCCGGTCAGCTCTACGAGGCCAGTCCTCTCCAGCTCGAGCACGTGCCTCCTCACAGTGCTTACGTCCCTGCCCAGCTCCCTGGCCAGCTCCGCCATGGTCCTCTCACCGCCGACCAGCCTCTGCAGGACCTCAAGCTTCTCCGGGCTGAGGCTGCCAGCCGCTGCCGCCGCCCTGAGGACAGCGCCCGGCACCTCTACCGTGGCGCTCCCGTCCTCCAGCTCTAGCTCTATCAGGAGCTCCCTGCCACTCAGGTGGGGCTCCGCCGCCAGCGCGGCGCAGAAGGCGGCCAGCACGAGGGCCCTCATCCCTCCGCTCAGGTTCACCACGACCCTAGCGAAGCGCTCCGCCCTCTCGAGGATGGCTGACTTTATCTCAGCGGCTGCTCCCACGACGTCCCTCACGTCGACCTCGAGCACTGAGAAGCCGACCTCCCCCTGGTAGTACCTGCCGACGAATTCCCTCAAGTAGTTGATGGCCCTCTCCGACCTCTCGACCCTGGGGCCCGTGACCACCAGTAGCTCGTCGCCCCTGTCGAGCCCGTGCCTCGTGACCATCCTCACGGCGTACTTCTCCTCGAAGCCAAGGGTCAGCACGAAGAGCGTCCTGGGCATTCACGCACCTCAGCATTATATATAAGGACGCCATATTTGGGTTGTCGCGGCTAGTCACACGCCAAGCAGCTCTACAACAAGATATTACAGCTAGACTGGGCGAGCTATGCAATGCCTTCGTTAGGGGCTAGGCCCCTTAGTGCGACTTAAGGTCTAGCCTCACGATGCGTTTCCTCCTCGAGGCCTTAGTGAGGCATCACGCGAGTGGTGCCTGAGGATGTACTAGTTAGCATTAAAGTGATTAACTATTGGCAGCCGGGATGAGGAGAGGGAATGAGTGCCCTATCGAACCTGAGGGTTAGGAGCCGCTCAAGTACAGCAGGCTGGGGGCGCCGTCAGCAGGGCTAGGCTAAGGCTCGACGGCTTCGTCGCCGCGCAGGCCGAGTACGCTGGCGGCGAGTTTATGACGCCCCCATCGAGATTGGAGGAGAGGTGCCTCTACCTAATCGTGGACGCTGGCGCCGTCAGCGAGGTGAGAGTGGGGCTGCTTGACGAGCGGGCCGCTCCCATCGAGGGCTACTCGGTCGCTGACCGCGACGTGGTGAGCGGGAGCTACGTCGACGTGGTGGCGAGCTGGAGGGGCGAGGGGGCCTGTCAGCGCTGGCTGGCAGAGCGGTGAGGCTCCGCTTCGTGATGAGGGGCGCCAAGCCCTACACCTTCCAGTTCAGGTAGGGCTGGCTTGGAGGCCCTATAGCTCAGGCTCGACCTGCGCGCTCAGCGTACAGCCTGCGCGTCAGCGACGCTAGGCGCTCCACCAGGAGCTCCCCGCTGCCCCTCGCCAGCTTGCTGTGCCTGCACGGCCTGACCTCGTAGCCGCCCTCGTCGTAGGCCCTCGCCGTCGGTATGTAGCCCACGTAGCCGTTGGCCAGCCCCACGACCAGCGTTAGGGGGAAGGGCGACATCTCCTTGAGCCTCAGCCCGAGCTCAGCGAAGAGCTCGCCCGGGACCCCAGCCAGGGCGCAGTCCCCGACCCTCAGGACCTGGAGCTCGGCCTCGACGTACCTCTCCCCCCTCTCGTACCTCTCGTGGAGCAGCAGGGCCTCAGTGGCGTAGACCCTGTCCCTCAGACTGGCCCCACCCTCGCGCAGGACCCTCCTGGCCCTCTCGACCTCCTCCTCGCTGACCCTCCTAAGCGGCAGCCTGACGACCTCCCTGGCGGAGGCGAGCTCCACGTCCGAGTACCTGCACCTGACCTCGAGGGCCGTCCTCAGGGCTTCGCACGCGACTATCACGCCTATCCTCTCAGCCTCCTCGTACCCGTCCCTCTGCTCGGGGTCGCGGACGTTGATGTGGTTGACGTCACCCATGGCCCCATTAGTGTAGATGCACGTGGCCCTGCCGCCCAGGGCCCGCTCGATGAACCTGCACACGATCCCCGGGTAGTCGGCTGAGATCAGGGTCCCCTTGACGACATCGACGTGGTTGGCGTAGTTGACGAGCAGGCAGCGCACCCCCCCGCTGGCGCGGTCGAGCCGCACCACCCCGACGCTCGGGTCCACTGGGCCAGCAGGCCCGACGACGTCCGGGTTACCCCTTCCGGGATTCGTCACGACCCTGCCGTCCCTCATGTAGTACCTCCTGTTGAAGGCGACGCCGTCCTCGCGCCCCACGCCGAAGCCCACCCTGACCCTCTCCATCCCCTCGTGGGCCTCTATCACGGCTCCAGCTATCAGGCTGGGCAGGACGCTGAGGTACTCCTCGGAGAGCCTCTCCGACCCCATGAAGTCCCTGACGGCGTAGGGGCCCGTGTGGGTGTGGGTTGCCGCCACCATCACGTTGCCCTCGGGGATGCCCAGCTCCCTCCTGACGATCTCCCTAGACTTGCTGACGACCTCGCTGTCCACGCAGAGGAGGTCGCAGACCACCAGGGCTAGCTCCACGTCCCCATCGCTGAGCACCAGGGCCCTGGCGTACAGGTCGTCGTGCACGCCAGTGGACTTCCTGGGCCTGAAGTGGCCCGCTAAGTAGGCCCCCACTGGAGGGGTTATGACCACCTTAGAGCAGCCGGCCGACAGCTCGCCCATGCTCTTGGCTTAGGCGCTGAGCTTTTAGCCCTTAGCCAGCTCAGCCTCGAGACCCAGAGGGGTTAGCCCACCTGGCGTTTCGCCGCTGGGCAGGCTGCGGCGGTCGGGCGAGCGCGTAGGATCACTTAGTTAGCAGGGCTCGGCCAGGCTCCGCATTGGCGGCTATTGCGCACTACGGCCAGCGCGGCCCGCAGCGAGGCCTTTAATAGGGGCTCGCCAACACA
>CAZCFI010000070.1:0-9138 GCA_964497915.1 uncultured Thermoproteales archaeon
GGGTAGGTGGGGCTGGGGCAGAGGCTGGGGAGGAGGCAGAGGCTGGGCAGGACCATGGCCGGGCAGAGGGCCGTTCAGCTGGCTGCCGCCATGGCAGAGGCCAGGTTGGCTCTTCGGCAGGGGCGCCTGCTGGTGGCTCTTCGGCTGGCCCTGGGGGTCCAGGTGGTGGCTCCCGTGGATGCCCTACGCCGCGCCACTGCCCTATTACTATCCGTACTTCCCAGCGCCCTACTACCCGTACCCCTACTACTTTAGGCCCTGGTAGGAGGTGACGAGCGTGTACTGGTACTACCCATACTACTGGTACTGGCCCCCGATGTACCCGATGCCGTACGACCTCATGGCCCTGATGAGCGCTATGATGTGGTGGATGGTGGTGCCTTACTACTACTCAATATACTTCGAGTTCCTCAGGACGGCGATGGAGGCCTGGAAGAAGGCCTTCGAGTCCGTCACTAAGTCCATGGCGCCCCCCACCAGCTAAGGTGACTGCGCTATGTACAGGTGGTTCCGCAGGATGTGGCGCTGGATGTACATGGTGCCACCGCCGCTGCCGGTGTACTACCCGCCGCCACAGCCAGCTCCGGCCCAGCAGGCGCAGCAGCCAGCTCAGCAGCCGTCCACCAGTCCGCCGACCTACTACCCAGCCTACGTCCCGCCGCCGATGTACTTCCCGCCCTTCCCCAGGACGCCCGAGGAAGAGCTCGAGATGCTCGAGGAGTACAAGAGGGACCTGGAGGAGGAGCTGAAGGATATCGAGGAGGAGCTTAGGGCCGTCGAGGAGAGGATAAAGGAGCTCAAGGGGATGCTGGAGAGGGGCTGAATTTAAAAGTCACCCTTCTTTCTTTCCTCTCTCAATGGTCAAGCTCGTGATATTCGACCTAGACGGGACGCTCCTCAACAGCACTGACGCCATTCTCGAGAGCTTTAGGCTAGCGGCTGAGGCCTTGGGCCTCGACGTAGACTTGGAGGAGGTCAGGAGGAGCTTGGGCATGCCGAGCAGGGCGATACTGGAGAGATCCCTCAGGAGCGCGGCGGACGAAGGGACCCTGGAGAGGTTCCTAGAGTTGCGCAGAGAGCTGCACGATAAGCTAGTGCTCAAGTGCGAGCTCTTTGAGGACGCCGTCCCGACGCTCAGAGAGCTGAGGTCGAGGGGCCTGCTGCTCGCCCTGGCCTCGTCTAACAGGAGGAGCAGGCTGGAGGCGGTGCTGGAGAGGCACGGGCTCTCAGCGCTCTTCGACGCGGTGATCTCCTACGAGGACGTGAGGAGGGGCAAGCCGCACCCCGACATGGTGCTCAAGGCGCTCGAGGAGCTGGAAGTGAGGCCCGATGAGGCCGTCATGGTCGGAGACTCAGAGAGCGACGTCCTGTGCGCGAGGAGGGCTGGGGTGAGGGCTGTGCTGGTCGATAGGTCAGGCTCCCGCGAGCACGTGGGCGAGGACTTCAGGGTGCGGAGCCTGAGGGAGCTAGTGGAACTCCTCGACTCGCTGGACTGCTAGGCGAAGACGTAGATTGGGTGCCTCTTGGTAAGGGGCCTCACGCCGTAGAACCTGGCCGCGTAGGCTATCATCACGTCGACTAGGGCGCACACGGGGAAGGCCTCCGGCGCCTTCCTTATCGAGCCATAGATTATGAAGTCCGCCCCAGCCAGCTGAGCCGCAGCCATGGCGCTCGCAAACCCCATCCACTTGAACCTCTTCCCAAGCTCCTTAGTTCTCTTCCAGTAGCCCACGACTCCGCAGGGGGCTATGCCGGACGGCAGCCCCAGCTCCGCCTTGAGCAGCCTCAGCGTGTCCACCGCTAAGCCGACGCCAGGCACGTCGAGCACTGTCGGCATCAGCAGGACCTTCTCGACGCCAGCTCCCTTCACTGCCCCCAGCAGCCCCCCCTCGTCGAGGAGGAGCTTGAGCGCCCCTTGCGGCCTCGGATCCCTTGGATTGAAGGTCTGGACTATGGCGCACTTGACCCCGAGCTCCCTGAGGCCCGTCAGCTCAGCGTCAGTCACCGTGTAGTTGACGGAGGTGTACACGACCCTGTCGAGCAGCCCGACCTCGCTGGCGTACCTAGCGGCCTCGAGCCTGGCCTGAGCCGTCGTCCCGTTGAGCAGCATGGGGGAGTCCGTGACCGAGGCGACGAAGTCGAGGTACCTGGAGAGGGCCTCGCCGGTCTCCCCGACCACGTCCACCATGCACGGGACTCCGGTCCTGTCGGACCACTCCTCCTGCACCTTTATCAGCCGCTCGGCCTCCTCTCCGTCGAAGAGCCCCTTCCTGTGGTCTCGCACTATCCTGTGCTTGTGGTAGAACATGCTGCCGCACAGCACCGTCGGGAGCTCTCCAGGCCTGCCTCCGAGCCTGACGCCACCAACCTCGTAGACCGCCTGCTCCCTGGCCAGCAGGTCGCTGAGCATCACGGCTGCTCCATCCTCTGCGACTTTAAAAAACATTTTCGCGCACTAGCACGTAATGAAGTTTATATGCAACTACGATCACTCGTAACCGATGGTGAAAGAGGCCGTGAGCAAGGTCGTCGAGGACTACCTAGTCACGATATACAGGCTCGAGAGGAGGTACGGCGCAGCCCGGACATCAGACATAGCCAGGGCCCTGGGCGTCAGCCTGGGCACCGTCACCAACAACCTCGCTAGGCTCAGGTCCATGTCGCTGATCAAGCGCACGCCCTACAGGGGCGTCAGGCTCACCGAGAGGGGGAGGGCCCTCGCCCTGGAGATAATCAGGAGGCACAGGCTCGTGGAGAGGCTGCTCACCGACGTCCTCGGCGTGGAGTGGCACAGGGCCCACGAGTACGCCCACAGGCTGGAGCACGGCTTCAGGGGCCTGGAGGATTACCTGGAGAGGGCCCTGGGGAGCCCCGAGAGGTGCCCCCACGGCAACCCGATTAGGGAGGTGGAGGGCGAGGAGGGGCTGAGGCTCAGCGAGGTCGGCGAGGGCCTGTACGAGGTGGTCGGCGTGGACTTTGAGGAGGGCGAGGTCCTGAGGTACCTGGAGGAGAACGAGCTGAAGCCGGGAGCCGTCGTGGAGGTCCTGTCAGCTGGGGGCGTCGTCTCGGTGAGGCTGGACGGCAGGGTCATTGAGGTCCCCGCCTCGATGGCTTCGGTCATCTTAGTCAGGGAGGTGAGGCGGGGTGCCTGAGGTGGTGCCGCTCGCAATGATGAGGCCCGGCGAGGAGGGTGTCGTGGTGACAGTTCAGGGCGGCTTCGGCATGGTGAGGAGGCTCGCCGAGCTGGGGCTCGTGCCGGGGGCCAGGGTCAGGGTCGAGAGCAGCGCGTGGGGGCCGGTCGTGGTGTGGGTGTCGGGCTTCAGGATAGCGATAGGCAGGGGCCTGGCGAGGAGGGTGCTAGTGAGGGTGGAGAGGGGTGGGTAGGACGAGGAGGATAGTGGTCGCGCTGGCTGGCACGCCCAACGTCGGCAAGTCCACGGTCTTCAACCTCCTCACGGGGCTCAGGCAGTACACGGCGAACTGGCCCGGCAAGACAGTCGAGGTCAAGGAGGGCTTCGCGGAGTTCGACGGCTACGAGATAAAGGTGGTGGACCTCCCAGGCACCTACAGCCTGACTGCCTACTCCTACGATGAGGTCGTCGCCAGGCGCTACATAGTCGAGGGGAGGCCTGACGTGGTGGTCCAGGTGGTCGACGCCTCGACGCTGAAGAAGGACCTGTACCTCACGCTCCAGATCCTGGAGCTGACTGACAGGGTGGTAGTGGCGCTGAACATGATGGACGTCGCTGAGACGAAGGGGCTGCGCATCGACGTCCGCAAGCTCTCCAGGCTGCTGGGCGTCCCGGTGGTGCCGATGGTGGCGGTGAAGGGCGTTGGCGTTGAGGAGCTCGTCAGGAGGGTGATCGAGGTCGCTGAGGGGAGGGTGAGGACTAGGCCCCTGAGGTTCACGTACGGCGAGGTGGAGCGCTATGTGGCTGAGGTCGTCAGGGCTTTGGGCAGCGAGAGGGTGGACGGCTACCCGGCCAGGTGGCTGGCGGTGAAGCTCCTCGAGGGTGACAGAGAGGCTGTGGAGGTCGTTGAGAAGCTGCCCAGGCGTGACCTCGTGATGGCGGCGTGCAGGAGGGCGTCTGAGAGTGTGCCTAACATTAGCGTGGTCATAGCCAGCCTAAGGCACAGGATGGTCGACACGATTTACAGGCTGTCAGTGAGGCAGCCCGAGCACTTGAGGACCATCAGCGAGAAGGTGGACAGGGTGGTGCTGCACAGGGTCGCTGGCCTCCCCATACTCGTCGGCACGTTCTCAGTCGCCTTCCTCTCCGTGTTCACGCTGGGCGGCCTGCTCTCCGACGCGGTGTCGTCGGCCTTCGGGGCCCTCAGTGAGGCCTTGGTTGAGCGCTACGTCTCTAGAGTGGGCGACCCCCTGCTGAGGGGGCTGGTGGAGGAGGCCGTGCTCCCGGCGTTCGACACCATCCTCTCGTTCATCCCGATGATAGCCGTGTTCCTCGTCGTCTACGCTGTGATGGAGGACAGCGGCTACATGGCGAGGGCCGCCGTCATAATGGACAGGTTCATGCACGCGCTCGGCCTCCACGGGAAGGCGTTCCTCAGCATCCTGATGGGCTTCGGGTGCAACGTGCCGGGTATCATGGCGACGAGGGGGCTCGAGCGCCACAGGGACAGGCTGATAGCCATAATGGTCAATCCGCTGGTGCCCTGCGCCGCTAGGCTCGGTGTCATGGTGTTCATCACCAGCCTCTTCTTCGACCCCGTCGAGGCCACGCTGGTCATGCTGTGGCTCATAGGCCTGAGCCTGTCCCTAGTGGCCCTCACGGGGGCCCTGCTGAACAGGCTACTCGGGGGTAGGGAGGCCGTCGAGTTGATAATAGAGCTGCCGGAGTACCACGTGCCGTCGCTGAAGAACGTCGCCATACTCACCTGGGTGAGGGTCAAGGCCTTCCTGAAGAGGGCTTGCACCCTGATATTCCTCGGCGTGATCCTCATCTGGCTCCTGTACACGTTCCCAACCCACGAGGTCGAGACCAGCTTCGGGGCGCAGCTAGGCAGGGCGCTCGAGCCCCTGGGCAGGCTTATGGGCCTCGACTGGAGGGCCATAGTCTCGCTGATCTTCGGCTTGCTCGCTAAGGAGCAGGTGCTGGCCGCGATGAGCGTCATCTACATGGTCGAGGAGGAGGGGCTGGGCGAGGTCCTCAAGGCTGCGTGGACGCCACTCCAGGCGCTGACCTTCCTAGCCGTCCTGATGGTCTACCAGCCGTGCATCGCCACGATAGCCGTCATAAGGAAGGAGACGAACAGCTGGAGGTGGACGCTCTTCTCCACGGCGTACACGCTAGGCCTCGCCATCTTAGTGGGCCTCCTGACGTACAACCTGGGCTCACTAGTGCTGGGCCGATAGGCTCAGCACGTAGTCGCGAACGGCCCTGACCTTCTCAGCTGGCCTGGCCTCGTGGTAGCCCCTGCCAGGGTAGGGGCTGTGGGTCGTCGCCACCACGAGCCGCTCCACGCCGTGGCACCCGATGAGCTCCCTTACGACCTCGACTAGCTCCCGGGGGGTCGCGCCGCCGAACACGAGCTCTATCGGCACCC
Source organism: uncultured Thermoproteales archaeon (assembly GCA_964497915.1). Lineage (GTDB taxonomy): Archaea > Thermoproteota > Thermoprotei > Thermofilales > CAYSTQ01 > CAZCFI01. Next base: position 5,566 of record CAZCFI010000070.1, read on the forward strand.
CCGTGAAGAACACGGCCACTCGAGCCTCGCCCCTCGCTGAGCAGACCCTGCGCACCCAATCGAGCGCGTCGGCCACCGTGGACTTCGGGGCCAGGTCCAGCGGGTGCAGCCCGTCGTAGGCGCGGCACAGCTCCCTCAGCAGTCCCAGCTTGGTCACGTCGCCGTCCGTGTGAAGGATGGCCACCTTCCCGCGCCTGCGAATCGCGCTAGCCAGGCGCCTGTGCCACTCCAGGTACAGGCTCAGGAACCCCTTGGGGTACGCGGGGCCGGAGTAGGTCGCGACGTCGTCGGCCACCCTGACCCCGTCGACGAAGTCGAGCTCGGCGCCAGCCCTGACGAGCTCCATGACGCCAGCCGCTATCCTCTCGTACACTCTCGCGGCTCTGCTGAGGTCCAGCGAGGCCAGGACGCCGAAGCCGAACCTGTGGGCGAGCTGGCCTGAGCTGGCGCGGACGCCTGGCGCGAAGAACCCCTCAGCCACCTCCGTCGGCCCCAGCACCTTGAGCACGACGAAGCGGTCGCCGGAGGCGAACTCCCTCATCCTCCTCTCAAACGACTCTATCGCGCTCGGAACCCCCTCGTAGCTCCCCTCCCAGTCGTAAGCGCCCGGGTCCACCCTCTCGAGCCACTCCAGCAGCCCCTCCCCCTCCCTCCGCGCAAAGGGGCCGCCCTCCCTCAGGTAGGCGTCCCAGGTCGCGAGCTTGGCCCTCGAGCTTATGAAGTCGCTCATCTCGTACTCGAACCGCTTGTCGTCTGACTCGATGTGGATGCCCGGCCTCTCGTTCTCGCCCCTGAATACGGCATAGGCTAGGTCCCTGGGCGTGGGCACGGTACACCTATATCCGCCCCCCTATTATCTGTCTCGTCGGTGGTCGCCACGTACCACATCGTCGTCTGTGAGCGCTGCGGCAGGAGCAGGATAGTGAGGGCGGGGGTCAAGACCACCACCTGCCCGTACTGTGGCAGCAAAATTAGAGTCCCGGAGAGCATCGCGTATACCTGCGATAGCCTCGAGAGGGCGAGGGCCCTCAAGGCCCTGATCGACTCTGGGGGCGCTCAGCGGCAGGGCTAGCGGCGACGAGCGCTGAGGCGGCGCAGGACGCTAGCCCGTTCACGACGAAGGCGAGGTCGTAAGAGTGGGCTTGGGCGACCACCCCGCTGAGCAGGTTCCCGGCAACCGACCCGAGGCCCCACAGCGCCTCGAAGGCCCCAGTCGACGCGCTCTTCGACTCGCTGGGCACGCTGAGCGCTGAGACCATGGAGGCCAGGTACAGCAGCGAGGCCGATACCCCGACGGCGCAGAAGATGATGTGCCACCACTGTCGGCTAGCTGGAATGAGCGCCATCGAGAGGGCGAGCCCGAGCAGCCCGAGCGACTTCCAGGCCCTAAGCCCCTTAGCAGTCGAGGGGGCCCGCACGTAGGCGAAGAACGCCACCCTGACCCCCATGAAGGTCGCGAATAGGCTGCCTATCACTGACGGGCTGACGCCGAGCTGCCTCGCGTAGGCCGGAAACACGTTAATGAGCACCCCGATGTCGTAGCCCAGCATGAAGGCTGGCACCATGACCTCCCTGACGTACTGCTTGGACCTCAAGACCCTGATCACGCCTCCAGCGCTGGTCTCAGGCCGCCTCGAATCCAGCCTCAGCAGGGGCAGCGCGGCAGCGATCGCCGCCAGTAATGACGCAAGCGGGAGGGCGAGGGCGCCAGTGAAGCCACCCCAGTCCATAAGCACGCCCATCGCGAGGGGGCCCAGCGCATACCCCAGGCTCCAGGACGTCGAGTACGCGCTGAGCGCCCGCCTGAGCCCCCCGCCACCTAGGACGTCGTGGGTTAGCGCGTCGAGGGAGGGCCAGATGGCGGCCACGACAGCGCTCTCCGCTAGCTTGACGAGCATCAGCTCGTAGACGCTCCGAGGCGCTGAGTAGAGGACGGTCAGCGCGGTGTATGAGGCGAGCGCTGCTAGGACTAGCCTGACCCTCCCCACCCTCCCAGCCGCTAGCCCGAAGGCGAAGGGGAGCGCGGTGTAGGCCGCAGAGCCCAAGAACCCAAGCAGCCCGACCTCGAGCTCAGAGGCCCCCAGCTCGTAGGCCCTCTGGGGGACGGCTGTGGACAGCGAGCTTGCGGCGACCGCCACGCACAGGGTTAGGGCGGCGAACGCGGCCAGCTGGCGCCGCATCAGGCCTGGGCACCCTGCAGGGCCCTGTCGAGGTCCTCGATTATGTCCTCAACGTCCTCGAGGCCCACCGAGAGCCTGAGGAGGTTCTCGGTTATGCCGAGCTCCCTCCTGACCTCTGGCGGCATCCTGGCTGCGACGCTCGTGACCGGTATTATCATCAGGCTCTCCGGCCCCCCTAGGCTGGGCGACGGCCTTATGAGCCTGACCCTCCTCAGCACCCTGAGGGCCTCCTCGAAGCCGCCCCTCACCTTGAAGCTCACGACGCCCCCGCATAGCCCGTCCCTGAACAGCTTCATGGCGAGGTCGTGGTACTCGCTGTCACTCAAGCCGGGGTACAGGACCTCCTCGACCCTCGGGTGCTCTGCTAGGAACTCGGCCACGGCCACCGCGTTCTCGGAGTGCCTCCTGACCCTGAGCTCTAACGTCTTAAGCCCCCTCAGCACCAGGTAGGCGTCGAAGGGCGATGCTATGCACCCAAGCTTCCTCCTCCAGTCCCACAGCTCCACGACGAGCTCGCGCCGCCCGATTAGGGCGCCCGATATCACGTCGTTGTGGCCAGCCAGGTACTTCGTGAGGCTGTGGACTACTAGGCGCGCCCCGTCGGCGAGCGGCTTGTAGATGACTGGCGTCACGAACGTGTTGTCCACAACAAGCATCACGCCCAAGTCCCTGCAGTGCTTGGCCAGCTCCCTGACGTCCACGACCTTCAGCGTCGGGTTGGTCATGGTCTCTACGAACACCAACTTTGTGTCGCGCGTCATGGCCCCTGCTATGTCCTCAGCCCTGGGGTAGGCCAGCTTGATCCTCACCCCGAACTTGGAGAGCTCCTGAGCCAGCTGTATGGTGGTGCCGTAGGCCTCCTTCGAGAGCACCACCTCGTCCCCGGACTTAAGCGCGCCTATGAACAGCGTCGAGATGGCTGCCATCCCGCTGGAGAAGCACAGCGAGTCCTCGCCGCCCTCGAGCTTGGCCAGCGCCAGCTCTAGGTGCCTGACGGTCGGGTTCTCCTCCCTAGAGTACTTCAGGTCCGTCCCCCTGTCCGTCTTGCGCAGCTCGCCCGTCTCGCGCACTATCTGCTCGAACACGGCCGTCTGGTATATCGGGACGATGAAGCAGCCGCGCTCGTCGTAGTAGCCGTGGCCGTGGATGGCGGCAGTTTGACTCCCCAAGCGACCACCTCGTGTAGCTAGGGGGCGCCGACGTTAAATGTGTTGCAGCTTCATCGCTGCCCCTCGCCCGAGCCGCCTAGAGCCCCTGCCCTCCTGAGCTTCTCGACCTCAGCCCTGTGCCTCTTAAGCTTGGCGATGAAGTCGGCGAGGTCCTTGCCCGTCATGTCGCCCAAGTCGAGGAGCTTGGCGCCGCCCTCGGTCCCTACCCCGCCATCCCTCACCTC
>CAZCFI010000071.1:0-8786 GCA_964497915.1 uncultured Thermoproteales archaeon
GCACATCAACTGGAGCGAGGTGGTGAGGGAGGCGATACGCCGCGTCATCGAGAGGGAGGAGGCTAGGAACCTGGCGAGGGCAGTGCTCCTGAACGAGAGGAACGTGATAGTCCCCGACCCGGACTTCTCGAGCGTCAGGGTGATAAGGGCTTGGAGGGAGAGAGGGTAGTCCTGGACGCGTCGGTGGTCGTGAAGTGGTTCGTGGTCGAGGAGGGGAGGGAGGAGGCGCTGGCGATACGCGACGACTACATAGACGGGAGGGTGTCCATATGCGCCCCGCACCTGATGCTATTTGAGGTGCTGAACGCGGTGCGCTACTCAAGGAGAGACTTAGAGCCCTCCACGCTGAGGGCCATCGCTAGGAGCCTGGCCCTGTACGGGTTCGACCTCTACCCCCTGGCTGGCGAGTACGCTGAGCTGACGGCTGAGGTGGCCCTCAGGAACGGCATCACGGTCTACGACGCCAGCTACGTGGCCCTCGCCAGGTTGCTGGGGGCGACGATGTACACGGCTGACGAGAAGCTGATCGCCCTACTCTCTGAGGAGGACCGAGCGTACGTCGCGCACTTGTCTGAGTACTCGTCAGCTAGGCGCCAGAGCGATGGTCGCTAAGCCACTTGCTCCCTCAGGAGTCTCTCGAACTCAAAGGCGAGGAGCGCCACCGTCACGGCCGCGGCAAAGCGCGGGAGGCTGGCCGTCTCTTGAGGGCGAAGGTCGCGAATGTCGCGGGGCCATGGATGACTGTGGGTGTGGCATGCAGCTGGTCCTCCATCCCTGCGCCGAGGCGAAGCCGGTAAGGACCGCTAGGGCGCCATGGCCACTGCCTCTGGCGTGGGGCTCAGCGCCCCAGCGAGCGGTGACGCCGATGAGGGCGCGCAGCAAGCCGAAGAGGGAGACGGCAGTGACGAGGGCGCCTTGGCTTACTCGAACTGAACCCACAGTCCTCCCATACCTCTTAAGACCTAATTGAGCCTCGACCGGGCGTAGCCCCCGAATGGCAACGGCGTTGGTGAGGAGCCGCTGCCCTCGCCGCTAGGCCCCCGCAGCTGAGGAGGCGAGCGCGCTAACGCGATGGTCGCAGCACTCAGCAGTAAGCTCGCTCCTTAAGGTGCCTATGAGCCGATGCCTCTAGGAGGCCTAGCGCGATCCCGACGGCCTCGGACTGCCGCCTGTGGGATCCTGGGCTGAGGGCCTAGAGGTGCCAGGCTGGGGCTAGGAGCGCGCCTCCAGCGCCACCACCTTGCGAGCGCTGCTACTCGCTGCTCAGGAGTGGCGCAGGTCACGTTGGCGGCCTTAACTCAGGGATTTAAGAAGGACCTAGACAGCGAGCTCAGCTCGACAGAGCGGGCCTGGGGTTGGTGCAAGTGTTATAGGCGAGGAGGCGCTCGTACCATCGGGCTGAGAGCGTGGTAAGGCTTGAGCACGGGAGGGGCTATCTCAGTATTAAGGCTGTTGTGCAGCCCCTCGTGCTGACGAGGAGGTCTGAGGAGGAGGCCCTTAGGGCGCTGAGGGACGAGTTAGAGGCTGTTGAGCGGACATATGAGGGTGAGGTCCTGAGGGAGCCGCTGGTGATTAGGGGCGACCTGGACGCCCGCTGGCTGCCCGACAGGGTGCCCAGGGACGTGGACTTAGTCCTAGTGCTATTCGACAGCGGGAGCAAGTACCTGCTGCGCAGGCTGAGGGAGCTGGGGCTGCCAGCCGCGCTGTGGCAAGACAGGGGCTGCGCTCACTCGTGGTCGTGGGACACTCGAGGCTTCCTCAGCAGGTGGGGGGTCGAGGCGATAGCCCCCATCGGCCCGGAGGAGCACGGGAGGGTCGCCAGGGTGGCGTCGGCCGTTAGGGCCCTGGCTAGGACTAAGGCGCTGGTGTTCGGGAGGGTGCCAGCCCCTAACGTGGCCTCTGAGTGGTCGTTCGAGGAGGTGGAGAGGAGGCTGGGCGTCGAGGTCGAGGTGGTGCCCACGGGCGACCTGCTCAGCAGGATGGACGAGGTGAGGGGTGAGGACGTCGAGTCCGTTCTCAGGGAGTGGGAGCCTCTCTTCGAGAACTTCGACGAGAAGAGGCTGAGGGACGTAGCCCGCCTGTACCTGGCCATTAAGGGCTTCATCCTGGAGAGGGGGGCCGACGCCGTCACCATAAACTGCCTCGAGGACCTCATGCCGAGGAGGTTCGTGACGCCGTGCATTGCGCTGGCGCGCCTAATAGACGAGGGCGTGGTCGCTGGCTGCGAGGCTGACGTCAATGCGCTGCTGTCCATGCTCGTGCTCAGCTACGTGGCCAGGGAGCCGTGCCTCATGGGTAACGTCTACTTTTTCAGGCCGTGGCCCGGGCCCGGCTTCCCGCCCGTCGAGGAGCGCGTCGAGGACGTGAGGAGGGCGCTGGAGGAGAACGTCGTCAGGCTCACTCACGACGTGGTGCCCCTGAGCATGTCCACAGCCAGCAGGTGGGTCCTGAGGGACTACCACGGGACGGGGAAGGGCGCCACGGCCTACGCCCCCCTGCCCGTCGGCCGCGAGGTCACGCTCCTGAGGCTGTCGCCCGACCTGAGGGAGGCTATGGCGGTGCGGGGGCGGGTGGTGAGAGTCGGCGACACGGTGCACTGCAGGCTCTCCGTCTGGATCAAGGTTAGAGATGCGAGGGCCCTAGCGGAGGAGGCCTACGCCTTCCACTACGCGATGGCTTACGGGGACCTGACGCGCGAGCTAGCACTGTTCTCCAGGCTGGTCGGGATCCGCCTCAAGGTGCTCTAGGACTGGCACCCCTCACTAGCGCCACGAGGTGGCGGGGGTCCTCCGACGACCCGCCCCAGAGCAGCTCCACGCGCCGCCCCGCTGGGTAGGGCGCCTTCACCTGCCCGACCCCGCAGCTCTCTATGGTGCCAGCGGGCTCCCACGTCCTCCCCCCGTCGCGGCTCACGTAGCAGACTAGCCTGCCGTTGGTGCCTGACGTCCTCCCCACGTTCAGGTAGAGCTTGAGGCGCCCATCTGGCTCCTCGACCAGCCTGGGCATCTCCTCAAGCGTCCCGGCGCGCGTCACGGCCCTCAGCTCCCACCCCGAGTCGCTGAGCGTCGCTAGCCAGTTGTAGCCGCCCCCCGTGAACACTAGGGTCGGCCGCCCCTCGACCAGCCTCAGGTCGCCGAAGTGGACGGCGGCTGGACCCCTGAAGACCACCTCCGCCCCCTTGGGGCTGGCTGGCAGGGCGACAGGCGCGCCGTCGCTCCTCGTCCACGTCGAGCCCCCGTCCTCGGACATCATGAAGAGCACGTCGCGCACCCCCAGCTCGCTGGCCCGCGACCAGGCGAAGTACAGCACGCCCCCCTCGCAGCGCGCGATGGCGTAGGGCATCTCCCCCCTAAGCCTCACCAAGACCGACCTGACTCGCCACTCGACACCGTCCTCCGACGCCAGGAGCACGTACTCGCTCGCCCCCCGCCTCGTGAACAGGAGCACCTCGCCGCCTAGGCTGAAGGCCTGACAGTAGGTGTAGCTGCCGGGCACGCGCAGCTCCCCGCTCAGCGAGGCGACGTCGTGGGGCTCCTCGGTCCTCTTGTAGCACAGGTCTGAGTTGTGGGCGCCGTAGAAGACGTACACCAGCCCCTCTCGGTCGATGAGGAGCGCGGGGGCCCCGTGCGAGTCGTCCCAGAGCTCGCGCCCCCCGACGTCGACGGGCCTCGAGAACGCCCCCGCGCGGTGGTCGTAGTAGAGCAGCTTCCTGCCGAAGCTCAGCCCGCCGCTCGAGCACTGGTAGGCGACGTACGTCCTGCCCACCTCAGGCGCGCACACCGCTACTGGGTGGTTGTTGTGGTGGAAGGGGAACGAGACGCCCGTCGACCTGACGGCCACGTCCTCGGCCACCACAACCCTGGCTAAGCCCAACCCACCACCCGCTAGACCGTTAGTGGCACAAGAGATATTTCTGACGCCCGCTAGTCGCACTCATGGGCTACAGGGTGGTGATAGAGGTTAAGGAGGTCAGGGGGCGGTGCCCCGTCTACAAGCCAGGCGACAGGATCGTGGTAGAGAGGTTCTACATCAAGTGCGGTGAGTCCAAGGACGTGTGCCTCCACGCGCTGTGCGCCATGTCGACGCTGCTGTCGTCGTTCATGCGCGGGTACTCAGCGCGGAGCCTCGGGATAGGGCTCAGGGACGACGTCGGCTACCTCCAGTGCCCAGACCCCGGGAGCCCCTACACGTGCGGCGGCACTGTGGTCTTTGAGCTCAGGCGCGAGCCCCTGGAGGTTGGAGCGCTGACAGGTTCTCAGAAGCAGAACGCTTAAGGAAGGGGCGAAGGCCGCGGTTAACTAGCCGCAACACCTCGAGGTCGCAGCACGGCCGCGGCAGCTACCGCCATAGCTGCAAGCGATGCGAAGCCAAGGGGGACTCACAACCTTCCTCTCACTTACAAATACCTCCCTCGCTGCAGTCAATGACGCACTGCACGGCTGGCCAACGCTATCGAAACGTCTGGAGCCATCGCTATTTACGGGCCGGTCGCAGAGGGCTAGGGCAGCGCACCGCCTTTTGAGGGCAGCGGCGTATGCGACGCCCGCCACTCTGGCGCCAGCTTTAGGGAAGCCCTGGCTGCTGGGGCCGTCAGTTAACGCTCAGCTGGCCGTGCCGGTCACCTGACCTTGAGCACGCCCGAGCCCCTCAGCCCCCTGGTCTTGAGCAGCTTGAGCGCCAGGTTGGCCTGGCTGAGGGGGAACACCTCGACGCTGACCCTGACGCGCGCCTCCTCAGCGACCCTCAGCAGCTGGCGCACGTCGTCCCTCGTGCAGTTAGCCACGCTCTTAATGGACCTCTCGAAGTAGAGCAGCCTGTAGTCCAGCTGGGGGATGGGCGTCATGTATATGCCAGCCGAGACCACCCTGCCGCCCCTCCCGACGACCTTAAGCGCCTCTACCAGCACCCAGCCAGCTGGGGCGAACACTATGGCAGCGTCTAGCTCCCTCGGCGGCCTGTCCCCCGGCCTCCCGACCCAGGCTGCCCCCAGCTCCCACGCGAGCCTCTGGTGCTCCTCGCTCCTAGTGAAGACGTAGGCCTCGTAGCCCAGGCGCCTGGCTATCTGGATCACTATGTGAGCTGACGAGCCGAAGCCGAAGAGCCCTAGCCTGCCGCCCTCCTCGAGCTCGCACATCCTGAGCGCCCTGAACCCTATCACGCCAGCGCACAGTAATGGCGCTAGCTCGACGTCGCTGGGCCCCTCAGGCAGCCTGAACGCGAACCCCTCTCGCGCCACCATGTACTCAGCGTAGCCGCCGTCTGCGTCGTAGCCCGTGAACAGCGCCCTCTCGCAGAGGTTCTCCAGCCCCCTCCTGCAGAACCTGCACTCGCCGCAGGTCCAGTAGAGCCACGTGACCCCGACCCTGTCGCCGACGGAGACCTCGGTGACACCGCTGCCTACCTCCCTGACCACGCCGACCACCTGGTGGCCCGGGATCAGCGGCAGCTTGCGTGGCGGTAGCTCGCCCTCGACGATGTGGAGGTCTGTCCTGCAGACGCCGCATGCCCTGACCTCGACTAGCACCTCTCCGGCCCCCGGCTCGGGCGTGGGGACGTCCTCCTCCCTGAGGGGCCCCTCCTCTGCAGGCCCCACGCTCCTGAGCACCATGGCCCTCACGCGGATCACCGACACTAAGAGCTCCGGGCAGCCAAAAGTCATTTTCCCTGCTCGCGCTAGGGCGAGCTCCTCCCTCTGGCCCAGCGCGCTTCCGGGCTAGTGGCGGAGGCGGCGCGCGAGTCGCAGGGCTGAGGCGCTAACGCTTAAGTACCTCACTTGCGCCACAGCGAGCATGGCGGGCTACCTATTCGGCGTGCAGTACATCTTCTTCACGAACTTCGAGGGCAGGATGCTCTCGGACGATGAGATCGAGCGCGACTTAGAGAACATGGTCAAGCACGGGGTTAAGGTGATGAGGCTGACCCTCATGTGGGCGGACGTGGCTGTGTCCCCCGGCAGGCTGGAGCTGAGCAGGGCCGACTACATAATGGACGCGGCGCACGAGAAGGGGCTAGGAGTCCAGGTGGCCTTCCTCCACGACTCCGCCCCCTCGTGGGCGGTCGCCAAGTACCCCGACGCCAGGTACGTGTCGGCTAAGGGCGAGAGGGTGTACTTCACCCTGGGTAGGGCCATAAAGGGCCACCCGGGGCTCTGCCTGGACCACCCGGGCGTGAGGAGGGAGCTCGAGTGGTTCTACAGGAGCGTCGTCGAGAGGTACAGGGACCACCCAGCGCTCCACTCGTGGGAGCCGTGGACGGAGGTGTGGTTCAACCCCAACGACAACACTATTTACGAGAGCGAGAGGGAGGCCCTCTTCTGCTACTGCGAGAACACGATCCGCAGGTTCAGGGAGTGGCTGGCCCGCAGGTACGGCTCCGTCGAGGCGCTCAACGAGGCGTGGCTGAGCAGCTTCAGCGACTGGAGCGAGGTCGAGCCTCCTCGCTTCAGGGGGCAGAGGGTCATCGACTGGCTGGACTGGAAGCAGTTCCTGATCGAGAACCAGGTGTCGCACCTCAGGTGGCTCACGGGCGTCATAAGGGGGGCTGACCCAGAGCACCCGGTCTACGTCCACGTGCCCCTCTCGTGCGTCGGGTCCAAGTGGTCCAAGATGGAGTCTAAGCTCGAGGGCTTCTACATGCGCGACTACAGGAGCATGGTCTCGTCGGTCCTCGTGGACGACTGGGAGGCGGCGCCCGTGGTCGACGTCTACGGCCTCAGCCTCTACCCGACCGACCTGCGCGACTACTACTCAGTGGTCCACGGGCGCGAGCTGACCGAGGAGGAGAGGCTCGTCAACACGGACCTCGACGTCGCGCTCAACCTCGACGCCATCAGGTGCGCCTGCGAGTGCTGCGGCAGGGACTTCATAATCGCCGAGCTCCCCGGGCAGTTCGGGGGGCTCTTCGAGCCCTGGTACGACGAGGAGCTCTACAGGGCCCAGAGGGCGTGGTCCTTCATGGGGCTCGCGAGGGGCTCCAAGGGCGTGCTCGTGTGGGAGTGGAGGCACTCGGTGCTGGGGACGTACGCGCCGTCCTACGGCCTGTGCGACGAGCGCGGCACGCCGACCGAGAGGGCGGCGGTCGCGGCCAAGCTGGCCAAGGACCTGGAAAAGGTCTACGAGTACGTGAGGTCGATGGAGAGGCTGAGCGCCGACGTGGCGCTCGTGTTCAGCCCGAGGGCGTACATCTACGACTGGGCCCACTTCGGCGACCTCGGCAGGTCGAGGTACTCCCTGCTGGGGTACTACAGGGCCCTCTGGGAGCTGAACTACCCCGTCGACATAGTCCACATACGCCACCTCGACAGGGCTAGGGGCTACAAGCTATTGGTGCTCCCGTGGCCGGTCATCCTGTCCGACGAGGAGCTGGAGGCCGTGCTGAGGTGCAGCGAGGGGGGCTGCAAGCTGCTGGTGGAGGCCCGCTTCGCCGCTAAGGACGAGCGCGGCCTGCTCAGGAGGGAGCTGCCCCGGGACGTGTGGGAGGCGCTCGGCTGCGAGCTGGGGGAGGTCGTGAGGGAGGCTGAGGTGGTGATCGAGCCCAATGCCCTTAGCGAGGGGGCGCCGCCGTCAGCCCTCACCGTGCCCACGGCCGTCTGCTCCCAGGTCGTCGAGCCCAGGGGCGGGAGGGTGGTTGGGACGTTCAGGGGCTCCGGGAGGCCGGCAGCGGTCGCTAGCGAGAGGGCGCTGACGGTGGGCACGTTCCTGGGGCTGGCCTACGTGGCCACGGGGAGCGAGGCCATCCTCAAGATGGTGGACTGCGCCGCCAGGTGGGCCGGCGCCAGGCGAGCGGCTGAGGTGCGCGGCGCTCCCAAGGGAGCTGTGGTGGAGGTGCAGGGCTTCAGAAGGGGCGGCAGCTACCTCTTCATAGTGGTCAACCACTCGAAGAGGCCCACCGAGCCGGTGATAGAGTTCAACGTGCCGCGGGGCGAGTACTCGGTCACCGAGGTGCTAAGCGGGGAGAGGCTGAGGGCAGAGGGCCGCTGCGTCAGGGTGAGGCTAGGCCCTCGGGGCGTGGCGGCCCTCTACCTCGAGCCAGCTTAGGCGGCCCTGACATGGTCTGGCCTCCGCACAGCGCATATATCCGGCGCCCTGCTACCTATTTAGCGTGAGGTTCACGGCCGAGCCCTCCTTCAGGTACAACCTAGTGCTCGCGATGCTCGTGACGAGCGGGGCGAAGGAGGAGTACGTCGAGTGGAACCGCGAGTTCTACCGGGCCTCCAGAAAGAGCGTTGGAGGGCTGGCCAGAGACCTCCGCTCGGTGTTTAAGGTGTGGTCTGAGTCGATGCTGATGAGGGTCTTCTCGGGCTGCGAGGACAGCGTCGAGTCCATGCTGGGCTGGCTCGACGACCTGCTATCGAGGCCAGCCGTCGAGTGCGTGAGGGTGGCGCTTGGGCACGCGCCCCTCAGCGACGAGGAGTTCCTCAGGGGGGCCGCGGAGGAGGTCGGCGGCCTGCAGAGGGCCGTCGAGCTAGTGGAGGCGATGCACCGAGCCCTGTCAGTCCTAAGGCGCGCGATTCCTGAGTACTACGGCCGGTTCTTCGAGGGCGCGTGGCGCGCCGAGATCCTCCCCAGGCTCGAGGAGGAGTGCGGCTACGTGGGTAGCGAGCTCCAAATGCCTGGGGTGCACCTGGAGGCGGTCGGGCACATCGAGGAGCTCACGGGGAGGAGGGTGCCGCTGAGCGAGGTGGCGCTCTGCCCCTCCCCATTCCCCCCTAGGTACAGGGGGTACGGCGTCAGGAGGGATCGCTCGCTCGACATAGTCTACCGAATGCCGATGGGGAGGGGGAGGGC
>CAZCFI010000072.1:0-8735 GCA_964497915.1 uncultured Thermoproteales archaeon
GCGCGGGTGGGCGAGAGGAGGGGTGAGCTCAGGTACCTGGAGCTGTCCGACGAGGAGGTCGAGGAGCTGCTGCTCAAGAGGCTGCGGGAGATAAAGGAGCTGCTCCGCGAGATACTGAGGGAGCTGAGGGTGGCGGGTGGTCTGGAGTGATCGGGGAGAGGTTCGAGGAGTACAGGAGGGAGCTCAGGAGGCTCAGGGGCGTGAGGGTGAGCGCCAGCGGCTCGTCGACGATATCGGTTGGGGGCTTGGTCGTCAAGGTGTCCGGCAGCGCGCGGGTCTCCGAGGAGGAGCTGCGCGTCTCTGGCTCGGGGAGGGTCGATGGATCGCTTAGCGTGGATCGCGTCAGCGTCTCCGGGAGCTTCACCTGCGGCGGCGACCTGGAGGCGAGGGAGCTGAGGGCATCCGGCTCGTGCTCGGTTCACGGCACGGTCGTCGCCGACACCGTCAGCGTCTCCGGGAGCTGCAGGGTCGGCGGGGACCTCAGGGCGTCGACCGTGAGCGCCTCAGGCTCACTCTCGGTCTCCGGCAACATCTCGGGCGACTGCGTCAGGGTCTCCGGGTCCCTGAGGGCCAGTAAGGTCGAGGCCGGGGACTGCGAGCTGAGCGGCGCGTTCAGGGCGAGGGCGATAAGCTGCGAGAGAGTGTTCCGCGCTAGGCTGGGCGGGCTCTCGAGCGTTGAGGAGATAAGGGCTGGCGAGGTGGACGTCAGGCGCGAGACCAGAGTGGGTCGCGGCGGCTTCAGGCTGGTCTTGTTCAACGTGACCGTGATATCGGTGGGCGGCGCCGAGCCCGAGGGGAGGCTGACGGCCAAGAGGATAGTCGGGGAGGAGAGGGTCTACCTCGAGAACACGGAGTGCGACCTGGTTAGGGGGAGGGTCGTCGAGCTTGGGCCCGGCTGCAGGGTCAAGAGGGTGGAGTACGTCGAGAGCTACAGCGTCGACCCCTCGTCTCAGGTCGTCGAGGGCGCCTTCAGGGTGGGCAGCGTTGAGGGGCGAGGTGGTGGTGGCTGAGGGGCTCACCAAGGTGTTCGTGACTAGGGAGCGCAGGGGGCTCTTCAAGCGCGGCGTGAAGAAGAGGGTCGTCGCAGTTGACCACGTCAGCTTCAGGATCAGGGGGGGCGAGGTGTTCGGCCTGCTGGGCCCCAACGGCGCTGGCAAGACCACCACGATAAAGCTGCTAGCGACTCTGCTGCTGCCAGACGAGGGGGAGGCCTGGGTCAACGGCTACCACGTCGTGAGGGAGGCTGACAAGGTGAGGGAGAGCATAGGCGTGAGCCTGTACAGTGACAGGGGGCTGTACTGGAAGCTGACGGGGCGCGAGAACCTGAGGTACTTCGCGTACCTCTACCACATACCGCCAAGGGAGGCTGAGAGGAGGATAGAGGAGCTCCTCAAGCTGGTAGGGCTGGAGGAGGAGGCCGACAAGCTAGTGGAGGAGTACAGCACGGGCATGAAGGCCAAGCTCAACTTAGCGAGGGCCCTGATAAACGACGCTCCCGTGCTCATGCTGGACGAGCCCACGATAGGGCTGGACCCGCACTCCGCCAGGAGGGTGAGGGAGCTCATATGCGAGCTGAGGAGGCAGGGCAAGACGATACTGCTCACGACGCACAACATGGAGGAGGCCGACCAGCTCTGCGACAGGGTGGCCATAATAGACAGGGGGAGGATCGTGGCGATGGGGACGCCCGAGGAGCTCAAGGGGCTGGTCAAGAGGGAGGACGTAGTCGTGGTCGAGGGGAGCGGGCTAACTAGGGAGCTGGTCGAGGCGCTGAGGCGCGAGGAGTGCGTCGCCTACGTCTCGGAGAGGGTCAAGGACCCGCTCTCAATGAGCGGCGTCCTGAGGATAGGGCTCAGGCGGAACAGCAGGGAGGCGCTCCCGAGGATACTCTCCCTCATGGCTAGGCACAGCGTCAGGGTGCAGCACATAAGGGTCACGGGGCCCACGCTAGAGGACGTCTTCATAGCCCTCACCAAGAGGGGCCTCTATGAGGCGGGTCCTGAGGGCTCTCGCTAACAACGCGCTAGTCGCTAGAGCCGTCTTCATGCGCGAGATGATGTACTGGTTGCGTTACCCGCTCTGGTTCCTCACGTTCCTCTCCTTCCCCTACCTGATCTCGGGCCTCTTCTACTCCATAGGGTGCGCAGTGTCGGGCGAGGACGCGATCAGGTACTTCAGCGAGAGGGTCGGCACTGACCGGGCATTCCTCTACAACCTCATCGGGTCGGCCGTCATGATGATTGCGATCCTCATGATAGAGGACGTGGGGCACAGCATAAGGGCCGAGCAGCTTAGGGGCACGCTGGAGTACAACTACGTGACCGCTGCCAACAAGCTGGTCCTCTGGGGCTCCGTCGTCCTGCCCCACGGCCTCATGAGCCTCAGCCTAGTGTTCGCGTCACTAGCCCCAGCCCTCGCGCTCGGCTTCGGAGTTAGCAACCCGCTGGACGTGGCGCTGGGCCTGCTGGCCCTCTTCGTGGGGATGGTGCCGCTCTTCAGCATAGGCTTCATCGTTGCCGCCCTCACGTTCAGGTTCAAGGAGCCGTGGGCCGTGACCAACGTGATAAAGGCCTTCATCTCAGCCTTCTCCGGCTTCAACTACCCCATCACGATCCTGCCGCTGTGGCTCCAGTGGGTCTCCAGGGCGCTGCCGACGACAGTGGTGACTGAGATACTCAGGGACGCCCTGCTCTTCAACAGGAGGGTCCACGCCATGACGCACCACGTGAGCCTGCTCGCCTTCATGGGAATCGCGTACCCCCTCGTCGCGCTGGGGCTGTACAGGAGGTGGGAGGGTGAGGCGAGGAGGCGAGGAGAGCTCGGCAAGTACTAGCGCCCGCTGGCTGCTCCTGGAGGCCTACGCCTCAGCGTACAAGGCGGTCAAGGTCTACTTCAGGTACCCGGCGTGGATAGTCGGCGACCTGCTAGCCACCCCGCTCTGGCTCCTCGTCTTCATATACCCCGTCCTCATGTTCCTGCCCTACGACAAGTGGAGGAGCCCCGAGACCTACGAGTTCTTCTACTGGGGGATGGTGAGCTGGAGCGTCATCTCCACGGCGCTCTGGAGCATAGGGGGCGCGATAAGGTCGGAGCAGCAGGTGGGGACGCTGGAGCAGCTATTCCTGACTAACGCCGACAGGGTCGTGCTGTTCCTGGGCAGGCTGGTCTCGTCGTCGATAGGGCTCATCATCGAGCTCGCGTACATGAGCCTCATCGTCTACCTCCTCTTCGGCGTCCAGGTGAGGGTCCTCAACCCACCCCTGCTAGCGGTGGCCCTGCTCCTGTCCCTCGCCGCGTCCCTGGGGTTCGGCAGCGTCTACGGCGCGCTCGTGCTCCACGTCAAGTCGCCGGGCGCTGTGGCCAACATCCTCCAGTTCGTCCTCGTGATCCTCTGCGGGGTCTTCTACCCAGTGTCGAGGCTCCCCGACTTCGTGGAGCCGCTGGCGTACCTGGCGCCATTCACCTACGCCATAGACCTGATCAGGCACGCCGCCATGGGGACCGACACCCTGCTGCCAGCGCCCCTCGAGCTCGCCGTCCTCGCGCTCTACAGCGCCGCGCTGGTGGCGCTCGGCTACGCGGCCCTCAGGAGGGTAGAGCTGGTCTCCAAGAGGAGGGGCAAGCTCGGGTTCTACTGACGAACTTTTTTACGGCCCACGCTCCCTTATGAGACCATGGGCGAGCAGAAGCCGCTCCACATACTGGCCAAGCCCGAGGACGTGGCTGAGAGGGTCGTGGTGGCTGGCGATCCCGCTAGGGTCAGGCAGCTCGCTGGGATGCTCGATGGCGCTAGGCTGGTGAACGAGAACAGGGGGTTCCTCACGTACACCGGGAGGTACGAGGGGGTGGAGGTCACGGTGGCCACCCACGGCATCGGCGCCCCCTCAGCCGCTATAGTCTTCGAGGAGCTGATAATGCTGGGCGCCAGGGCCATCGTGAGGCTAGGCACGTGCGGCGGGATGGTCGGCGGCATGGCCGTCGGCGACGTCGTGATACCGTACGGCGCTGCTCACCGCGGGGGCGGGACCCTGGGGATGTACGTCGCCGACGGCTACCTGCCAGCCGTCCCGCACCCCCACCTGCTCTCAGCCCTGGTCGAGTCAGCTGAGGAGCTCGGGGTCAGCTACAGGCTCGGCGTCGTGTTCAGCAGCGACGCGTTCTACGCTGAGGACCCCGAGTTCGTCAGGGGGTGGTCCTCTCGCGGCGTGGTGGCTGTCGAGATGGAGTGCGCCACCCTCTTCACTCTGGGGCTGCTCAGGGGGGTCAAGACGGGGGCGCTACTCGTGGTGAGCGACGTGCTGGTGGAGGGGCCAGCTAAGGAGATGGCGACCGCTGAGGAGCTTAGAGAGGTCGTGGAGAGAGCGGCGCACGTCGCCTTCAGGGCCCTCCTCAAGGCCCCCCTCGACTAGCCCTCGGCTCCCTGCTCCTCAGGAGCGCCTCGTACGCATACACGAAGGCCACCTGGCTGACCGCCTCCACAGCCCCCGGCCTAGCTAGCCTGACCTCCCCTATCGCCTGCTCGGCCGTGAGGCCCCTGCTGACCAGGTAGCAGGCCAGCACAGTGCCGGTGCGCCCCAGCCCAGCCCCGCAGTGCACCAGCGCCTTACCGCCCCTGCGCTCGACGCCGCGGATCAGGGCGATGACTCTCTCGACCTGCTCAACGGTCGGCGGGCTGAAGTCCGGGACTGGCTCCCAGCACCACTCTATGCCCCTCCGCCCGAGCTCCTCGACTAGCTCCCTCGGCAGCGGCTCCTCAGTCAGGCTGACCACGAGCTTGAAGCCCCTCAGCGCTAGCCACTCGACCTCAGACAGGGACCTTAGCCTCGCCGACCCAGCCACCCCCTCGCTAACCCAGTAGAGCCCCCTCGGGGGCCTGGGCGCCCCTGAGCACGTGGCCATCCGCCTACCCCCACGGCGATAGAGCAAAAAGTCGCCCACAAGCTATAAGTGTGAGGCTATGAGGGGCAGGGCTTGCGAGCTGGCGCTAGCCCTGATCCCGCTGATCGCGCTGCTGGCGTCCCCGCTGGCTAGGCCCGCGCTGAGCGCTTACGACGGCCCCCTATACTTCGACGGCCGCAGGGCTTACGACCACCTCCGCGAGCTGTGCTCCAAGTTCAAGCGCAGGGTTGTCGGCAGCAGCGCCGACGCGGCCGCTGGGCTGTGGGTGGCTGAGAAGCTCAGGGAGCTAGGCTACGAGGTGCACGCTCAGAACTTCACCGCCAGGAGCTTCGGCGGCTTCGTGAGTGCCATGAACGTGTATGCCGTCAAGAGGGGGGAGGTGAGCAGGTACGTGGTGCTGATGGCCCACCGCGACGTGGTCCCGTCGACTGTGGAGGGGGCTAACGACAACGGGGCTGGCGTGGCCATACTCCTCGAGCTAGCTAGAGTCCTGGCCAACAGGAGCACTAGGCTCTCCGTAATATTTCTGTGCACTGACGCTGAGGAGACGGGGCTGCACGGCGCCAGGCACTTTGTCAGGTCATTCCCTGAGGCCAGCAGGATCGTATGCGCCATTAGCATAGACATGTGCGGGTGGAGGGGCGCCAGGGGGATTGCCCTGTTCGCGTACTACAGCCCTCCCGCGTTCAGCGACGCCTCCGTGCTGCTGCTAGCGCTCTCGGCCAGCACGCCGGAGTGCCCGGTAGCGGTCGACCTGATGGACCAGGTGATGGCTAGGCTGAGCTTGATCTACGTCGGCACCGACTCGATGCCCTTCGTCGCCGCGGGCGTGCCAGCTATTGGGATCACCGACGACCCCACCTACCCCTACTGGCACACCCCCGAGGACACGGTCGACAAGGTGAGCCCTGAGAGGCTCGAGGCAGTTGGGAGGTTCCTGGAGAGGCTCGTGCTGACGGTCGATGGCATGGGCGGGCTGCCAAGGCTGGGCACCAGGTACCTCGCGTCGAACTGGGTCTACCTCCCCGAGCCGCTAGTGCGCGGCGTCAGCCTCGCCGTGCTGGCGCTAGCCGTATTCACGGTGCTCACCAGGGTGAGGCCCAGCAAGAGGGGGCTCCTCAGCTACCTCGTCCTCTACCTCGGCTCACTCGCGTCCCTCGCGCTGCTCACAGCCCTGTGCGCTCAGCTGGGATCGTTCGCCCAGTCCCTGCCCCTGGCAGCGGTCGCTTACGTGGCCTACGCGTACTTAGTCGTGGCCAAGCTCAGGCCTGACGTTCACGGGCTCCAGGGGGTTGCGCTGTCAGCGTTGGCGGGCGCCTACCTTCCGGCCTCGCTGATCGCCCCAGAGGCGACGCTGGCCCTAGCAGCCCCAGCCGTCTACTCACTCTCGCTAGCCAGGCCCGTGAGGAGGGGGAGGATGCTCCTGGCCGCCGCCTTAGCTGGCATCAGCCTCGCCCCACTCGCCCTAGTGCTGCAGCACGTCTACGAGCTGCTCGGAGCGGGCCTCGCTGACCGGGTGCTGTGCTACGCAGTGCTGGCGGCGCGGCAGCTGGCTGGTGGGGCTGGGTGCGCCATGCTCTCAGCGAGCGCGTCGCTGGTAGTCTTAGCGGCTACGGCGTGCGCCCTCTCCGCGCTCAAGAGGGGCTAGCGCATCAAGGCTGTGACGACGCCGTGCTCGCTGGGGGGAGCCGACGCGAGTATTGCCAGCACGACAGTGAGGATCAGAATCGCCGATAGGACAACAGCCACAACTTCTTCCACTTTCTCATATCTCATACATAGCTTATCCTCTTTTACATATATAACCTTTCTCTGCGTCCGAGCCGCCATGCAGCTAGGGCGAGGCGCAATGCCTCGAGGCTCGGCCTCTCCGGAGCGCTGGGCGCTAGCGCAGCCTAGCCTAAAGGGATTTAAGTAGTCGCGTGCATGAGAGACTGGTGGTGGGCGTGGGCGTTAGGAGGCGGGACCTGATAGCGCTCTCGATCGCCGGGCTAGCGAGCGTGGTGCTGGCCCTCCTCACGCCGTACATCACGGGAGCCGAGTGGGGGCAGCTCCCGCTGGTCTACAAGCCGAGCTGCGTCGGCGTTATCAGGCTGAGCGGGGTCATAGCGATGGAGGAGGAGGCGATGCCACTCGCCTTCTCGAGAGCCGTGACCCCCGAGAAGCTCAGCAAGCTCCTCGAGAAGGCCGCTTGTGAGAACTGCAGGGCCGTGGTGCTGGTCATCGACAGCCCCGGAGGCTCGGCCACCGCCAGCTACCTCATGTACAGCGAGATAGTCAAGTTCAAGGCGGAGCACAACGTGACCGTCGTGGCGTACATCGCTGAGTCGGGCCTCTCTGGGGGCTACTTCGTGGCCCTGGCCAGCGACTACATAATGGCCTCGCCGACATCGCTCGTGGGCTCAGTGGGTGCCATCATGACTGTGATGAACTACGCTGAGCTCCTGGAGAAGCTCGGGATCCGAGTTGATGTGGTTAAGTCAGGGAGGTTCAAGGACGTAGCGAGCCCGTACCGGAGCATGACGGCTGAGGAGAGGGCCATGCTTGACAGGATCGTCAGGGTGGTGTACGATGTCTTCAGGGACGTGGTCGTCAAGAGGCGGGGCGACAAGCTGAGGGCTGACAACCTGACAGACGTGCTGAACGCAGCCATATACTGCGGTCGAGACGCCCTAGCCGTCGGGCTCGTGGACGGAGTGGGTACGCTGGACGACGCGATAGCCAAGGCCAGGGAGCTCGCCAGCCTGCCTGAGGACGCCCCAGTCAGGGAGATAAGGGAGGAGAGGCGGCTGCCGGGGCTCGGGCTGCTGGGCCTGCCCTCCGGCGAGGGCGAGGAGCTACGAGTCCTCGCGGCGCTCGGCCAGCTGCTGTCGATGCCCATCCCGGCGATTAAGGTGCTCTACCTGGCGGGGGGTGGGTGACGTGGTCCCCAGGTACCTGTACTTCGTGTACCTGGCAGCGTACTTGGTCTCGCTCGTCATAGGGATTCTGGCGCTGACGGGGATCGCGCCCCTTGCTAGCGTCTACGGGACGTGCTCGAGCGTCTTCGCCCACTTGGTGCTCGCCTACATACTCTACCTAGCGCTCAGCGACGTCGCTGAGCACAGGGCGTGGCTCATCGGATTGGTCAGGAGCCTAGACGAGGCCGTTGGCGGGTCTAGCGACGAGGGCGTCCGCGCCCTCTCGCTTACCACCGGGAGGCTGAGGAGCGAGGCGAGCAGGCTCCCCGCCAGGGCTAAGCCTGCGATCTTCGCGGCCGTCATAGCCAGCACCAACCTAGCTGGCACCGCGCTCGTGCTGTGGGCCTCATCTGGCGTGGCGCGCGCAGCCGCCACTTTCCCGCCTAACGTGGAGGAGCTCATGCTCTACGCAGCGGCGTCGCTCGCTGGCAGCGCCCTGCTGATAGTGTGCCTCGTGTTCACCGTGTACGCCCTCCACATAGTCAACGGCGACCTCTTTAGGGCTGAGGGCATCGAGGAGGAGCTGCTGGTCGCCGTGAGGGAGCTGGCCGACGGGCTCGGGCTGGGGCCAGTCAGCGCTGAGAGGGGCTTCAGGGTGTCGAAGAGGAGCACGGCCCTATACGTCGTGCTGACAATAGTCACGCTGGGCTACTTCATGCTCTACTGGGTCTACGCCGCGGTGTTCAAGGACCTCAACGGCCACCTAGCAGAGGACGAGAGGCTAAAGCCCGCGATCTCGGGCGTGCTGGAGGGGCTGCAGGCGGCTCAGGGCTAAGCTTAATTAAGGGGGTCCCGGGGGATTACTAACAGGGCCGGGGTCGCCTAGCCTGGTTAGGGCTAGAGCCGCCAAGGGGCGCCGGACTCATAATCCGGTTT
>CAZCFI010000073.1:0-8506 GCA_964497915.1 uncultured Thermoproteales archaeon
CGCTACGCCTCCGCGCCCTCGCGCCAGATGGTGCGGCCTCGCCCACCTCCCGCTAGAAGCACCGCAGCTATCGCCGATCTTAGCGGGCGCCCGCTGAGGGCTTGAGCTATGGTGCTAGAGAGCTCTGAGAGGGGCTTCTCGCGGGAGGGGCTCTCCAAGCAGCACGGCCAGCATGTCGAGCTAGGGCATCCAAGAGGCGCTAGGGGGCACACTAAGGGCGGGGGCGCAGGAGCTAGCAAAGCTCTACGAAGGACGAGGCATCTGCCCGAGCCCGGCGCAAAGGAGACCTCAGAGGAGGGCTCATAAGCGAGCTCTTGGAGGAGCTCCCGCCGGAGCGGCTTGGCTTAGGGAGGGGGCACCATGCTGCCAGCCGAGGGGCGACCATTAGGAGAGGTCGACATGGCAATTTGTGACCTGGAGAGCTTAGCGCTGTTCAAGCCCCTGGCGATGCGGCTCGCGTATTGAGTCTGATGGCTTCAATCTGCAATTTGGATGTGAGCTCTCTAGCTCTAAGATGCTCGCTCAGCCCCATGGGCAGCACTTCGACGTAGGGCAGCACCACCTTATCTATGAAGTTCAGCGTCTCTTCGCATTCCACGTCGTACCTTCTCTTAGACACATATATTGTCTCGCCCAAGGCGATCGCGTTAGTGAAGAGGCCGTGACTTGATAGCAGATCTAGCCAGAAGTCCTCTACGAGCCCGGCCTCTCGGCATTTTGACGTTTAAGTACATTGTTTATTAAATATAGGTAATAGGTTGGAGTCCACGAACACCTTCACTCTCAAACTCCTACTCTAAGTCAACTCTCGCTAAATCTCCTAGTCTAGCCTCCTTTCCCTTTATCCTTTTCCTCGGTATCTGATCCACTCTAGAGCCTCTTTCGGGTCTTCGACTCCTCTCAGTATTAATCCGTTTTCAGCTGGTTCGAGTATCACGTATCCTCCTTCTCTAATCCCATAAGCCTCTCTGAGAATTAGGTATTACTATCTGTCCCTTAGGTCCAATCCTTAATCCTGAATTTAACCGTTAGTATCACTCAGTAGTAGCTGTAGGTTAAACAAATATAAAACCTCATATATAACTAAGCGTAACTTGCGATTCCCTTGATGTGATAGATTGCGGCATCAGAAACGACATGCCTCGGAGTCGCGGCGCCCCGACGCGTCCTGGGGGCGTGAGGCTAACCCCTCTGGAGGGAGAGTGTTAATTGCGCTTCACTCGAAGCGCGCTTCGAGTGAAGCGCGAGCGCCAGGTGCCGTGGCTGAGGGGTCGAGAGGGTGGCTCATTCACAGCGTGCCGCTCTTGACTGAGAGGGAGCGAAGGCCCGCCTACTAGCCCCAGCTGCGCGGCTCCAAGGCGAATACTCTCAAGCTCTCAGCCCGGGCTAGCTCCCTGAGCCTCTCGTCGAACGTGAGGAACCTCTCAAACTCTGCTGCTGAGGCCAGCTGGATGGCGTCCGCTATGTATGTGCCGTGCTTGAACACGTACCTCACGGCCATCCTCAGCACCTCGGCGTTCACAGGACCACCACCGCCTGGCCCAGCCTCACCAGGGCCCTCGTCTCGCTAAGAACCTCTCAAACACCCTCTCGGGCCGTCTAGGAGGCCCCTCCTGCAGTACTTGTCTAGGACCACGGCCACCTCGCCGACGTTCCACGCCGAGAACCCTATCCTGACCGCGCCTCGGTACGCCCCCTCGTACACCTCGTCGACCAGGTCGCTGTACTCCTCGGCGACGTACCTCTTAACTATGGCGCTCGTGTCCAGATACACGCTCTCCACGCCCGTGCCTCACCTCCCCCACTACGTCCTCAGCCCTGAGCCCCCTCGGCCTCCCCGACTTAACCTCCGCGTCGGCGTAGAACCTCCTCTCAAGCCCGAGCTCGTCGCACAGCTCGTCGAGCAGCCCCTCGGAGTCGTAGGTCTCCAGCAGCTCCTCGACCAGGTCGCTCAGGCTCCTACCCTCTAGGGCCAGCCTACTCCTCACCCTCCTAACTAGGTCGCCCCTGAGCGACAGAGTCACCTTGACCCTCCCACTCATCCAGCCACCAAGCGTATGTTACAGACATATTTAAGTCTATACGTACGTGTAGCGAGCCGCGCGAGCTCTGCCGCGCGCGGGGCGCACCCCCAGCCCTCTCGCGCGAGGAGACTCGCAGCTCTCGCCCTACGCTGCTGCACGCCCCATGCCTAGCCCTTCCGCTTGAGGGCGAGCCGGGGTTAGGCGGGCGCTGATCCTTGGAGGAGTGAGGGAGAGCGGAAAGTTGATAGAGCCTAGCGCTGCCAAAGCGAAGCCCCTTGAAGCGATAGGGGCTCGGCTAACTTTTAAGTCCCGACTGCGAGGTCGTTCGAGTGGGGGGACATGGGCCTAGTCTACGTGGACGCCGTAGCCAAGCGTGGTGGTGGCAGCAAGCGCGTTAGGTTGCTAGTGGATAGCGGTGTAACGCACACCGCGCTGACCAGGAGCGTGTGGGAGGAGCTCGGCCTAGAGCCCCTGGGGGAGATGGAGTTCGTATTAGCTGACGAAACCGTGATAAGGCTAAGATCTCCGAGGCTTTCCTCGAGCTGCCCGGCTACGGCGAGAGGCACACACCGGTAGTCTTGGGCGAGAGCAGGATGAGAACCTGCTGGGCACGGTGACCCTCGAGATATTCGGCCTGATCTTAGACCCCTTCCGCAGAGAGCTGAGACCCGTGAGAGCGCTCATGAAGGCCGCGGCGCGATGACTCTCGCTCCATCCTGACTCCAGCTCTGCGAGATAGGGCGCCACCGATGTTACTGGGTCGATCACCCCTGGGCGAGCTCTTGAGGCTCGAGGTCCTCTTAGCTAGCTCTGCGGGGAGCTGCCGATCGAGGCTGTGAGTCAAAACTCCACAGCCACGCTCCTCACCGGAGGAGACGCAGGACTTTTATATTGAGAGTATACGTATACGTATACGGGGGAAAAAATGGGCAGCCAGGTGGTTCCAGTGCGGCTGAGGCGCGAGCTGCTAGCGCTAATCGACGCGCTCGTCAGGCTCGGCGTCTTCAGGTCTAGGAGCGAGGCCCTGAGGGAGCTAGTCGAGACCAGCGTGGAGGAGCTCAGGTGGGCGGGCGAGATGCTCAAGGCGGTCGAGAGGCTCTTCGAGCTCGAGAGGGAGGAGGGCGACGTGCCGGTCAGGCTCGACGGCGCCCTGAGGCAGCTGCTCGAGGAGAGGGGGAGGCTCTAGGATGTCGTACGTGGACACGAGCGTCATAGTGGCGGCCCTAGACCCCGCGGACCCGAGGAGGGGGCGCGCCAGAGAGGCCCTAGAGGAGGAGGGCTACAAGGTTGTCTCGGAGCTGGTGCTCGCCGAGCTGGCCAGCGTTCTGTCCAGGAGGGAGGGCCTGGTGTCCGACCTAGCCCGCAGGCTCGGGCTGAGCGCGGAGCTGACGATCGTGGCCGTACTCATCTACCTCCTGCGGAGGTTCAACCTGAGGTACAGGGCCGTTGAGGGGCGGGCCAGGGCGCTCCCCTTCGGCAAGGCGAGCGCGCCCACCGCGGCGGCCGTGGAGCTCTCAGCGGCGCTGAAGCTCAAGACTCTGGACCTGCTGCACGCGGCCTACGTGAAGCTCCTCAGGGACCAGGGCGAGCCCCTATTCACGCTGAAGACGGCCGACGCGGACTTCAAGAAGGCAGAGGAGCGGCTAAAGAGAGCCGTGGGGGTGAGCGTGTCCCTCATAGAGCCCTAGCGGCGATCGTCCCTGGAGGGGCAGGGGCAAGCTCAGCGCCGAGGCCCGGGGGTGCGTTGGGCGGGCTCGGTGGCGCCATCAAGCTCACTCTCCAGTGAGGCGCTTGATAGTTCTCAGGGGCGCTTGAGGCAAGCTCAGGGGTTGGCGTGGGAATCTACAGAGAGTTGCTTGAGCTACTCGTCGACCCGGGGCTCGCACACGCTTGGGTCAAGCGCGGCAGGCTGGAGGGGCCAGCGTAGAGCCTAAGGGCAGAAGAGAGCTCAGAGCCATGGAGAGCAGGATCGTCGAGCGCGACGTCGGCGAGGCCGTCGTGGAATGCCTTGGTAGGGGGCGACCGCCGTCGTGTTCGCGGGGGAGGGGGACAATGGGGCTCTCAGGCTACGCGCTCAAGGGCCTGGGTCTCGAGAGTGCCGCGGGAGGCGCGAACCAGGACTCGCAGGGCCCTCCGATAGCATCGCGCGGCCCCCCACGGCGGGAGACCTGCCTAACTCCTACAGCGCGTGAGAGGGGTACCCAGCCGTGTTGTGCCGGAAGCATCGAGAGCCAGCTCACGCTCGACCGCGATGCTGTGCAGTAGGCGCTCACGGCGCCCCCACCCCGCGGGTACCTAGCAGGGTGCAGGGCGGGCCTCTCGGCCTGGTTATGCCTACGCCGGCGTCCACGTCCGCCTTCAGCTCGCCTTCGAGCTTCGGAGTGAAGGCCGCATAGCTGGCATCATCGACGGCCGCGCTCGCCCTCGACTTCAGCACGAGCGCTTCATCGGTCGGCCTGTCGCCGAAGGACTTTCCCAACCCCCTAGCGAGCAGGCTCCTCACAGCCGTGGCAGCGCCGGAGATTCCGGACAGCTGGCGACCCTCGCCCGGCTAAAACCCCTCGCAGTCAGCCCACCCACACGCCCTCGCGCCTACCGGTCCTCGGATTCACCCTGAAGCCTAGCTTCTCGAGGGCCGTGACGCCCAGCAGCGCGTCGATCCCTCCCGGCAGCCTTAGCCACTCGCACACCTCGATATCTCCGCCGGTAACCTCCCCAAAGAGCTCAATCACGCCAACGCCATAGTCGGCCTCAGCCGCCCTGCCGTCTGGTAGCCTGCGCCTCCTAGAGTACTTAAAGTCTATGCCGATTCCCTCTACCCTCTCGGGCAGGGTGAGTGTATCGCCATAGAACCCTGCGTCCACGAGAGCTCTCAGGGGGGCCTCGCCTAGACCCACGAACCTTAACATTGACGACCACCGAACCCATACAGGCACCTAAGTGAGATCCAGTGCGAGCGCCTAATCGGTTTACCCTGTGCCACGCCACTCAACCCCCCCTCCGTCGCGCCGCTCGACCGGCTCGCCACGCTACCTCGCGTTCCCTACCCACTCCGCTAACCCCCCTAACTCGGTCAGGCGTCTAACCTCTGGGGGCCCTTCCCGCTCGGCCTCGAGGGGCACGCTCTCAAACAGCCCTCGGCCCGAGCGGGCGGACGGGGCCGTAGAGCCGTCCGAGGTTGAGGGCCTTAGCCCGCAAACGCAGCTGGCACTCTTACGTCCAGGCGGAGAGGCCGGATGAGGGAAAAGTGCGCGATTCAGAAGAAATTTTTTGAAAATGGGGGACTTGGGCCCTTTTTAAAAGTAAAAGGGGCTAAGTGCGGGGAGGTGAGAGAGCGGGGTCACCTTCTGGCCTCCTTATCCTACTTATGAAGTCGTGATACTCTTTCATCTTATCCTCAAATGGGTTTACTACGATGAATTTCTCCTTTACCTTCTCCTTCAATCTCTCATCTATTGACAGTATTATGTTTACGTTAAATTTCTCCGCCAGCGAGAGCAGGTAAGCGTCCCAGCTCTCCACCCTGTAGTAAGCCGAGTTTTCCAACGCTCTGATCACGTCGTCCTTCTTAAGGTCCTCGTAAAATGCAGGGGAACTCACCCTCAGGGTCTCCCTCAGCTTGTCGTTCACGTCCTTGAACGGCAGCCTGAGGTACTTCGTCATTATCAGCGATGCCCCCAGGAATAGCGAGAGAGGAATTAGCGCTCTCAGCTCAAATGAGAGGATCCTCTTGAGCAGCTTCAGCGCGTCCTCCTCGAGCGGGTTCTTGAAGTGCGCTACAACTATGACCCCCACGTCCACTATCGCCTCATAGCCCGAGCTTCCTCCACACATACTCCTCATCCACCCACTTCACCTCCCCTCCCACCTCCCTCACCTCCAGAACCATCTGCCTCATCTTACTGTACCACTCCTCTATCTCCTTCTCGCTCACTCGGGGCTGGTAGATGACTATCCTCCCGGGGTAAGCTATCGCTACGGCCCTTCCTTCTCTAAGGCCCGCAGCCCTCCGCAGCCTCGCTGGCAGGACCACTCTGCCGCTCTTATCGATCTTGACTTCCGCAGATACCTCCATATGCCACAATATTTTCCAAGTGGATATAAATTTTCCGTTTCCGCATGTTCAGCGCTCCCTGACAGCATCTAGCATCGATGCGAGGGCTGCGAGTTCAAATCACTCACGCCGAGCACGCTCGGTGAGCGGGGGGGCTGAGTGCGCCGAGAGGCGCGCCGAAGCCCCCTGGTCGCACCTAACTGGCGCCTAGCCGCCCAGCGCCGAGAGCGCCCCTGAGAGGCGAGGCCTGAGGCCGTCAGGGCAACTGTCGGCGCCACTAGCTGCGCGAGCCCAGCTCGCTCACCCTCACGCCCGGGCTCCGCAGACCCCACCAGCGCCGCGGGCCCCGGAGCTAGGTCTAGCGTCAGCCCTGCGAGGGCTCCGGGTCGAGTCAGCGCTGCGGTCGGCGCGTCGACGCAAGCCTTATTAGCTGCGGCCCTCAGACCCCACCCAGATGCAGCTCACCGCCGAGGACGTCGTCAGGCTCTTCGAGGAGGACGAGAGGGCCAGGAGGAGGCTGGCC
This sequence comes from uncultured Thermoproteales archaeon, assembly GCA_964497915.1. Classification (GTDB taxonomy): domain Archaea; phylum Thermoproteota; class Thermoprotei; order Thermofilales; family CAYSTQ01; genus CAZCFI01. The sequence goes on from CAZCFI010000073.1 coordinate 6,602, forward strand.
GAGCTCCTCGTGTCTGAGCCCGGCGTGAGGCTCGCGATAATCAATGCGGTGCTTAGGGACGTGGCGACGAGGGGGGACTTGGAGAGGCTAGCCGCCTCGCTTAGGGGCGACCTGGAGAGGCTTGAGGCTTCACTAAGGGAGGGCATGAAGGCACTGGAGGCCAGGGTCTCCGGCCTGGAGCAGAGGATATCAGGGCTGGAGCGGAGGATCTCGAGGCTTGAGGGCCAGCTGTCCCTGTTCGTCAAGCTATTCGCGGCCTTCAACCTGCCCACACTGCTAGGGGTGGTGGGGATACTGCTGAAGATGGCGCTGGCGCCCTGACTGTGGAGGTGGGATAGGGCCTAAGTTAAATAGTTGGCCGGGAGAGCGCTATATCCCCCCTCTAAACAAGCAATGGTGGGAGCGGCATGAGAGCCAAGCTGTCACCGGACGCCGCGAGCCTCATCGTGGAGTGCCTAGCTAAGGCCTTCGGCGACAGGCTACTAGCCGTGATGCTATTCGGCTCCAGGGCTAGGGGGGACTGCAGACCCGACAGCGACTACGACATCTTCGTGCTGCTGGACGACTACGTCTCCGACCCCGTGAGGGACTACTTCAGCGCCTACACGGCCCTGAGGCCCTTCAGGGACGAGCTCGTCACGGACACCACGGTCGTCGTGGTGTCCCTCAGGGACCTGGGGAGGAGCGTGTCGTCGCCTCTAGTGCTAAACGCGCTCGTGGAGGGCGTCGTCGTGTACGACAGGGAGGGCACGCTGACCAGGGCAAGGAGGAAGCTGCTGGACAAGCTGAGGTCCCTCGGAGTCGAGAGGGTCAGGGTGGAGTGGGGGTACACGTGGCGCGTGCCCCAGACCGTGGAGCTGCCGTTCAGAGTGGACGTGGACGTCAAGGACCCGCCCAGCTACCAGTACAGGCTGCGGCTGGCCAGGGAGCACCTCGAAGAGGCCGTGAAGGCCCTGGGGGCCAGCGCCCTGGTGGCGGCCATCCACGAGGCTCAGCTCTCCATTGAGAACTCAGCAAAGGCCGTGATAGCCGTGTTCAAGCCGCCAAGCTGGGTCCACAACCCTGGGCCTGAGCTGCGGGAATTGGTGAGGGAGGGGCGCGCGCCCAGCAGGAGGGCCAGGGGCGCCATGCTGAGGCTGGCTGAGATCGCTGAGGAGGCCGCCCCGCACCACGCGCTGTCGAGCTACGGCGACGTGAGGAGGGAGGCCACTCCGCGGGACATATACACGGAGGGCGACGCTCGCCGCCTCGTAGGCATGGCTAGAGAGGCCCTAAGGATAGCCACCGACCTCGTAGCAATCCTAACGCAGGGGCTAACCAGCTGAGATTGAGGCTGCACCGCCAGAGTCTAACGTGCAGGCGAAGTTTACGCCAGCCTCGCAGTCAGCTCCTCCTGCCCCAGGGCGTCAAGCGAGACTTGAGCCCCACTCCCAGCGGTCTCTTAAAGTCGGCAGCGCCGCAACTCTACGGTGACGGTTCCGTGGAAGTTGCCGCAGCATCGATAGAACCTGCTAAGGGGCTGCGAGGGAGAGGTGGAGCACCGAGCCGGCATCTCACCTCGGTTAAGCCTGCAGTGAGGTCGAGGTGCCTGCTGGGTGAGGGTAAGCAGCCTGGTGAGGCCTCCAGCGCTTAGCCTCAACTACGGCTCGGCGCAAGCCTTATTAGGCCTGGGCCTGGAGCTCGCTCGGATGTCGCTGACGGCCGAGGACGTCGTCAGGCTCCTCGAAGCCGACCCGAGGGCCAGGAGGAGGCTGGCCGAGCTCCTCGTGTCTGAGCCCGGCGCGAGGCTGGCCATAGTAAGCGCGGCGCTGAGGGAAGTGGCCACCAGGGGCGACCTGGAGAGGCTTGAGGCTTCACTGAGGGAGGACGTGAGGAGGCTGGAGGCCAGGATATCAGGCCTGGAGC
>CAZCFI010000074.1:0-7995 GCA_964497915.1 uncultured Thermoproteales archaeon
CCGACTAGGGAGAGGGCCCCGGCCACCCCGCGGCTCAGGGCGGCCCACGAGGCTCGGGAGAGCACAGCTAGGACGCTCTCTCCCTCCCCCGACCTCTCGAGCGCGCACAGGACGGACACCAGCGCTGCCTCAGCTAGGGCCGCTGAGCTGGCTCGTAGTGCGCTGACCACCACTGCGTCAGCGCTCCTGATCAGCGCCGCCCCCTCCCCCCTCGCTAGGGTCTCGATGAGCCCCCAGCAGCTCACCACGGCCACGTGCCACTCCCGCGAGCCCTGGACGGCGTGCGGCGTGAGGATTTCCACGCCCTCGAGGCCGCAGTGAGGGCATGACAGGCGGCGCCTGCCGCCGCTGAGCGGCACCCAGGTCGCGCGGGAGAGGCAGGCCGGGCACCACGCCCTCGGCAGCGCCTCTCCGGGGCTGCGAGCTAGAGCGATGCTGAGCGCGGCGTCGCATGCCGACACCCTGCTCAGCAGGGAGCCGACCTCGCGCTCGTCGGCAGCTGCGACGAGCACGCGCGTGGAGCCCTCGGCGGCGCTGAGCGCGACCCTCACCACTCTCTCGAGCCCGCGCCACCCGCTCCTCTCGACCCAGGCTGGCACCCTCGCGCCGACGGCACGGGCAGCCCGCGGGGCGGGCACCAGTAGCTCGCACGCCGAGACGCTGAGCTGGGCCCCGAGCGCGCGAGCCAGCTTCAGCTCCAGCTCAGAGGGGCCCTCAGCCTCGAGCGCAGGGCGCCGACCAGCCCCGGAGGCCATGCTTCCACTCGCCGAGCCCCTAGGAGTCGCCCTCCTCTTCCTCCTCGTGCCCCAGTATCTCGTGGAACGTGTTCCTCTGGCAGGTCTCACAGAACACGTACAGCCTCTTGAACTCATACAGGTTGTACCCGAGGTCCAGCGACCTCCTGCCCCCACAGGACGTGCACCGCAGTACCCACCTGGTCATTCGAGCACCCGCTCAGTGGCTGCTCGCCTCATCAGGCGTCAGCTGCGCAATCGACATCATTGCTAGGGGTAATTCGCGGAGCTACCTTTTAATCCTTTCGACCAAGCGGCTGACTATCCTCCTGGGGATGTTGACCCCGGTTACCCTCATCAGCTCCTCGAAGTCGGCTGTCGCGTTGACCTCAAGCAGCAGGGGGCCCTCGGGCCCCTCAGCTATATCGACCCCGGCGTAGTCGAGCTTGAGGGCCTCTGCCGCCCTGAGTGCCACCTCCTCTAGCTCTCCGCTAAGGGCGCAGGGCGCGCCCCTGCCGCCCTGGGCTATGTTCGTCTTCCAGCTGCCCGGCGGGGCGTACCTGTACATCGCCGCCACCACCTCGCTCCCCACTACGAACGCCCTTATGTCCCTGCCGGGCTTCTCGACGTACCTCTGCACCATGAGGGGCTGCATCCACCTCTTCAGCACCCTCATGGCCGAGAACGCTAAGTCGGCGTCGCTGAACCTCACCGAGCCGACGCCGCGCGACCCGAGTATCGGCTTCAGGACGACGTCGCCCCAGCTCTTAGCCACCCTGTAGGCCGCTGGGAGGCTCTCCGTCAGGACGGTGTCGGGGACCGGGACCCCGGCCTCCCTCGCCAGCAGCAGCGTGAGGTACTTGTTGCGGGCCGTGAACACCGAGTCCACGGAGTTGACCATGGTGACGCCTAGCATCTCGGCCTGCTTCAGCATGGCGTACCTGGCTAGGTACTGCTCCAGGCTGGCGCTCCCGCACAGCGCCCTGAGCAGGGCACCGTCCACCCTCACCTCGTGGCCGCCGACCCTCAGCGGCGCAGCGTCGCTGACCCCGACGCTAGCCGCGCAGAGGGGGACGTAGTAGGCCGAGTGGCCGAGCTCCTTGACCGCCCTTAGGAGCAGCTTGGAGGCCCTAGAGGGCCTCTCCCCGTCGCCGATCACTGCGAGCCTCAAGATTCCACCGCTATCCTTGCGAGCTGGCAGGGGAGATATTAACCTGACTGCCGAGCGCAGCGGCCTCCGAGCGAGCAGCGCTCCCTCCTCGTCGCGGAGCCCAGCGGCGCTAGCCCCCGCTAGCAACCACGCAGCTGACCGTGACCGCCACCCCCACGCAGAGCGAGTCCACGCACCTCTCGCCCCTCCACGGCGACTCAATCCTGGTGACTCCCCCGGTGATGGGCTCAAAGTAGACGCGGGGCGGCGATGGCGACACGAGCACCTTGCCTAGGTCGCTGAGGCTGACCAGGTAGCACTTGCCCACCCTCTCGTAGCGGCACCTGAAGGCGAGCCTCAGGTTGGGGCCCGGGCACACGGCGACCCTGTCGACCCCCATCACCTCGGCGAAGACCCTCAGGTGCCTGAGGGCTGTCTCGTTCATCAGGCTGGTTAGCGGCGCAGTGGCGTTCCACGGCAGCTCGACGCTCACCAGCACCCCGCACGGGACGGTGAAGTTGCCGCGCTTGAGCGCGAGCAGTGGGGAGGGCTGCATGTGCGGCGCCAGCAGCAGGCTGGGCGGGCAGGGGGTCAGGGCCGCTAGGAATGGGGGGTTGAAGGCCCTGGCGTAGTGGAAGAGCAGCGAGTAGTCCCCTGCGAGCGCTAAGTAGGCGTAGCCCAGCGCCGAGAGGGAGACCACAGCCAGGGCCTCTCTCCTCGGCGCCCTCCCTCTGGCGGCTAGGAGCGAGAGTAGGGCGGCGCACGCTGGGTACAGGTAGAGGGCGTAGAGCTTGAGGGTGGCGTACCACGGGGGCATGACCTTAGCGCGCACCCTCGCGACGCACTTGGGGACCACGGCCTCGGGCCACGGGTAGTCGAGGTATGTGAAGAGGTAGGCTGAGCCCCGCTTCTCCAGGACTGCCCTGGATATCAGCACGGGCTCGCGCGTGATTCTCTCCTCGCCCCTAACCAGGTGGGCGTACTTCTCGACGAGGTAGAGCCCCTTCGGGAGCCCCTTAGCCACCTCGAATATGGTCCTGGCCCTTACCGTCAGCGCGCGTCCCAGGGCGCGGCCGCCCCTGACCTCGTAGACCTTGAAGTACTCCGTCAAGCACCTAGCCTCCAGCGGCTGAGCGCCAGATGGCGTGAGGCGGCTGAGCGCGTAGGTCGCCATCAGGCGAGCGCCGCCGAGCCCGGCGTAGTCGGCCATGTAGTAGCCGTCCATGAGGTCCATCCAGCTCCTGCCCACCGTCGTGTACATCGCCACGTACGCCGCGTACGTCAGCTCGCGCGCCGCATATAGGTCTAGAGCTAGGATGAGGAGCGAGGAGAGGAGGAGCGCCGTCACAGGCGCCCACAGGTGCCTGCTAGCTGGCCTCACCGCGGCCACCAGCTATAGCGTCGTTGGAGCCGCCTTTTAAGCCCTATCTCTAGGTTGAGGCCCATCTGCGAGCCCTAGGTGCTAGCTGCCACAAGCCCTCGGAGCTGACAGTGAGGGCGGCGCCTAGCGCAAGTTTAATAGAGGCGTGCAAGTAAGTCAAGCTGGCCTTCGGGGGTGGGCTCTGTGAGCGAGAGGGTGAGGTCCGGCATACCAGGCCTCGACGAGATACTGCACGGCGGCATCCCGAGGAGGAACGTCGTGCTGCTGTCCGGGGGGCCTGGCACGGGGAAGAGCATATTCGGCCAGCAGTTCCTGTACCACGGCTTGACACTCGGCGAGCCAGGCGTCCTGGTGGCGCTCGAGGAGCACCCGGCGCAGATCAGGGTGAACATGACTAAGTTTGGGTGGGACACGAGGAAGTACGAGGAGCGGGGCATGTTCGCGGTAGTCGACGCCTTCACGGGCGGGATAGGGGAGTACGCCAAGCGGGAGAAGTACGTCGTGAGGGCCGTGGACGACGTGCACTCGCTGATCGACGTCATGAGGGCGGCGATAAGGGACCTGAGGGCCAAGAGGGTGGTGATAGACTCCGTCACGACCCTATACATAACGAAGCCAGCTGTCGCCAGGTCCGTGGTGATGCTGCTCAAGAGGGTGCTCTCAGGGCTCGGCTGCACCTCCATACTCGTCTCGCAGGTCAGCGTGACCGAGAGGGGCTTCGGCGGCCCGGGGGTCGAGCACGCGGCCGACGGGATAATAAGGCTCGACCTGGACGAGTTCGAGGGGGAGCTCAAGAGGAGCCTCATAGTGTGGAAGATGCGCGGCACCAGCCACAGCATGAGGAGGCACCCGTTCGACATAACTGACAGGGGCATAGTGGTCTACCCGGACAGGGTGCTGAGGATAAGGAGGGGCGAGGTCCTAGAGGCCAGGCTAGCCAGCGGCTGAGCGGGAACCAAATATAGGCGGCGCGCATCAGTGATAGTGGGTGGCACGTTGAGCGCTGAGGATGTCGAGATACCCCTCAAGCCCGTCACCAGGACCGACATCCACAGGTTGGAGATAGCGCTGATGCTCGGCACGCTCCTGAGGCCTGACGTCGTAGAGAAGATAAAGGTTCCGGAGGAGAGGCTGACGTGGATAGACTCGCTCGGCGTGGCTGCCGGGGCGCTGGCCCGGAGCAGCGCGGGCATGCCCGTCTCGCGGATAGCTGAGGAGCTCGGGCGCAGTGAGGCGACGATAAGGCGCCACCTGGCGGGCAAGACGGAGGCTGGCAGGCTGGTCAGGGAGACCTACGAGAGGTTTGCCAGAGAGGGGGTCAGGATAGAGCTGCCATCCGAGCTGCTCGGAGCGCGGGGCGAGGAGGTCGAGAGGCTCAGGAGGGAGAGGGACGAGCTGGCCGAGAGGCTCGCGAGGGCGAGGGAGAAGCTTAGGGAGGCCCTCTCCCTCCTGGAGTAGGGCATGGCGGGCGGCCTGGGCGAGCTGGCGCGCTACGCCTACGAGTTCAGGCCAGCTGAGAGGCCAGTCCTGACATCGTGGATCATCTCGCGCATCGTCGAGGCTGCCTCCCGCCTCGGGCGAGGGGAGAGGGCCTACCTGCCGGTGACCCTAGACCTAGGCCTCAGCGTGAGCCGCGTGGCCGTGAGCCGAGACTCGGTGGAGCTGCCGGGGGGCGAGGCCCTCAGCGTCAGCGAGCTGAGGGAGTGGCTCGACGCCGTGGGCGAGGGGGACGTCCTCGCGGCCGTGGGGGGCGAGCTGAGGAAGGTGGCCATCGCCGCGGGCGGCAGCTACTACAGGCTGAGGGCGGTGGCCCCAGACACAGCTCCCACCTTAGAGATCAACGGGATACACATGCACAGGATCTCGGGCGTGACGCCGTGGGAGGACACGCTGGCTAAGGTCAGGTGCGCTAGGGTGCGGAGGGGCGCCAAGGTGCTGGACGTGTGCACGGGGCTCGGCTACACGGCCGTGGCCTCGCTAGCGGCCGGGGCCTCCCACGTCGTCACCGTCGAAGTGGACGCGAACGTCCTCGAGATAGCCTCCTACAACCCGTGGTCCCGCAAGCTAGCCGACGAGAGGGTCACGGTGCTGCTGGGCGACGCCACCGAGCTCGTGCCGATGCTCCCCGACTCGAGCTTCGACAGGGTGATCCACGACCCGCCAGCGATATACGCAGCTGGCGAGCTCTACAGCAGGGAGTTCTACGGCGAGCTCTTCAGGGTCCTGAGGCCCGGGGGCGTCCTGTTCCACTACACTGGCAAGACTGGGCACACGAGGGGGGTGGACGTGGCCCGGGGCGTCGCGAGGAGGCTCAGGGAGGTCGGCTTCGAGGCCGTGATAGTCAGGCGGGTGCTGGGCGTCGTGGCGCGCAAGCCTAGAGGAAGACCCTGACCACTAGCGGCCCCCTTGCCTCAGTGGGCCTCGGGACCTCTAGCACGGGCCCCCTCGCCACGCAGTCACCCTCGGCTAGGACCTCGCCTGAGGGGCTCACGACCTCAGCGCGCGCCCTCTTAACGCCGGGGGCGAGCAGCGCTACCGGCTCCCCCGGGAGGGGGTCCACGACGAACGCCTTAACCTCTGGCTCTGGCCCTGGGACGTGGAGCGCCCTGGCGTTGAGGGGGTAGGCCCCCGGCTCCTTGAGCTGGACTACGGCTGAGTAGCCTGACGCCGCTAGCCTGAACCAATTAGGAAGGGCGGGCCACAGCCCCAGCAGCCCGCTGACCCCGGCGAGGTCGCCTCGCGCAGCGGCGAGCGCCTGAAGCGCCAGGAGAGCCAGGCCAGCGCACCTGCCCCCGCACCTCAGGGCTAGCTCAGCTAGCCGCGACGCCGCGCTGGCGGCCTTGGCGACCAGCTGAGCGCCCCCGGGGACGTGTAGCGAGGGGCTCATGACTGCGCTCGCCAGCTCCAGCGCCCACGCGCCCCGCGCTCCCTCCCCGCTAAGCCTGCCGAGTAGCTCTAGGGCCAGCTCAAGCGCCCCCTTACTGCCAGAGGCCAGGGCGCCGCTGTAGCTGAGCGCCAGCTCGACTAGCTCGCTGGGCGCGCCCAGGGCCCTGAGCCTTCTCCTGACTGCCTCCTCACACAGCCCCCCTCCCAGCCCGCCTAGCGCGCAGCAGACCTCGAGCAGCTCTGGCAGCGTGGGCTCGTCAGCCGCCTCGCCCTCCACCAGCTCCTCCAGGAATCCCAGCAGCCTTGCTCGGTGGAGCTCGCCCCCGCTCACCCTGGCGTAGGTGGCCGCCTCAGCGGCCCCCATGCCGTCGGCTATGAAGCAGTTAGCGCTGGCGAGCCGCTCGGCTACTGGCCGGGGCAGCTCGGCCGAGAGCCCCTGGGGCTGGCACAGGGCCAGCGACGACTCGAGTTCGCGGGGCGCCGGTGGGAGGTTCACGTGCGAGAGCCCCACGAGCGCCCCGCCTCCAGAGCGCCTAAGGTGGAGTGCCGGGTGCAGGACCGTCCGCCCCCCCGCCCACTCAACGAAGCACCTGCCAGCGACCACGGCTAGCGACAGCCCCCCGCCCTCGAGCTCGAGAGCGGGGTTGCGAGTGAGCGGCAGGGCCTCAGCGCTGCCCGTGAGTAGCAGGCCCCTGACCTGCCCCGAGCGCACCCTGACGAGTGGAGTCGCGAGCCTGACTGGCTCCACATCCCTGGTGAACCTCACCCTGGACCTCAGCACCAGGGCGCCGCACGAGTACACCCTGAGCGCCAGGCTCGCGACGGCCTCGCCGCCCACTAGCAGGCTAACCGCCTCCGCGACGTGCCTCCCCACGCGCCGCAGCCTGAAGTCGCGGGCGACCCCCAGGCCCTCGAGCGGCGAGACCTCTAGCGTCAGCTCCCTAGAGCCGGGCTCGCGGCCGACGGACACGAGCCCATCGCCCACCTCAACGACGAGCCCCCCGCCAGCCACTGTCAGGGGCTCCTCGCTGAGCACTTCAACCCTAGCGGCCAAGCTGTCGCCCAAGGGTTAATAGGCCCCATCGCCTAATATCCAGTGGGGGTGCCCCGTGGAGCTCTTCGGCACTAGCATAAAGAGGGTGGTCAGGGCCCTCGGGGACGTGGTCGAGGAGTACAGGGACGTGAGGAGGGGGTACGTCATCAAGCTGAGGGACCCGCTGGTCAGGGAGCTCTACTTAACGCAGGCCCCCGTCGGCTTCTCGTTCGACGTCAAGACGATAATGTCCACGGCCGTCACGCTGGTGCCCAAGGAGGGCATGGACGAGGGTGGCAAGAGGCTGTACCGCCTGATGAAGGGCATGGAGTGCGTCCTCGAGTACAGGGGCCTCCTGCCGAGGAGGCCGGTGTTCGTGAGCAGGCCTGAGCTCTCCAGCCTGAGGAGCATGGTCAGCGGCCTAGAGGTCAGCACGGCCCTCGCGGACAGGCTCAACGAGGACCAGGAGCTGATGTCCCTGGTGAGGTCGCTCAAGCCCTCCGACATCAGGGTCCTGCTGAAGTCCTACGAGCTGCCGACCTTCATGCCCGGCGACAGGGTCGGGATGCTGATGACAGAGGCCGACTACTACGGCGACCCAGGCGAGCTGACGTGGATAATCACGATGTCGGTGATGCTGCCAGCCACGGTGTTCTACGGTAGGAACGTCAGGAAGTCGCTCGAGATCCTCAGGAGGATAGCGCGCCACATTGACGAAACATTTAAGAGGGTCTCGAGCGGTAGTGAGAGTGGCGAGGGCCGGTAGCTCAGCCTGGAAGAGCGCTCGGTTCGCACCCGAGAGGTCCCGGGT
>CAZCFI010000075.1:0-7832 GCA_964497915.1 uncultured Thermoproteales archaeon
GGCTATGAGGAAAGTCCTAGTCATAGGCTTGGACGGCGCCGATCCAAGGCTCATAGAGACGTGGAGCAGGGAGGGTAGGCTCCCCAACATGGAGGCGATCATGAGGGAGGGGGTGAGTGGCGAGCTCATGTCGACCTTCCCGCCCACGACGATTCCCGCCTGGCCGTGCTTCGCCACCGGCACGACCTCCGCCAAGAACGGCGTCTTCGGCTTCTGGCAGACCAGGGAGGAGATGATGAACATCAAGGGGAAGCTCCTCTGGGACATAATAGGAGAGGCTGGAAGGAGGGTCGGGGTCATGAACGTTCCCTGCACCTATCCCCCCAGGAGGGTGAACGGCTTCATGATAACGGGGCTGATGACGCCCCCCAAGGAGAAGGTCTTCACGTACCCTGAGGAGCTCTCTAGAGAGCTCTCCCTGAAGTACGGGTACAAGGTAGGCCCCCTCTTCAGAGATGACCTCTACGACGTCCCGCCGAGGGGGCCCTTCGACCGAGAGGCCTACTTCGAGGAGTTCATGAGGTCTGAGAACGTTCACGCGCAGGTGGCCATCGACCTGATGGACAGATACGAGCCGGACTTCATGATCGTGGTCTTCAGGAGCCCCGACGAGATAGGCCACTACTACTGGGGGTACATGGACCCTGAGCACGCCTACTACTACTCCGAGGACGCCGCCAAGTTCCGCGACGCCGTCAGGAGGTGCTACGAGGAGGTCGACAGGATAATCGGGAGGATCCTCGAGGGGGTGGACGAGGACACGGTCACGATAGTGATGTCCGATCACGGCATGGGCCCCCCGGCCAGGAAGGTGGTGAACATAAACCAGATCCTGTACGACATAGGGCTCCTCAAGGCGAAGGGAGGGGACAAGACCCTCGCGGAGAGGGTCAGGGCCGACGGGAAGGAGTGGGTGGATGAGCTGACGATGGATATGTGGGAGAGCTGGTCGGCGAAGTGGATAGACTGGTATAGGACGAAGGCGTACTTCAGGGGGACTGGGTGCCACGACGAGGGGGGCATAGACATAAACCTCAAGGGAGAGAGGCCGTTTGGCGTCGTGAAGCCTGGGAGGGAGTATGAGGAGCTCCAGGACTTCATAATCTCTCAGCTCAAGAGCATCAAGGCCCCAGACGGCGGCGACCTCTTCGTAGACGTCAGGAGGAGGGAGGAGGAGTTCAGCGGCCCCTACATCCACCTCATCCCCCACGTGATATTCAGGCTCAGGGAGGGGTTCCGCTACAGCTACAGATTCGGCTTTGGGAGGGGAGGCGAGGTGGTAAGCTACGAGGAGGGCAAGGGGAGGAGGGAGTCGTGGGGCGTGCACAGGAAGGAGGGGGTGCTGATGGTGATGGGCCCGGGAGTAAAGAAGGGGTGCAAGATAGTGGGAGCGAGGATAATAGACCTCGCTCCCACCATCCTGTATGCGATGGGCATCCCCGTGCCCTCTTACATGGATGGGAGGGTGTTGAAGGAGGTATTCGAGGAAGAACCGTGAGGCGCCTCAAGAGAGCATCGAGGGCGCCAGCACGCGGCGCGAGCGCCTCTAGGGCCGGGCGAAGTCGAGAGGCGGTCGAAGGCTGGGGCCCCACCAGCGCGCCGCAGGCGTCGCGAGCAGCACCTGGCGGGACGGAATCAGGGGGTGATTGGAGGGCAGCAGCCATAGGACTACTACCAAGTAGGTAAACCTTATATAGGTGGACCTAATTGGTTTACCTGTGAGGTACGTCACCGTCTCCGCTAAAATACCTGCAGAATTGAAGGACATGCTAGACAAGCTAGGGATAAAACCCGGACCCGTGATAAGGAGGGCTCTAGAGGAAGAGGTCAGGAGGGCCATGTTCAAGAGACTTGAAGAGCGGGCGAGGAAATTGAGCAAGAGGCTTCCAGAGATACCAGACGAGGAGATAGCTGAGATCGTCAGAGAGTACAGGGAGAGATAGTGTACCTCTTTGACGCGAGTTCGATCTTAAATTTGATCAAGAGGGGCTCGGTCACGCCCCTGGCTGATGGATTGACCTTAGATTTAACGCTCTATGAGTGCTTGAACGCCATTTGGAAGGAATGCAAATTGCTAGAGAGATTTGGAGAGGACGTCGCCTTAGACTATGTAGGCATTGTAGCAGACCTGTTTAGGTCGATGCGCGTGTCCTCCATCAAGGGCCTTGAGGAGGAAGTGTTTGAGTTGGCGTGCGAGGAGGGAGTCACGGTGTACGACGCGTCTTATCTACACTTAGCCAAGGCGAAAAGTCTCGTACTGGTGACGGACGACAGGAAATTGAGAGAGAAAGCTTTAAAATACATCAAAGTGCTGACGAGCAGAGATATAGAAAAGAGATATGCAGGTTCCATTAACTAGGCTCCCCAATTCAGCAGGGAGCGCTCCGCCCCCCGCCCTAGCGGTCCCTTGCGTCACGCCCTAATCCCAATGCATCGCAGGATCTTCTCCCTAAGCCACGAGAGGGCCTCCTTTACGAGGAGGCCCGATATCTCCCTAAGTCTCCCAGCCCTCATCTCCTCCAGTACGAACTTCCTCCTGATGTAGAATTTCCTGTATGCGTACGTGAGCATCCTAGCTAGCTGCCTCCTCGTGAAGTGAAACCCCCTCATGATGGGCTTTATCGTAGTATAGTGCTCCCAGTTCCAGTCCTCTATGAGGTTGTGCCTTAGGGCATAGTCGTACAGCGGGGTGCCTGGGTACGGGGTCAGCGCCGTGAACTGAGCGTAGTTGGGCTCTAACTTTATCGCGAAGTCGACCGTCCTCTTCATGTCCTCGATGGTCTCCCACGGGAATCCTAGTATGAAGGAGCCTACGGCAAAGCCCCCGACCTCCCTGACCCACCTGAACACTCTCACGGCCTGATCGAGCTTTATCTTCTTCCCAATCCTATCTATGGTCTCTTGGCTAGCCGACTCGACGCCGAAGTATAACGCACTGCAGCCATTCTTGTACAGGAACTCCAAGAACTTCTTGTCGACGTGGTCCACCCTCGAACCGCACGAGAAGGAGACATCTACCCCCCGCTCCTTGATCTCCTTTACAAAGTCATAAACGAACTTCCTATTTATGGTCAGCTCGTCGTCCGTGAAGGCTATCTGCCTCACCTTATACTTGTCCACTAAGTACTCAACCTCATCTGCGACGGACTTGGCGCTCCTAAACCTGACGGCTCTGCCCCAGAAGTAGCTCGTTGTGCAGTATGTGCACCCGTAAGGGCACCCCCTGCTCGCCATGACGTGAGCGAGCCTTATGGGCTTATTGAGGAGAGTGTACTTATCCATGGGGAGCAGGTGTCTAGCGGGCCAGGGGAGGGCGTCTAAGTCTTTGATGAAGGGCCTCGTGCCCGTCACGACAACTCTCGAGCCATCCTTGAATGCCAATCCTCTGACCTTTCTCAGCCTCTCCCTATCGAGGCCGTACTTCTCAATCGTGTCGATGAGCTCGGCAGTTGTCAGCTCGCCCTCCCCCAGGACGACGACATCTATGCTGTTGCTTAGGGCCTCCTCGTACATCGGGGTGACGTGGACGCCGCCGGCGATTACTGGGAGGTCCTCGCCCACCTCCTCCTTAAGCACCCTGGCGGCCCTGTACCCCTTGGGAGCCGTTGGGGTTAGCATGGAGAACCCCACTACGTCGGGGTTCCAGCTCTTAACCTCCCTTAGCCAGTCACTCAGTCCGAGCTCAAGCGTCGGCGTGTCGAGGATCTTGACCTTATGGCCCATCCTCTCTAGAACTGCCGCGATCCAAGCAAGGCCGAGAGGGGGGGCTCTGATCCCCGTGACCCTGTATATCTCCAACTCATGTATGTCAGGAGGAAGCGTGAGCAATACTCGCATTCTCCTCTTTAACAATATACTCAACGTTCTTTAATATCCTTAATTGTCACATTACTTCATTAAACGGATGTGATTAATCTAAGATACAATTTCACAAGTGGGAGCTCCAACTCTCCAAACACAACTCTAGAAGTCTAACATCGACGAAATCAAGAGGCGATTGGAAGCTCTGGCTGCCTCAGCTTGCACCTGACTAAGCTAAAGAGTGATGAGTCCTGGATTGTAGACTGTGCGCCATCGGTCCTAGCCATGCCGACTCAATCTCGCTGGACGCGCGCCGCTCTCGCCGCTCGGGCCGCAGAAGTGGCCTCCGCGGCGCGGCCCTGGGCAGCAATCGCCACGGGGCCTGCGCGCCGCTGAGAGACGACGGCGAGAGCCCCCCGCGCCCCCCCCAGGTCTTCAGCGGAGCACCAGATCTAAGCGCGAGGAGGGGCCCTAAGCGAGACACAGGAGACTCTGAGCAGGACCCCCTCCGCCGACGTAGCCGAGGTGATCCGTGCTAGCAGGGAGGAGGGGCGAGGCCGCTCGCAGACGCCCCCGCGCTGCTGCACGTGATGAAGCTGAGGGGGGCTCAGGCCCTCGATCGCCACAAAGGGAACTACGCGCTCGCGCCCTACGAGGTCGGCAGCGGGCTGTGGAGGGAGGCCGCCCCTCGGGAGGGTAGGCGCTGAAGAGGCGTGGCCCCGCTCAGCCACATGAGCTGCGTGTACGGGGTGACGCGCTCCCTAGAGCCCGGGGGCTGGGTTAGCGTGCTGAGGCTAGCGCGCGAGTTAAGAGTCGCCCACTACGACTCGGCGTATCTGGTAACGTCCGTGGAGAGCGGCCTAGCCCTAGTCGCGGACGACGGGAGCTAGTCGGGAAGGTCAACGAGAACAGAGACGTCGTAGGGAAGCTGCTAGGAGGAGTCCGGTGCCCGAGCTCGGCGGAGGCCCCTTCGAAGCCGTCGGGTAACGGCTAAAGCGCCACGCTAATGAGCTCTGAGGCTTGCCTAACGCTACGCCGTTAAGTCGCCCTCAAGGGCTAAGTGGGAGGTGATCGAAGGAAGGCGAGGGGAGCTCTCGCGCCAGTTCTATCAGGGGCACCTTTGGGCGAAGTCAAGGAGGCCCGCCCGCTGCCCTCGCCGCCCCCCATAGCATCTTCCCAGCAACACAGATGTAGAGGCTGAGGGGCATCCTCCACGCACGCCTCTCCGCAAAGCCCTCTAAAGGGGGCCGTAAACCTTACACATCGCCGATTAGGGCGCATTTGCCAGGAGTTCGCGGAGCTCATGCCCTCTTTTTATTGCCATCAAGGTGGTAGGGAAGGCGGTGAAGCGGGCGGGATGCCGGAGGCGCACGCTGTAAGGAGGTAGTGGAGGCATGCTGTCACTACGTGCTGCTCGATGTCAACTTCTGTTGTAGAAATGGCTATAGCCCGAGGGGCCACGACCCCCGCTGCAAGAGCAGTTCTATGAGCTCTACGAATCGCTGCCTACCACGATAGGGGGAAAGCGTAGAGAGGCCTGCCCCCTATTAAGGTGAGCGTGGGGAGGGGGCCTCACGCTCCCAGTAGTTCGGGTTAGTACTCTGAGTAGAGGCGGAAGGTGTAGTTTCAGTAGGATGCTGGGCAACCGTTAAGCAAGTAGCTGGTCCCTAGTCGTCGATTGCCATCCTTCTACTCTCCACTCTGGCGGATCCATTTTTAACCTGTCAAGATAGCAGGAGAGAATTTGATGAATTAGAGGTGCTTCAGCATCGTCACTCTATAAAGTGGATCTGTTACTCGGTATAAGCCCCCCTCCTCCTCTACCAAGTATAAGTTTTTCAGTGTTTGAAGGAGGGATCGCAATGCCTCCTTCGACACCCCCGCCTCTCTAAGCAGCTCGCTCCACCTAGCGCCGTAACACACCATTCTCAGCACCTTCCTAGCCCACCTCTCCCTATTCCTCAAAATACTTCGCACCTCCTCTAACACGATCTTCTCAGCTTCTAGCCTGGCCTCCTCCAGGCTTCTCCTGTGAGAGAGGCCCATGCACCTCCTTAGACCATAAAAGCTCAGCCAGCCTGGGAGCGTTCCGAGGGTTAGGATCACTTCATTCAGCTCTCCACCTGTATACCTTACTCGACACTTAGTCAGCCCAGCCTCCAGATACGCCCGCGCCGTCTCCTCATCCCAATGCCTCAACTCTATCTTTATTGGAGTTCTCCCGTAGAGGGGGCTCCTCGGCGTGGGGTTAAGAAGCGTTCTCATCAACCCTATTGCAGACCCTGCAAATATGAAGACGAGGTTTCTCGTCGAAGTCCTTAGCCTATATAATAGGGCTAGGAAGTGGTACACGCCACCCTTAATTTCCTGCACCTCGTCCAGAATCACGACCAGCCTCCCCCTCTTCGATAGTTCAAAGAAGAGCTTCTCTAGGACTCTCGTCGAGCTGATGGAGGGTTTGAGCTTGAGCTCCACACCAATCCTTCCGCCCAGCGCCTCGAGAAAACCCCTAAACTCGTCTAGCTTCTCGAGGAGCCCCTTGGGTATCGACGCAAGTATTCTTTCAGCGGAATCCCTCACCCCTCTCACGCCAACCAAGTTCACGTAGATGGGGGTGAAGCCGTCCCTCCTAGCCTCGTTAGCTATGACCTTGGCCAAGCTAGTTTTCCCAGACATCCTCAATCCTAAGATAGCTACCCAAACACCGCTCCTTACGCACTTCAAGCCTAGCTCCAGCTCCTCCTCCCTGTCGAACAACTCGTCCCTGGATTCGCAGGGGTATTGGAGGAAACCCGCCAAAGTCTACCCCCTAGACCAGTCTACCCCCTAGACCTATATAAAGTGCGCTCCCCCTCGGGGCGACCACCAGCAATGTGGATAAGGCGTCAAGAGCGGTAGAGCCCGCAGCGACAGTGGTTAGCAGCCCCCCTTGCCCGGACACCTCCGCCTCGCTGCGCTCTCCTAGAGGGCGGGGAGTTAGCCGCGACTCCCGGCCGCGCGGGCGCTGCGGGCGCCGGGCAGGCCAGCCCCCCTCATCTCGCTGGGCAGGGGGCCTCCCGCCCTCTCGACGCCTAGGAACTCGCACAGGTTCCTTATGAAGCGTATGACGGCCGACAGGTCGTCGACGGGCCTGTCCAGGAGCTGCAGGCCGAGCCTCGGGAACCAGGCGACCACCCTCCCCTTGCGCACGACGGCGGCCAGGTCGGGGCGCCCCTCCACGGTCGCGAGCACCTTGAAGCCCTCGGCCTCGTAGTCGAACTTCGGGATGAAGTAGACGCTGAAGTTGCTCCGGACGTCGCCCTCAAGCCCCCTTAGGCCCGCGAGGAGGGGGTCCTCAGCCCTCACGAAGCGCCACGAGTATCGAACGAGCGGGACGTCGGCGATCTCCGACCTCACCCCGAGGAGCTCCCTCAGGGGCCCGAAGCGGTTGGCGCCGTGCCAGTCGTAGAGGCCCGTGCGCCCCACGATGAAGAGCCCGCCGCCGGACGCCACGTAGTCTACTAGGACGTCCACGAGCTCCCTCCTCATGCGGAATAGGTTGCACAGCACGACGGCCTTGTAGCGGCTGAGGACCTCGGGCCTCTCTAGCACCTCGTCAGCGGCCAGCACGTCCGGGTCGTAGCCCGCCAACCTGAAGATCAGCGCCGTGGCCGCGACCTCGGCCAGCCTCAGGCCAGAGCCCGCGGGGAGGGGGTGGTACTCGAAGAAGCAGAGCCTCGGCTCGTCTATTATGGCTATGTCGGCGCCCTCCGTGCGCCCCTCAGGCGTGGAGCGGAAGGTCCGGGTGAACAGCTCTATCTGCTCGTCCGTGAACTCCGGCTGGAGCTCCTCGTATGGCGGGGGGCCAGGCATGGGCACGTTGCCGCCCCAGATGGCCAGGCCGGTGCCAGTCAGCCTAGCCATCCTGGCCACGAGCTCTATGTACTCCGGGTGGGCGTCGTAGTCGACCCCGGGCCTCCCCTCCCACTTTATGAATGCCGCCTTCCCCCTCTGCTCGAAGTACTTCAGGAAGAACGGGTAGCCGAACGTCG
>CAZCFI010000076.1:0-7764 GCA_964497915.1 uncultured Thermoproteales archaeon
TTTGTGGGAATTTTTAGCGCTTCTTGAGGGTTACGACTAGAGCGGCTATCGATAGGATCAGCGTTATCACGACGAGTATCGTCAGCGTGTTGATCGCTCCGCGGATCGCGGCTATATCGTCTCTAACCGCGGCTATGTCCTCGCTCAGCGCTCCCTCAACATCTCCGATCCTCTCGGACAGCTTACCGACCTTCTCCTTCACGGCTTCGTTGGTCTTCGATAGGGCTTCCTGAAGGGCTCCGGTGTTCTCGATGACCCTCTTCTCGAGAGCTGCTACGCTCTTCGCTATCTCATCTCTCATGCTGGCGATTCTCTCATTTACTCCGGAGACTTCCTCGGCAACCTTCTCCCTTATGTGGGCTATCTCCTCCTCCAGCGTGGCCACCGCTGGAACCACCGTGAAGGCGGTCGAGCTCAGCCTCGGTAGCGCCGCCTCCTCACCAACGACCACCAGCAATAGCTCGTAGGATCCTGGTAGTAGCTTTGCGGTCTGCTCGCTCGTCAGCTTAACAGCGAACTTTCCAGCCTCAACCCTCTCAGCGGCTCCTTTTAGAATGACTTCTCCAGTAGCCGGATCGATCACCATGTAGGTTGCGTGTATCTTGTCATATGGCTTTCCAGCGACTATGCTAGTGAACTCGAAGGAGGCTTCTAGACCTGGAGTAACGGTCGGAGCCGGAGCCATGGTTATCTCCGGGACCTTCGGCGTGATCAAGTCGTCCCACTTATCGGCCTTGAATGGATATTCTCTGAACGCCTTGATTATCGCCTGCTTGGCCTCGACGTTCACCTTATCTAGGTAGAACGGGCCGTTGCTTACGAGGAAGTGCCCCTTCTCCTCATACCACTTCTTCAGAGCGCTCCACCTAGCTGCAGCCTCATCAGGCGTTACGAAGCCGGCTAGGTATGGCGGTATGTAGTTCTCAGCCGCCAGAGCGTCTAGGTGCTTGGCTAGGATGTCTAGGCTCGGCCCCTTCGTGAGGTCGAGCCACTCTATTCCGAGATCCTCGGCCGTTACATCGCTGAAGGCCAGCTCTCTAGACTTATAGACATCATCCATTAGAGCCTGCAGCTCCCATGGAGTGTCGTCCCAGACATCGGCCTGTGCGGCTATGAAGGTCTCGTCCGGATGCCAGTAGTCGATGTAGACCTCGACCGTGTTCTCATCAACTATCCTGATTCCCTTAAAGGTCTCGACGAAGGTCCTCATACTTGGGTTCTCGACGTTCGGGTCATAGATCTCGCTATCCGGCGATAGCACCTCGAAGGTCACGGCGATGTTGCTCAGGATATCGGCTATGGTTATCGGCTGACCATGATGCCACTTACCCCAAGTGTACTTGAACGTTACCTTGCTCTTCGCATTAACGCCCTCGCCGACCTCCACCCACTTCTGGGACTTCACGTCCCAGACCATAGCGTCGGCGGGCACTGGGAGGCTGCCGTCTGGTCCAGCGGCCTCTACCTTGAACTCCGCTCTAACTGGTATGTATCTGCCGGTGTGCGGATGTGGCCAGACTCCCGGATCCGTGATCTGGTATCTTATGAGCGCGTCGTATAGCCATGTGAACCCGGACTCTCCTGGAGCGGTGTTCCAAGCGCTTGTGAACATTATCCTGTTGCCGACGGTCGCGGTTCCGCCTGGGCCGGTCGAGTATCTAGCAGTTCGCAGGGTGAACAGCGAGTATGGGCCGCCATTCAGGTCATAGGCTAGGTCGGTGAGTTCCGCGCGGTGTGGGAATGAGCAGATCTGCGCAACGAGCCAAACCCTTAACGAGTCTTCGATTGTTAGATCCGTCAGCCTCTTAATCCATTCATTCCTCTCCTCCAGCGACTTATACTTCGCGCTCGATAGCCTCGACGCCAAGTCGACTAGCAGCGGTGAGGGCTTGTAAACGGATAGTATCGCGCCGGATCCGGGCGAGACGAACATGAACTCTGGATAGCTGTCGTCGTAAGCCGTGATCGAGGTGAAGGCCCATCCCTCGGTGTAGATGTTCCACTGGCCCGCGGTCGGATCGCCTCCATAGACTAGCGGAATGGCCTTCCTAGCCGGCGCATAGTCTCTCTTAACCTCGAATCCTAACCCTTCAAGCAGATCCGCGACATAGTCTCCGATCTGCCTTCGCACGTCCTCAGTCCTGATCACGACCGTCACGGTTATAGGCTGTCCATTATAGTACCATTTACCGTTGATATACTCGGCGCCGGCTTTTCCGAGAGCGTCGAAGATGACTTCACGAGCCTTGTCAGGGTTGTAGCCGTACTCCGCTTCCACGACTTTCATGTAGTCTGCGACCCTAGCGTAGTCGGGTGTAAGCGGGTGGAATAGAGTGATGTGCGGAACCGCTGCTCCTTTCATAAGCTCGTCAGCTATGAAGTCTCTATCGATGAGCCAGTTAAGCGCTTCTCTAACCTCCCGTATCGCGAACGGGTTGAAGCCTTCCTTAAACTGCACAGGGTTCACTTGTAGGTTATAGATTCCGCAAGCCGACTTTATCAAAGCGATGTTCGGAGATTCCTCAGCAGTTCTAGCCTCCTCAGGTGTAAGGTACCATAAGTATAGCTGTAGCTCATTCGCCTCAATCCTCTTCAAAGCCTTCGATGAATCAGGCTCTTCAACGTAGATCGCTTCGTCAAGAAACGGGCCGTTAGGAACAGCCTCAGCCTTCACAGGGATTATCGAGATCGCGGACAAGATCAGCAAAGATGCTAATATCAAGCAAGCAATAGATACGCTAAACTTTTTCGCATACATCGTCTCTTTGAGAGCGCAAAACCATTATATAAGATTTTATTAAGCTCCCGCAAGCCTAGTCGTGGCTCTCCAATCTGGATTTAACCAAGCATAGAGCCATTCCCAGCGAGACTATGAATAGAAAGTATCCGGGAATGCTTAGGAATGCGTAGGGAAAACGCTGAACGTACCTTGAAACTTCAACTCGTATAAGACCTCCGTTTAAGTGCGGTTTTGCGAGGATTACTAACTCGTCTTTGAATAGGCCGAAAACTTCTCGTTTGCCGTCGGATTTCAGAATAAGCGGAGCCGCGGGAATGGACTTGTTCATCGCGTATTTCTCGTAGTCTCTACCGGCTAGCAGGATCAAACTTACATCTTTTGGCGCCTTTATCAGCCTTATCCTGAATATCCCCGTCTCGTTGGAGATCTTAAAAAGCGTGGTCTCGCTAACAACCGCACTAAGCTCAGCTGAAGAGACTAGCTGATATTCGGAGAAATTAGAAAATATGATTAATGTTAGGCCTACAGCGAGTAAGGTGGCCGCAATCGCCCATAAAGTTCTACCCATTTCCCAGAAAACCCCATACTAGCAGATAGAATATAGAGATTTATGCTTAAATATTGAGTAAAAACCATGCAATTAATACGGAGGTGCCTGCCTAGAATGGGATTAGCCTCCTTTGTGGCGAAGAGGGCGCTGATTCTCACTCTTACCTTAATGTTATCAGTTTATATGACTGTGGTTATAGCTAATTTCGGAGGTTACATCGACAAGATCCTTAAGGATCAGATAACCTTCGACGTGACTACAGCTTTAAGCAGAGACCCGAACTTCGCTAAGCTTCCGGAGGCTGAAAAGCAAAGGCTAATCGAGCAGAAGATCGAGGCAAGGATTAGGGCGGCTGGGCTGGACAAACCCTTCCTAGAAAGATCTTTGATCCAATTCACGCAGGCGCTAACTCTGAACCTCGGGAGAGCTATGTTCTTGAGAAGCGCCTCCGGCTCTAAGGCTATCGCTGATATAATTATGGAGAGGCTTCCCAGAACTATCCTCCTCTTCACGCTGGGTACGATTGCCGCGGCGATAATAGGCATCTTCCTCGGATTGGTTCAAGCCCAGAAAGCTCTCTCGAAGTTTGATAGATTAATGATCGTATTCGAGATTTTCACGTATGTCCAGCCCGCCTGGTTTTATGGAATCCTCTTCATCCTAATATTCTCGTTCTATCTGAGGATATTCCCATCCGGAGGCATGGTTAGCATCCCAGCTCCAACCGAGCCCATTGCTTACGCGCTTGACGTTCTCTATCACCTCGCTCTACCGCTCATCACTTGGATCTTCGCTTCCTTCGGGTACTGGGCATACACTACGAGGAACATAGTTTTGCAGACGATGGGCGAGGACTTCGTGACGGCAGCTAAGGCTAAGGGCCTCCCAGATAGGATAATTCTGTGGAGATACGTTCTTAGGCCAAGTTCGCCCCCAATAATCACCGGAGTCGCGTTCGCCATCGTGTTCTCGTGGACTGGCGCGATTATAACCGAGACCGTGTTTAACTGGCCTGGCATAGGATTGCTCTTCTGGGAAGCGATAGTCGCTTTAGATGCTCCTGTGATAATCGGATTAACCGTGATCCTCGCATACATGATAGTGCTGACGGTTCTGATCCTCGACATAATCTATGGGATACTTGATCCGAGGCTGAGGGTTGTGAGGTGAGGTGGGTGAGCGCGCCTCCGACTGGAATAAAGCAGGTTTTGAAAGAGGCTTTGAAGACGAAGACGGGGATGGCGGCAGTCATAATTCTAGGAATGATGATCGCAATGTCGCTCTCGATACCGATGTATTCGCCAGCAGACTTCGTGAAGAAATGGAACGACCTAAAAGCGTGGTACGAGAACCCATCTCTAGCCGCTCCGGTCTGGGTCAAGTGGTTCACGGGAGCCGATCTTCCAGAAACAATTGATCTTAAGGCAAGCCACTTCAGGGTGGATGAAGAAGAGATTTCAGGGCATCACATAACCACGTATACCGCCTATTTCAGATACTCCTACGACGATTATCCATCAGAGCTTAAGGCCTTCATTAAGGCGGATATAGGGGGGAAGCCTGTTAGGCTCAACATCGTGTTCGTGAGAGCTGACGGCGAGGAAATCACACTCTTCAACGGGCTTTTATCATCTAACGAATTGACTCTGGATCTATCGCTCGATCCGAAGCTCCAGAAAAGCTTGGCGAGATTCCTATACGAGAAGACGGGAGCTATCCCTGAGGTCATTAGACCCGAAATAGTCCTGTTCTCGAAGTCGCTTTCTCAGAGAATCGAAAACGCGGCCTCGGATGTTCTTAAGGGAAGATACATGGTGAAGTTCCAGCTGATCTCGGATAGAAAGATCTCCGCGGAGCCGAGATTCATAATCTATGGAAAGGTGTTCGGCCTAGCTGGAACAGACCTCTATCGAAGAGACTTATGGCTCGGGATAATATGGGGAGCGCCAGTAGCCTTAGCATTCGGAACAGTCGCCGCGGTGACTACAGCTCTTCTACAGGTGGTTATAGGAGCGGCTGGAGCGTGGTTCGGTCCTAAGTGGGATGAACTCGTTCAAAGGCTCGCCGACTTCTTGCTGATAATACCTGTTCTCCCGATTCTGATCCTCATCTCGGTCATCTACAGGGTTACGATATGGTCTCTCCTCGGGTGGGTGATCCTCTTCAGCGTCGTGGGAGTCTCGAGCAAAATCGCTAGAAGCATTACCTTCCAAATCAGAGAAGAACAATACATAGAGGCTGCTAGAACCTACGGAGCGAGCAAGACGAGGATGCTGTTCTATTACGTCATCCCAAGAATTATGCCATTCACCTTCGCTTTAGTAGCTCTCAGCGTCCCGACCTACATATTCCTCGAGGCATCGTTAAGCTTCCTAGGTCTAGGAGATCCAGAGTTGCCTACTTGGGGAAGAATTCTCGGAGACGCTTACTCGGCTGGAGCGCTTTATCAAGGATACTGGTGGTGGGTGATCCTGCCCGCGTTCATGATCATGCTCGTCTCCCTAGGCTTCACCCTCCTAAGCTACGCCTTCGATAAGATAGTCAACCCGAGGCTGAGGGAGGAGTGATGAAGAACATACTGACTACCAAGGATTTGGTGTTATACTACCGGACGTCTAGAGGCCCCGTTAGAGCGGTTGATTACGTCAATTTATGGGTGGAGAGCGGTTCGAGCCTCGCGGTGGTAGGGGAAAGTGGATGTGGCAAATCATCTTTAGCTTACGCGATCCTGAGGGTACTCCCGAGAAACGTCCATACGTATAAGGGCGAGGTTCTCTTCAACGGCATAAACTTAATGAGCTTAAAGGAGGAGGAGATGCGGTCGAAGATTAGGTGGAGAGAGATCTCGATGGTTTTCCAAGGAGCCATGAACACCTTAAACCCCGTCATAAAGATTGGAGACCAGATGGTCGAACCCCTCATAATCCACGCAGGCTATAGGAAGGAGGAGGCTTTGAAGGAGGCTGGAGAGGCAATTAGGAACGTCGGCTTAGCCGAATACATTCTAGACCGCTACCCGCATGAGCTCAGCGGCGGAATGAAGCAGAGAGTAGTTATCGCCATGGCTCTGCTGATGAAGCCTAAGCTAGTAATATTGGATGAGCCGACGTCCGCTCTCGACGTCTTAACTCAAGCAAACATAATGAACCTGCTCAAAGACTTGAAGGAGAGGGAGAAGCTCTCCTACATCTTCATCACCCACGATCTAGCCCTCGCAAGCGAGCTCGCCGACGCAGTTGCGGTAATGTATGCTGGAAAGGTGGCAGAGATAGGTAGCGCCGAGCAAATCTACGGAGACCCGAAGCACCCATACACCAAGAAGCTGATAGGCAGCGTGCCGACCCTAAGGAGCGATAAAACTCTCGAATTCATACCCGGGGCACCTCCGGATCTCGTAAACCCGCCGAAGGGATGCAGATTCCATCCGAGGTGCCCATATGCTAAAGATGTCTGTAGGCGGGAGGAGCCGCCGCTGATTAAGGTTGGCGATAACGACTACGTAGCGTGTTGGCTGTATGGAGGTGAATGATGTGGGGGCCGTCACCGTAATAAGAGCTGAAAATCTAAGAACTTGGTTCCCCGTTAAAACTGGGTTATTCAAGCCTGTTTCGTATGTTAAAGCGGTAGATGGAGTAAGCTTCAGCATCCATAAGGGTGAGGCCTTAGCGGTAGTCGGGGAGAGCGGATGCGGAAAAACCACTCTAGGTCGAACGACCCTAAGAGTTTTGGAGCCGGTCTCTGGCAAGCTCTACTTCTACGACAAGGATGTGACCCATAGCCGCGAAGAGGAGCTGAGAGAATTCAGGCGAAAGACTGCCATGATCTTCCAAGACCCATATTCCAGCCTAAATCCCGTCTTCAACGTGTATAGGATCCTCGAGGAACCATTGATAGTCAACGGCATACGCGATAAGCGGGAGAGAGCCGAGAGAATATACAAGGCCTTGGAGGAAGTCAAGCTGAGTCCCGTCGAGCTCTTCATGAGGAAGTATCCGCACATGCTTAGCGGCGGGCAGAGGCAGAGGGTCGCCATAGCTCGAGCGCTGATCCTCAAGCCGGAATACGTTGTAGCAGATGAACCCGTCTCCATGCTTGACGCCTCGGTTAGAGCCGAGATACTCTACCTCCTAAATGATCTCAAGAACAAGCATAAAATCGCGTTCATGTATATCACCCACGACCTCGCTACCGCTAAATACTTCTGCGAGAGAACGGCGATAATGTATGCCGGCAAGATCGTGGAGCTCGGCCCAACTAAAGAGATCATACGGAACCCAAGACACCCATATACTAGAGCGTTGATCGAAGCCCTCCCAGATCCGGATCCAAACAACAGATTTAGGAGGATTAGGGTCGTGCCCGGAGAGCCTCCAAACCTAGTTAATCCCCCGAGCGGGTGCAGGTTCCATCCGAGGTGTCCGTACGCGAAGGATATTTGTAGCCGGGAGGAGCCTAAGCTCGCGGAGGTTAAGCC
>CAZCFI010000077.1:0-7397 GCA_964497915.1 uncultured Thermoproteales archaeon
GGCCGGGAGCTGAGGGGGCTGCTGGTCGCCCTCAGCTACCCCAGGTACAGCCTCGAGGTGGCCGAGAGGAGGGCGGCCGAGCTCGTGGCGCTGGGGGTCGAGGCCATAGAGCTCGACGGCTCCGTCGAGCTCAACGGCGTCAGGGTGCTGGGCAAGGGCACCGTGGGCGTCGTTGTCCTCGGGCGCTCTGGCGGCTCCAGGGTCGCCGTCAAGGTGCTGAGGACGGACGTGAGCGGCAGCCTGGGGCGGGAGGCCCAGATGCTCAGGCTAGCCAACTCTGTGGGCGTCGGGCCTAGGCTGCTGGGGCACACTAGAGACGTGATCGTCAGGGAGTTCATCGACGGTGAGCCCCTCGTCGAGTTCGCGGCCCGCGCCAGCGAGGCGGGGCTGCTCAGAGTAGCCACTGAGCTGCTGAGGCAGGCCTACGCCCTCGACTCCATCGGCCTGTCTCACAAGGAGCTGGCCAGGCCCGAGAGGCACGTGATAGTGAGGGCGAGTGACCTAAAGCCCTTCATAGTCGACTTCAGCTCGGCGACGCTGAGCAGCAGGAAGCGGAACCTGACTCAGGTCGCTCAGTACTTCTTCATCAGAGGGGAGGGTTGCTCGCTGAGGCTGCTGAGGCTCGCAGACGACCGCGAGGCGCTTAGGAGGGAGCTCATCGAGGCGCTCAGGCGCTACAAGGCAGACTGCTCGCGCAGCTCGTTCGAGGCGGTGCTCGGAGTCCTGCGCAGGCACCTCCCCCTCCCCGCCTAGCGGTGGGGCGGCAGCCCTATTACGCTGAGGCGCGACTTCTACACCATGCTGCGCTGGACGTGCACCTCGCTAGACGTAGCTGAGCGCAAGCCTAGGGTCGCGGTGGTCCCGATAGGCTCGCTGGAGCAGCACGGCCCGCACCTGCCCCTGTCGACCGACAGCGTAATCGCCACCAAGGTGGCCGAGGAGCTCGCTAGAGAGCTCGGCGCCTTCCTCCTGCCGTGCCTGCCGTACAGCTGCTCGATCGAGCACAGCGCGTTCCCGGGCACCGTCTGGCTGTCCCCCGAAACTCTGGCCTCGGTGGTCAGGGACGTGGTCAGCTCCCTGCTGAGGCAGGGCTTCGACGTAGTCGTGCTCGTCAACGGGCACGGGGGCAACATGGTGCTCAGGCCCGTGGTTAGGAGCCTCAACCTGCTCAGCGGGGCAGTGAGGGTGATCCTGGTAGACGTGGCCAGCATCATGTGCGAGCTAGCCGCGGGCGACCTGCACGCTGGCGAGGTGGAGACGTCGATAATGATGCACTTGCGCCCCGAGCTCGTGAGGCGGGTGCCCGAGGGCCTGGACGAGGTGCCGGAGGCGCCCCGCGAGTACCTGGACTACCTCGGGTTCAGGGGGCTCTGCAGCAGGGGGGTGTGGGGCAGGCCGTCGCGAGCCAGCTCTGAGAGAGGCGAGAAGTACTTGTTGGCTATCATCGACAGGGCCCTGGCCCACGTGCGCCGAGTCCTCGAGCTGGCAGGGCCGAGCAGCCAGTGAGCGCTGTGCACCGCGGCTAGCTAGGCGGGAGGTGCCCCCAGAGACCGCTGTAGACCTTTATACTCAGAGTGCGTAGCTTATACAGCATGCCTGTCATCAGGGTCTCGAAGAGCACCAAGGCGGAGCTGCTGCGCTACCTCTCAGGGCTGCAGGTGAGGCTCGGCAGGAGGGTGGACTTCGACGAGGCCATAGCCTACCTCCTCAGGGAGGCTAGGAGGAAGAGGCCGGAGCTCCTACTCAAGGCCTGCTCGCCCGTCAGCGGAGCTGAGGAGGCCCTGTCCGAGCTGTACGGGGAGAGGAGGAGGGATGAGGAGAGAGTTGAGAGGAAGCATGGCCTTCGACGCTAGCGTCCTCACAGAGCTGCTCTC
This sequence comes from uncultured Thermoproteales archaeon, assembly GCA_964497915.1. Lineage (GTDB taxonomy): Archaea > Thermoproteota > Thermoprotei > Thermofilales > CAYSTQ01 > CAZCFI01. Next base: position 1,875 of record CAZCFI010000077.1, read on the forward strand.
CACCTCCGGCGGCGTGCTAGTCCGAGGGGCCCTGCTCGAGGGGATCTACTGGGCTACGCCACCGAGCTCGCCGTAGTCGAGGCTGAGTACATCTTATGCCGCAGGCTGGGCTGGGAGGAGGCCTCCAGGAGGATCGGCTGGCTCGTCCTGTCGGGCTTCGTGCAGGTGGAGGACGTAAGCCCTCTGTGCGAGCGGGCCGCCAGGTACAAGTGCGAGATGGCGATCGCGCTGCCAGACTGCTTCACGCTCTCCCTAGCTGAGATGCTCTCCATTCCAGCGCTCTTCGCGAGGAGGGAGCGCGAGCTCGCGGAGGAGCTCGCGAGAAGGCCGCCAGGGGTCGAGGTGCTCTTCCTGGAGGACTTCGTCGAGCGGGCTTGACTGGGGAGCCTCCCGCGCTCACTGCAGCGCCGCCGTGCAGGCTGATGCGCCCCAGGCGGCGCGCGTGCGTTGAGCTCTGGAGCTTAGCCCTCGGGCCTGGGGGCAGAGGCAGCCAGGGCGCGGCTAGGGCCTAAGCTTTCAGCCAGCTCTAAGAGGCTTTTATCGAGGGGGCTCCCTCCCCGAGGGCGAGGGAAGCGCTTGGCTAGCTACCTCGGGACCCAGGTGTTGGGCGGCGTCAAGCCCTTCGAGAAGTGGCGGCTCACCGTTGTGACCGACAGGTGCCTCGTCGTCGCCAGGATGCCGCGGGTGCCCAACGCCTACCTGTACGCGCTGCTGGGCGGGATCAAGTGCACCTCGAGGCCGGCGAGATCAGGTACGGCCCTGAGGACATGGCCAAGACCATGGAGGCCCTGGACAAGCACAGGGTGCACGCCATACCCCTGGAGCAGATAAGGGCAATCGACATGGTCGAGGGCAAGAGGGGCCTCCTGAGGGCTAGGAAGGGGAGCTTCACGATGTGGCTCGCGGACGGCCGCCAGATCGAGCTCGTGGGTGAGCACGACCTCCCGTACGACGAAGCCGCAGAGCTCTTCAGCCGGCTGTTCCCCAGGGGAGTGAGGGTCTTCGCTCAGTAAGGTCAGCAGGCGCGCGACCCAAGTCACGCTGTGGCCTGTCGGTGGTTACCCGGTGCACTCTTCGCAGCAGTGCATAGAGTGCTCTAGACGCCCGCCTCAGACTGCGCCAGCACACGCCTCTTACGAGGCGCGCCGCACACGCTTCTGCATGCGCGCTCGCCGTCCGCTTAGGCCGTGCCAGGCTAGCGACTGGGACGCACCAGCGCCTCACCTCAACTCGCTCTCGAGCCGTCGATTCTAGCGCTCAGGTGTCCACCTTCTCCTCGAGCCCGCTTGCTAACCAAGCCCAACGCGCAAGCTGTCTTGAACAGGATCCTCTTCAGCGCTTCCTGTCCGGCCTCAAGCCTAAGGACTCGCCCTCAGCTCCTCTGCCATTGGCTGGGTAATTTAGCGATGGGGGTGTAAGCCTGACTCGCCCGCAGTCAGCTTCAAGCGCTAAGTGACGTCTGCTGCGCTTTGAGCGCTCCTTGCGTGCTCCGATGTCGCAGGTCTAGGAGCGACCTCACACGCGCCTCTTCAGCCAGGAGAGGTCATCGCTGAGAGGGGTGAGGGGCTTGTTAAGGCTGCAGTAAGGGACGACCTACACATCGACCGCGAGGCATGCGAGGGGTTAGGAGGCTGGCCTCCGCCGTCGAATGGCGGCTAGGCACCGCTCGTGCATTCAATTGAGTGCCGCACTTAGCGTATTCCGCCTTCAAGGTACTGAGCCCACCCCTCCGCTTCTCTCATGGTGTCACCTAAGCGTGGCGACCGGCACTGAGTAGCCGGTCCACGTGAGGCACCAGAGGGCTCACGAAGATCCCAGGGACCTCGCAGCGAATGCGGTCTTAGCGCGTCACCGAGCTCCTCCCTCAAAGCGACGGCTTTCTCAATCAGATGCAGGATCAGACGCGGCACGGCAGGCGACGTCGTTCTATGACTATTGCATGATGGTGCGCTTTGACACGTGGTGCGGAGGCGCAGATCCGCTCATTGGACACTCAAGCCTCTGCCGAGGCGTCCTTCTAATGGAGCTTCTAGCTCGTGGGGAATGAGCGGGTAGCGTCTGGAGCTGGCTGCCGTCAGCAGGCAATTAAACTCTGGGTGAGGAGCGTCTACGCAGCAGGGCATGGAGCTAGAGGTATCAGCGACCATAAAAATGCTGAGCTTAGTCTACCGTCGTCACAACTCTCTCCTTGTCTAGCCTGCTCACTAGGTGAGCTGCTACACCAAGTAGTAGAACCGAGATGATCAGCAGGGCGCTCAGCACCTCCCAGGCTAGAGGATCGCCATCCATCGCTAGCGTCCTCACAGTCACGAAGAGCAGCACGAATAGCGTGAAGAAGACTGCGTAGTTGAGGGCCTGCACCTGCCTCATACCCAAGGCGTACTGGAGGAGGCCTAACAAGCCCACGGCGGACGCTATGAGCGCTGGTATTACTAGGAATAGGTAGATCGCTATGGCGCTGTTCATGGCGCAGGACCTCACGTACATCAGCGTTAGCGCCGCAGCTAGGGTGATGGCGTAAGATGGTATCGTCAGCCCCACAACTTTGCCCAGCCATAGCTCCCTTAGCGTCAGCGGCGTGGCGAGCAGAGTCTCTATCACCCTCTCTCGCTTCTCCCTGGTGAATCTACCACTCATCCCGAACGCTGTCATGAGACCTATGCAGGGCGTCACGTAGAATATGAAGTGGCCCACGTTGATGGCGGCGTGCCTCAGCGATGCAACGTTTAAGAGCGCTAGGAGCAGCAACACGCTCAGCCCGCTGGATAGAGCGCTCCTATCCCTGACCGTCTCCCTAAGCTCCTTCCAGACGACGACTCCTATCATCTCGAGCCACCCCCCTTAACGAGTCTCAGGTACGTCTCCTCCAGGGTTCTCCTCGCCTTCCTCACCTCCTCGACCCTAACCCCCAACCTCACGAGCTCGCGCAGGATGTCGTGGGTGTCCCAATCCGTCACTAGGTAAACCTTCCTCCCAGCCCTCCTACACTCCAGGACGCACTCTAGGCTCCTCAAGCGGCCGAGGGCCCTCGTGGCGTCCTCATCGGTGGCGAAGGTCAGCTCGACTAGGGGCTTGTGAGCCTCCTTGAGCATGTCACTTAGTGAACCCTGAGCCACTATCCTGCCCCCCATGAGCACTGCTACTCGGGAGCACGTCTTCTCGACCTCACCCAGGTCGTGAGACGTGTATAGGATCGTGACCCTCTCCCTCCTAGAGAGCCTGATTAGCAACTCCCTCATCGCCACCCTCATCTCTGGGTCTAAGCCTGACATGGGCTCATCGAGGAATAGCACCTCCGGCTCGTGGACCAGCGCTCTAGCCAACGCCAGCCTCCTCCTCATGCCCCGGGAGAGATGCCCGACCACTCTATCCTTGACGTCATAGAGACCGACGCACTCCAACACCTCCCTAATCCTCCTCTCCCTCTCCTCCTTATCGCTCAGTCCGTAGACCATGGCGTAGAAGTCTAAGTTTTCATGAACTGATAGCCTAGCAAAGAGGCCGTCCTCCTCTAGGACCACGCCGACCCTCCGCCTAAGCGTGCTGTCCTCACTCAGCGACCTGCCGAAGACTAGGGCCCTCCCTGACGTAGGCCTGAGCAGCCCCAGGAGGATCCTCATAGTCGTAGTTTTACCAGCGCCATTAGGCCCGAGGAGGCCGAAGATCTCGCCCCTGCGCACGTGGAACGTTATCCCGTGCAGTACGCGCCTCCCACCGAACTCCTTGACTAGCTCCTCAACCCTGATGACAGGATCCGAGCGCCGACCAGACACACCGCCTCACCTCCTCAGTAGGCTCTGAGGACTTTCCTCCTCGCTATGGACAGGTAGCTGTAGTACGCGTACCACAGAGTCGAAAGCGCCAAAGCGGCCACGTACGCCAACCTAGCCCCCTCGCACAGCACCTTCCATGAAGTGTACGCCGCAAATATGGAGTACGCCACCGTGTTTAGCACGAAGGCTCGCCTTTGCCACCCGTACTTCCTAATGGTGTCGATAGCCTGCAGTGCTGCGTAGCCGTCCTTAGTTAGCGTGTACTTGCCCTCACCGTTCAGGGCTATCAAGTTATTCATTTTCCTCAGGTGGAACTCCAACTTGCCGCTACTCTTGATCCCAAGCTCTCTCTTCAGCTCAGAGAATCTCATGGGCCTCTTAGCCAGCAATTTCAGTATTTTTATTCTCAAGGGGTGCGACACAGCCTCAAACACATCACTCGACCCCATGCTCTCACACCGTGGTAGACTAGGCCGCAGACTTCGTATAATCCTACTCTCATTGACCAGTCGGTTAAGTGAGGTGGTCTTGATACCCGCTCTGCTCGGAGATTGGGAGCGGGTGCTCATTCCGAGCCTCAGTCACCAGCCTTAAACTCCACCACCAACTAATGGACGTCCCCTTCCAATGTCGAAGCGGGGCTCCGCCGACCGCTCAGCGGGGTGACACCAGCGCTCACTAATCCTCCTACCTGGGTGAGGCAGCAGCTTAGGCGCTAACCCAGCGCTCTGCTCACGTGCTTATTGACGAGCGGGGCTTCAAGTTATATCTTTTATGATACCTCAGACCCACGCCATCATGGGAGTCAGGGAGGTCTTAGCAGGGGACTACGACAGGGCGAGCACGAGGTTTGGGGTCTTATGCCTCCACACTGTTACACTGCTCCCATTATCCCTACTTATCCTGCACAAGACGTTTAAGAAGATAGACGAGCTTAGGTAGCTCGACGTCTCGCTGCGAATGGATGCGCGGCAGGGCGCCAGGCGTTTTTGCGAGCTAGCTAAGGTAGCCACTCAGGGCCCCAGTGAGCTCAGGCACCTCAAATGCTCCTCTAGTCGGTGCGGATGTCGCTGGGCTTGCACCACGCAAACTTAGCGATGGCGTCTGATGAGCTAGAGGCGCTTTCGTGATCACGCTCTCACCACAGCGAGGGAGCCTCCTCCTAGCAGTCTTAAAATTCGTGTGGTGCCGCTCCCGTGACCCACGCTGGAGGTCTGCGTAAGCGATAGCTTGTGAGCAGAGCTGATTGCAGGCGGCCAGGCGCGCACTGTAGATGCGCTAGTCGGCCAACGATCTCGCGACAGAGGTTCGCTTTCACCGCACTCAACAGAGAGCCTCTGTCCGCTGGCGCGACCTCTTGGCAAGCTAAGGAGCGCTGGTTCTAAGGCTAGCAGTGTCGCCTGAGGGGTTTATTAGCAAGCGCTGAGTTAAGCTCAAGGGAGGTTTGGGGGACGGCGCGAAGCGGCAGGGACGTGAGTTACGAGCGGTTCTTGAAAGCAAATTTGAGCAGGTTCAGGAGGAAAGTACATTGCTATCGTGGACGGGCAGGTGGTTGAGCATGGCTACGACCCTAAGGAGGTATACGAGAGAGCCAGAAGGCGATTTCCACTAAAGGAGGTAATAATTTGGAGGGTGCCGAGAGAAGAGGCCCTTAATGGCGATCGGGTGCCATGCACCATGTACATTGACCCATAAGGGGACTACATCGCGGCATGCGATCTGGGGAAGACAATTCATGAGCAACCACTTG
>CAZCFI010000078.1:0-7291 GCA_964497915.1 uncultured Thermoproteales archaeon
CCGCTAGCTCGCTGGGGTCGTTAGCGAGCGAGTAGGCAATGAAGTAAGCAAGTTCTAGGTAAGCCCTCAGGCCCCCCCACTCAGTGGCTGGGGCGCTCTCAGGGGCGTACAGCGTCACGGCTGGCAGGCCCGCATGGTTCAAGACCTCAGCTACGTGGGCGGGCCTAGGCGCCACGGGCGAGCGTCTCAGGCTAGCCCAGTAAGACGGGAGCAGCCTGACCCTGTAGGCCCTCCCGCAGACCACGTACAGCCCGTCCGCCTGCCTGTACTCGCCGACGCTCGTGAGGTAAGTGAGCAGCGACTCGAGTCCTGAGCGGACGGGCGCCCTCTCCCAGCCGAAGTCGCCGTAAAAGCCGCCCTGAGCTAGGAGGAGCGCCCCAGCTGGGGCTGGCGGCAGGTCGAGGATTAGGGCTACCTTGAGCTGGTCCCTCGCGGATCCGAGGGGGCCGTAGGCGCTGATGAGCGACTCAGCTAAGGCCCTCGCTCCGGCCATGCCAAGGGCCGATCCGGAGAGGGCAGCGATGAAGACCGTCCTGAGGGGCCTGCCTCGGGCCAGGAGCTTAGCCAGTTCCAGCAGGGCGGCAGTGCTCGCAGCGCTGCGCTCGTCAGCGGCGAGGGCGGGGAGCGGCACTCGCGAGTCGTAGCTGGCGGCGACGAGGAGCGCCTCGCCGCCCCTCTCGCCGGGGATTACAGCTAGCACGTTAGTTAAGTTCGCCATCACCCAGCGCACTCTGAGCCTCAGCCTCACGAGCACCCGCCCCCGCTTGAGAAGGCTGATGAGGCGCCTCGCCTCCTCCAGCTTGACCAGCGCCCTCGGGAACCTGAGGGGCGCGTCAGCCAGGTACTTAGAGGCGTACTCCTCAGCCCTGGCTCCCGGCCGCTCAACGAAGAGCACAGCGCGGGCGCCGAGGCTCGCGGCCAGCAGCCAGTTGTAGCCAGAGTCAAAGTCCATGAGGACCACTTTGTCGGCCACGCTGGCTGAGCGCAGGTCTGAGAGCTCCCCCCTCCCGACGTAGACCAGCTCGCCCTGGACGTCGCAGCTGCACGTCTCAGCGGCGTTGGGGGGCAGCGCGTAGACCCTCACGGCTCTCCTAACCGGGCTGAGGATCTCGAGCGTCGAGTTCTCGTCTTGGGGGACGGGGGCGGTGTAGCTCTGGCGCCAGACGTGGAGGCCCAGCCGCGCCAAGCACTGGCTCACGTACGAGGCAGCGAGCTCGCGGTTGCCGAGCGAGAGCAAGGCCTCAGCGTGCTCGCGGATCCTAGTTAAGTTCACAGCGCGAGTCGCGAGGTCCATGTAACCGCTGTACCTGCCCGCCTCCCCGCGCCCCTTCAACGGCGCGGCCGAGACACACGCGGCTATCGTGACGAGGAGGGCGAGGCACGTGGGCAGCAAGCGCGAGCTGAGCCTCCCTGTCATCGCTCCCTATAGGCGACTACCAGGATATAAGTGGTTCTCGGCACCTACTATCGAGCAAACATTTAAGGCCTTCTAGAGCACTTCTGGCGGGTGCATCGCCATTGAGCGAGTGGCGCGAGTGTGGGCCCATCTTCTCGCCGAGGGACTTCGTAGAGTACATGCTCAGGCGCGTGGGGTTGGGCAGGGAGGAGCTGGACCTTGGTGAGGTCGCTGTGATCACGCCCATAAGCGCGATGGCGAGGAGAATCTGCGAGCACTTCGGGGCGCGCAGGGCTGAGAGGTGGCTGTACAGGCAGGGCCCCGCCCTGTACAACTTCGAGGTCGAGGGCGTCACCGTCTCAGTCCTCCCGATCCCCCCAGGCGCTCCGTCGCTGGCGTACTTTGAGGAGCTCGTAGCCCTCGGCGTCAAGCACGCCGTCTTCGCGGGGTCCGCGGGCGGCCTGGGGGCCGACGTCAGGGTAGGGGACTACGTCGTGCCCTGTGGGGCGGTGTGCGAGGACGGCCTCTCCCAGCACTACGTGCCCTTAGGCGTCCCTGTGGGGGCGGACGGCGAGCTCGTTGAGGCGATGAGGCGGGCCTGCGAGGACGCGGGGGCGAGGGCGCACGTGGGTAGGGTCTGGAGCATAGCGGCCCCGTACAGGGAGCTGCGCTGGAAGGCTGAGGAGTACCACAGGAGGTGGGGCTGCCTGGCCGTGGAGATGGAGGTCGGCGCGTTCTACGCGCTAGCCACCTACTGGTCGGTGAGGGCGGTAGCGCTGCTGGCCATCTCAGACCTGGTCTACCCGAGGCACTCGTTCGACTTCCACACGGAGGAGTACGCCAGGTCCGTCGAGCGCGTGCCCGAGGTGCTGGAGCGCTACCTAGCTCGGGCGCTGCGCTCTGCTAGCTCTGCCAGTTGAGGCGAGCGCGAGGCAGGCGGCGGCGCTGACTAAGCTAGGGGGACCGAGCTAGCTAGACCACGTCGTACCTGGACTTGACGCCTATCATGAACTCGTTGTAGGGGACCCTGCCGCCGTACAGCCTCTTGATCCTCTTGTCTATGTACCACTCGTTCTGCGGCTTGAACCCCGGCAGCGTTATGACGTTGGCGAGCACGTTGGCCCCCCTGTGCCCAGTGCCCGGCGGTATGTACACCACGTCGCCCGGCCTGAGGTCCACGACCGAGTACTTCGAGAGGTCGTCGAGGTCGGGGAAGAGGTAGGCGTGGCACCTCCTGCCGTAGGTCCTGAGGCCGTAGGCGCTGGGCTCGAGGACGAGGTAGAGCTCGTGCTGGGCCTTCCCGCCCCCGATGGCCCTGGGCGGGTGGTAGTGCGTCCTCGAGAACTCCTCTGCCATGTTCACCACGTGGCTGTTGACCCTGTTGAGCCCGTCCGGGTTCTCCTTAGTTATCCCCTTGACGTACCAGGTGAGGGGGAGCCTCCTGAAGGGGTCAAAGGCTATGTTGCAGCCCCCAGTCAGGTCCTTGAGGTGCCTCACCCTCCTCACGGTCGACGTGTGGGGCTCGACGGCCTCGAGGTCCTCTATCCACACGAACCTGAGCCTGCCCCTGACCCTCACCCTCTCGTCGGGTCTCACCACCACCTGGTCTCCGACGCCGAGCGCCTCGTACGACCCCTTGAGCTTCGTCGACCACCCCACCTCGTCGAACCTCTCTATGATCAGCTCTATGGCCTCGTTGACCTCCTCGTCGTCCGACCACGAGGTGTGGCACCAGCCCCCCCTGTCGAGCGGCGTCAGCTGGGCGACCTCGCCGGATATGTCCCCCACGAACACGTCGCCCCTCCATCTGTCGAGTATGGACTTGACGCAGTTCCTGATGGTGTCGCCGTAGGGCACCTCCTCGGACACCAGGTGCAGCTTGCTCCTCAGCACCTCGAGGGCCTCCCTGACGTCCTCAGGCAGCTTGTCGGGGGCGTAGAAGTCCGGCAGGGGCTCCCCGTCCCCCTCCTTTGTCCTGTACCCCTCGGGCAGGTAAACCTCCCCGCCGCCCTCGATGACCCACAGGTACCTCACGCCGCCCAGCTCAGCCCTCAGCTCGACCTCCCCCTTGGTGTCGAGGAGCCCCATGCTGAAGCCAGGGTTGCCCTCCTCAAACTCCTCGAAGAGCCTCCTGAGGCCCTCCGGGTCACTAACGTGGGCCACCACCGGCTCGGGCACGCGACCACCTAGGTTGCTCGACCCTTCCATTGAATTTAAGGATTTCTGGCGCGCCAGCGCCAACGGTTATAGCAGCCTCCCCCCTCCCATAAGGCGGGGGGAGCGTGCGGGGCTGGAGCGCCGAGCTGAGGGGCGGCGCGCTAAACCTGTCGTACGGCGGCGAGCTAGTCATCGAGGGCCTGAGGGTGAGGGCCAGCGACGGGGAGCGCGCCTTCGAGTTTGACCTCGAGCCCTACGGGGACCCGTACGATGTGGCGGCGGGGGGCAGCGAGTGGCGCGTGCACATACTGAGGCTGGCGCCAGTGGGCGAGGGGCCCGGCAACGTGCTGGCCGAGGTGCACTGCGGCCGGAGCAGGGTGATGCTACGCCTCTACCCGAGGGCCCGCCTCACGTTCGCGGCCGAGGCTGCCGTTAGGTGGGGCAGGGAGCCATACCTGTGTAGGGTCGAGGCGGGGCAGCACTGGGACGTGGTCCAGGCGGCGCTGGGGCCCGCGGACAGCCTGCTCTGCGACTCCATATTCGACAAGTGGGGCGACAGGCTCCTCAGGCTCTCCTCCTGGGGCAGGCTCTCCATACTGGCGGAGCCAGACGGGCGCACATTCACTGTCGAGGCCGAGGTCACGACGCAGTTCGGCGTCATACCCGAGCTGCTCGCGGCCGCCGTCACCGAGCGCTACGTGGCCGAGCACCTCGGCATGCCGTACTACGAGCCCTACGACACTAGCCGGCGCCCCAGGCCGCCAGCGGGCTGGTGCTCGTGGTACTACTACGGCAGGGACATAACCGAGGCTGACGTCGTAGCCAACGCGGACTGGCTGGCCGAGCACCTCAAGCCCTTCGGCCTCGAGTACGTGCAGCTCGACGACGGCTACCAGGGGGAGACGTGGCTCGACTGGAACGAGAGGTTCCCGCGCGGCGGGGCGTGGCTGGCGAGGTACGTCAGGAGCAGGGGACTCAAGCCCGGGATCTGGCTGGTCCCCCAGGGCGTGCCCGAGGTGGACACCAGGCTGCTGGAGGAGAGGCCGCACTGGTTCATCAGGAGGCCCGACGGCGAGGTCTTCAGGGGCTTCGCCAACTACCCGTACGTCGACCCCACGAACCCCGAGGTGAGGTCCCAGTGGATAGGGAGGACGCTCAGGACGATGCGCGAGTGGGGCTTCGAGTACTTCAAGCTCGACGGGCAGGGGGAGATGCACCAGTGGTACGCGCTGTGCAGGGGCAGCATGCACGACAGGTCGCTGACGCCGGACGAGGCCTACAGGGGGATGCTCAGGCTGATAAGGGAGGCCGTGGGCCCGGACAGCGTCATACTCATCTGTGCCACTCAGTGGAGGGCGATGGGCTACGGGGACACCTGCAGGACTGGAACCGACGTGTCGCCCTCCAAGCTCAGGGAGGGGGTCGAGGCCTTCCGCAACGCCCTCAGGGCCACGTTCTCCAACTACTGGATGCACACGATAGCCTGGTACTGCGACCCAGACGTGATAATGGTCAGGCCAGAGCTGCCGTACGAGGCCGCCAAGGCGTGGGCCAGCCTGCTGGGGCTGAGCGGGCAGGTCCTCATGGTGTCCGACAACATGCCCGAGCTCCCCGAGGAGAGGGTGGAGCTGCTGAGGAGGGTACTCCCGCCCCAGCCCGTCAGGCCCATGGATCTATTCCCGAGGGACCCAGAGGGGCCCTACCCGCAGATATGGGACCTCAAGGTCGCGACCAGCTGGGGAAGGTGGGACGTGGTCGGCGTCTTCAGGTGGTTTGAGAGCGACCCAGCTGAGGTGAGGGTCGCGCCGGAGAAGCTGGGCCTGAGGCCCGGGCGCTACCTCGTCTACGAGGTGTGGGACAAGAGGTTCGTGGGCGAGCTGGGCGACGGCATCTCGGTGAGGCTTGAGCCAGGTTCCTGCAGGGTGCTCTGCGTGAGGCCGCTGCTCGGCGTGCCCGAGCTCGTGGGGACGAGCCGCCACATAACCCAGGGCTACCCAGACCTCATCAGGCTCGAGTGGGGCGAGGGGAGGTCGTGGGCCGAGGGCGAGAGCTTGCTGGTAGGAGGCGACCCCTACGAGGTCCGCTTCCTGGTGGACTGGGGCGGGGCGAGGGTCAGGTGCGCTGGCGTCGCCGCTGATGGAGCTGACGCTGAGTGGCGCGAGGAGGGGAGGCTCTTGGTGGTGACCCTGAGGAGCGACGAGTCGGCCAGGGTCAGGTGGCGAGTCCACTTCGAGCGGGCCTGAGGGGTGGCAATGGATAATAGTGCGGTCGCGGCAACCCCACTCGGTGGCCGGCGTGGTGATCGAGGACGCCCTCTACGTCGCGTTCACGATGGACTGCGAGAGGATTAGGAAGTTCTCGCCGCCGGGCGGCCCTGAGACCTGGGAGCTGAGTGAGAGGGCGATAAGGGGCTACGTGGGAGCTCTCGGCGACCACGGGCTCTACGGGACGCTCTTCATAGTGCCGGACACCGCCGCCAAGCAGGGAGACGTCCTCCTCGAGGCGATGGACGAGGGCTGGGAGCTCGCGATGCACTACCACCCGCAGAGCTTCGGCGACGGCAGGTACGACAGGTACCTAGGCGAGTACCACTACGAGGCACAGCTCAAGCAGCTGAGGGAGGGCCTCGAGGTCTGGAGCCAGGCCCTCGGCCTCAGGCCTGAGAGCTTCAGGCCCGGGAACTGCTCGGCCAATGAGCACACGTACAGGGCGCTCTATGAGCTGGGCTTCAGGCAGGGGAGCACGTACATCCCGGGCCGCAGGATCCCCGAGTTCCACGCCATCTGGGTGGGGGCTAGCCCCTACCCGCACCACGTCGAGGGCATGGACTTCCTCGAGGTGCCGATGACGGCTGACCCACACGAGGTGGTGGAGAGGGGGGACCCGACCCACCTGAGGATAGAGGGGGGTAGAGAGGAGGTCCTGTGCTCGCTGGCCGAGCGGTGGGTGAAGCACCTGGTGGAGCGCGGCTGCAAGCTCAAGGTCGTAGTCCCCATCACTCACAACTTCATAGACTACTCTGACAGGGAGAGCAAGCACCGGAGGAGGCTCGAGCGCCTAGTAAATCACTTGAGCAGGCTCTCTGAGGAGCTGGGCCTAGAGCTTAAGCCAGCGACGATTAAGGGCCTGCACGAGCTGGTCGACCGAGCTGGCCTGCCCATCTGAGGCGCTCACTCGCCCACGCGCTGAGCTGCGCTGAAGGTGGCCCTCGCACTGAGCGGGAGCAGGGACTCGGTGCGTGCGAGCAAACTCTTTTAGGGCCACGGCCCACGGGTAGGGCATGCTGCTGAAGGAGCTCGAGGTCGACGTGCTGGTGGTGGGGGCTGGGGGCGCTGGCCTCAGGGCGGCGCTAGAGGCGGCGAGGCGGGGCGTTAGGGTGCTGGTGTTGTCAAAGTCGGCGCCGGGCCAGCCGGTCACGACCTCGCTGATAGGCGGCTGGGTCACCCACAGGAGGCCCGAGGAGGCGCGCTCTCTCTTCGAGGACGTGCTCGACGAGGGCAACTACGTCAACGACCAAGACCTGGCCTGGGCATTCGCCACCGACGTCCCGTGGCGGGTGCCGGAGCTCGCCGACCTCGGCGTTGAGATGAGGCTGGAGGTGCGCGAGGAGGAGCGCGTCGGCGTCGTGAGGCCGATATGGCGCATAGTGGGGCCGCGGGGCAGGCTGGGCGAGGGCCTGAGGGCCCCCCTCAGGAGGGCGGCTGAGTCGGCTGGCGCCGCCTTCGCTGAGGGCGTGAT
>CAZCFI010000079.1:0-7285 GCA_964497915.1 uncultured Thermoproteales archaeon
TCTTCTACTTCGAGGGCAAAGACGCCCCCGCGCTCGCCAGGGCCCTCTGCATGCTCCCGGGCGCCTTCGGGGCCGTGATAGAGCCGCGCAGGGCCCTGCTGATAGCCCAGTTCCCGTGCAGCTACGACGAGCACGTGATGAGGGCCGCCGACGGCCTCGACGTGGAGATGCCGTACTACTTCGTGCAGTCGAGCAGCAGCATCATGAGGGTGATGCCCAGGCTGTGGAGGTACGTGGAAGACGGGAGGTGGGTCTTCAGGGAGGAGCTGAGCGTGCCGGTCGTGAGGGTGGCGCCTAAGCGGTAGCTAGCGGCTGGTCGAGACCGGCGCCCAGCCCGCCGCTACCGGGAGCTCCCGGCGAGCCCGCCCGACCGCTGATCGGCAGCGCTAGCCCTCAGGGCCTCGCACCGCTCGACGTAGGGGCACGACCCGCAGGCCTGGGGGCTGTCCGTGGGCTCCGGCTCCCTCTCCCCCCTCCAGTACTCTAGGGCCCTCAGCACGTCCCTCGCGACCTCGCCCCTCGAGTACCCGTACAGGTACGCCCTCAGGTGCGGGTGCTGGCTGAGGAGCTTCAGGCTGCGCTTGGAGGCGTAGGCCTGGGCCACCAGCCTGTGGAGGCCGAGCTCCCACGCCCCGTCCACGCTCACCCTGAGGAGCCTCACGACCGCGACCTCGAGGGAGCTGCAGTCGAAGCCCATCTCCTCCATGAGGAGGGCGTATATCTTCACCGCCGCCACCTCGCTCCTGGAGGGCTCTAGGCGGCCAGCCATGGCCCTCAGGCTCATGAGGAGCGCTGGCTTGGACTCGAGGAACAGGACGGCGTCCGGGACGCCGACTATCGCCACGCCCCGCACCTCAGCCGCCAGGGGGAGCCGAGCGATGACGGGCCTCCCGCTCTCTATCCCCGCGATGACCTCGTCCACCGACTCGCACCTGACGCCCACCAGCCCTCGGCGGAGCTCGCGCCCCTCCCTGCGGGCGCGCGCCGGCAGGCGCCCCCGCCTGAGGTCGTACTCGACCCTCAGCTCGCAGGACAGCTGCTCCGCCAGCAGCGAGACCTCGACGTGCTCCTTGCCGTGCCTCAAGCGCACCGAGCTCCTCGGGAGCCCCGCCAGCAGCCCCCTCAGGCTGCCCCGCCACGCGCCCTCCGACTCCCGGCCCACGGCTGATACCTAGCTGCTGATGTAAAAGAGGGTTTCGCTCACTGAAGAGGGGCTCGCGAGGCCTCGCGAGCGCTAGCGCCGGCGCCCGCGCTGGCAAAGCTAATCAGTCTCGTGGGGGCACACCACAGCGGTGGCGGGGATGCCGAGGGAGCTGGTGGCGGTCGGCCCGCGCAAGCTCGCCCTCAGGGAGTACGAGGAGAGGCCCCTAAGGCCCAACGAGGTCAGGGTCAAGAGCATCCTCTCCGCCGAGAAGCACGGCACGCACCTCCTCATCTACAGGGGCGTGACGCCCTTCCAGTCCAAGAGGTACGACCAGGAGCTGGGCCTCTTCCTCCCAGTCGGGGAGGGGGAGGGGCCCTCGGTCAGGTACCCGGTGCCGCTCGGCAACATGACGGTCGGCGTCGTGGTGGAGGTTGGCAGCGAGGTCAAGAGGTTCAGGGTCGGCGACAGGGTCTACGGCTACCTGCCGATCAGGGAGACGCACACGGTCCCCGAGGACGGGGTCGAGCCAGCCCCGCCGGAGCTGAGCAACGAGGAGCTGGTCTGCATAGACCCAGCCGTCGTGGCCCTCATGGCCGTGAGGGAGGGGCACGTCAGGCTCGGGGACAGGGTGGCGGTCTTCGGGCTGGGCGCGATAGGCCTGATGGCCGTGCAGATGGCTAGGCTCTCCGGCGCGACGCTAGTCGTCGGCGTCGACCCGATAAGGAAGAGGAGGGAGCTGGCCAGGAGGTACGGGGCCGACGCGGTGCTCGACCCCAGGGAGTGCGACGTGGGATTAGAGATAAAGCTCATGACCGGGAGGGTCGGGGTCGACGTGGCGATAGAGGCGAGCGGCTCCTACGAGGCCCTGCACCAGGCAATAAGGGCCACGGCCTACGGCGGCACGGTGGTGCCGGTGTCGTGGTACCACGGCGAGGCCCGCGGGCTCTACCTGGGCGAGGAGTGGCACTTCAACAGGCAGGTGATGGTGGCCGGGGCGAGGGTGGAGAGCGAGCCCTACAGGGACTACCCCAGGTGGCACAGGAGGAGGGTCTACGAGACCGTGGTAGAGCTGTTCAGGAGGAGGGCGCTGACCGTGGAGGGCATGCTGTGCCCGGTGGTGAAGTTCGACGAGGTGATAGAGGCCTACCGCCTGATAGACGAGAGGCCGGAGGAGTGCGTGAAGCTAGCGGTGGTGTACGAGTAGGAGCTGCTGGGCAGCGCCTGCGGGTCACCTTTATAAGAGAGCCCAAGTTAACTAGGGCTGGCGCTGACCATGGCAGCGGGCGTGATTGCAGGAGCCGCCGCGGGGGCAGCTGCCGCAGGGGCAGCCACCCTGCAGGCAAGGGTCGTCATGGGGCCCATAGTGGTGGTCGAGCCCAGCGAGTTCCTGAAGGCCCTGTCGCTGGCTGAGCAGCCGCTCGTCGTCGAGGTGCGCGAGACGAGGGGCGTGATCTCCAGGAGGACGGTCTACGTCTACGTCGCCTCGGTTAGGGGGATCACCTTCATAACCAGGAGCGACGACAGGCTGGACTGCAAGGGCGCCACCGTGGTCGAGGGGAGGAGGCTGATCCTGCCGCCGCCGATAAGGCAGTACGTGTAAAAAAGCTAGTGGAGGGCCCTCAGCGCCCCCTCAGCAGCCTCAGGGCCCTGTGCGTCCTCACGGCCCCCATGATGAACCAGGCGTTGTTTATCACCCAGTACTCGTTGGTGAGGTAGGCGTACGTCCACCCCCGCGCGTCCGTGTCGACTATCGGGTAGTCGACGGGGAGGCCGTCGGAGACCACGAAGTTGCCGGTCCTGAAGTCGCCCACGTCCATCACGCCGCCGTTGGCCCCGACTATGCCGTTGATGATGCCGCCCGGCACCACCCCGTCCTCGTGGCCCTCGACGAAGCAGTACCTGTGGTGGTAGCACCCCGGCCCGGCCCCGACGCCGGCCATCATCGACACGTCGCACGGGTTAAGGCCGAGTATCCACTGGAGCTGGCGCTCGGCCATCTCCAGGTACCTGGGCTCCCCGAACATCATGGCTGCCGTGGCGAAGGCCCAGGCGAAGGCCCCCAGCGCCCTGTTCGTGGAGTTCGGGCCGAGGTTCCTCACCTCGCCCCCCTCGGTCCTCGAGCCGACCTGGCCGAAGGGGGACGCCCTGGTGAGGGGCTCGACGCACTCCAGCCACCTCCTGAAGGCCTCCCTGGCCCTCTCGCGCAGCCCCCCGCCCAGCTCGGACTCGGCGACCTCGCAGAGGGCGACGATGTGGAAGTGGCTCTGCTCGAACCCCGCGCTCCTGCCGGCGTCCCTGTAGAAGGAGCCGTCGTCGCGCTGGAGCGAGAGCAGCTCCTCGGCCCAGGCCCTGGCGCCCTCCAGGTACTCGCGCTCGCCAGTCGCCTTGTGCAGCTCGGCGCTCAGGAGCAGGGCCCTCGAGACCAGCAGCAGGTACCAGTCCCTGTCGGGCCCGGCCTCGGGCTCGGCCTTCCTGGCCCGCTCGCAGACGTCCCTGGCTATGCTGATGCACCTCTCCGAGAGCTCGGGGTCGTAGCGCGAGATGAGCCTGCCGAGCTTGGCCAGCGACGCGGCCACGTGCACGTCCCTCGTGAGCGTCGGGGGGTAGTAGTCGAGGGACTGCTCCAGCGTGACCACGCGCGGGGGCTCCTTCTCCGGGGCCCCCAGCCACACGCACACGTTCTCCAGGGGCGGGAACTCGTCCGACAGGGGGACGTTCCTGGAGGAGGCGAAGACCTGGAGGAAGGTCCCGAGCTTCTCGTAGTACACCTTGCAGAAGTACCTGGCCTCCCACGCCGCCTCGTCGAGCACCTCGCGCACCCCCCGCTCGCCCAGCTCGCCGCCCACCTCCTCGGCCATGGACGCCAGGGCCCAGACGCCGTACGCGCCGCTGCTCAGCCACTTGCCGTAGTCGCCGGCGTCGTGCCAGCCGCCGGTCGCGTCGAGCCTGGTCCCGTCCTCCAGTATTATCGCGTCCTGGGTGTGGCAGGGCCCGTGCCACCCGGGAACCTCAGTCCCGCACCGCTGGTAGTAGAACCACCTCGCCGCCTTCCTGGCCAGGTCGAGGTAGAGGCCCCTCTTCACCCTGAAGACGTAGGACTCCACCACCTCCTTGGTCTCCCTGACGACGAGCCTCACCCAGTAGAGGCCCTCCCTCCTGAGGTCTGAGAAGTCGGCGACGTAGTTGTTGCCGCCCCAGATGTGGAAGCCAGCCTCCCTCAGCTCCCCCCTGTAGACCACGGGCGGCCTGCCGGGCGGCTGGACGTTGGTAGTCACGTCGACTACCTCGAAGTGCCCGGTCAGCCTGCCCGCATTGGCCCACACTATCGCCCGCTTGACGCCGTCCGCGTCGTAGCCCGCGTGGCACACTATCGGCTTGAGGAACGGCTGGGCGATCACCTGCCCCTCGGCCAGCGGCGACCAGCTGTCGAGCCTCTGCCTGACCCTCCTGACCGTCCTGGCGCTAGACAGGTCGAACCTGAGCTCCCTCCTCAGGGGCGACCACCGGGGGCCGCGGCCCTCGAGCGGCTGCGGGCTGCGGGGAGGAGGCGCTCGGGCGCGGAGAAGTCGGGCTATCGCCTGGGTCGTCTGAGCGATCCACGGCGACCCCCGTGCACCCCGGCGCGGTTGGCATATAAAACGGTTGCCTCGGCGGCCCACCTGGCGCGGCGCTCGGCAGCCGATGCTGGAACTCGCAGAGCGGCCGCTCACATCCCCGCTCCCCACGGCCCGGTGGCCCTCACCAGCCTGACCCTGGCCCCTCGGCCGACCGCGAGCCTGCCCATCGCAGCGTGGAACTCGGGCGAGCCGAGCAGCGGGGCCCTGACGGCCGTGGCGGAGCGGCGGGCCTGCGCCCGGGCTCGCGCGGGACGCTGCCAACCTCGTCAGCTAAGAGCGGGGCCCCTCTCGGGCATCGCTCTCATGCCGGCGGGCTCGCTAATGGGGGCTGCGCGCAGCCCACCGGCGATAGCGTGATAAGGGGGCGGGGCCAAGGGTGCTTGGGGGTCCCGTGAGCCTCCCGAGGCGCGCTGAGACCCCCTTCGTCGACAGGGGCGAGGAGCTATCAGCGCTGGCGGAGCTGGCAGCCCGCGGCTTCTACCCAGTACTCTACCTCTACGGCCCAGAGGGCTGCGGCAAGACGAGGCTGCTGCTGGAGCTGGCCGGCAGGCTCGAGCGAGGCGGCTACCTGGTTGTCTACGTCGACGCCATGTCGGCGCGCAGCGTGAGGGGCGCCGTGCTGGGGCCCCCGGACGTCGTCGACGCGCTGGCCGAGGCGGCGAGGGGCGCTGGCCCGGCTGGCAGGCTGGCGGCCCTGGCCGTCCTGGAGCTGGGGCGCGCGCTGGCGAGGCGCCGGGTCGAGGGGAGGGGGGTGGTCGTGCTGGTGGACGACGTGGCGCGGCCCCTGGGCCTGGACCTGATTGAGGCCTACGCCAAGGACCTGCTCGACCTGCTGGAGGAGCTCTACGCCCTCGGAGCCAGGTCAGCCCTGGTGCTGGCCACGACTAGCGAGGGCACCTCGAGGAGGCTGCTGGCCCGGCACAACTACGTGAGGCTGAGGGGGCTGTGGAACCTCGGCCCCGCCGCGACCAGCGAGCTCCTCGAGGCGCTCGGCGCGCCCCTCGGCGTGCGCGCTGAGGTCTGGCGCCTCACCGGTGGGAACCCGAGGAGCGTGGTTGAGCTGTGGAGGAGGGGCTGGGACCTAAGCTCGTGGCTGAGGGACGTGGAGGCCAGTGTCAGGCCGCTGCTTGAGGGGCTGCCCAGGGATCGGCTGAGGGCGGCCGTGGAGGACGTGGACTCCGTCCTCGACGAGCCGTGGCTGAGGGACAGGCTGATGGAGGCCAACCTGATAGCCCCCGTCGACAGGCCGTGCCTGGGCTACACCCCGCCTGTCGACGAGGAGCTGGGGGTGGGGGAGCGCTACGCGTGGCAGGTGCCGGCCTACAGGGTGGCGGTCGGCAGGCTGGTCGGCGGGCTCGGCTGAGAGCGCTGCCGACGCTCAGCTGAGCGGGGGCCGCTCGTTAGAACGCTTATTAGTGGCTAGGCGCCAGGCAGGCTAGGTGAGGGCGTGAGGGTCGTCGTCACCGGGGGCTCCGGCTTCATAGGGTCCCACGTGGTCGAGGCCCTGCACCGCAGGGGCTGCGAGGTCGTGTCGGTGGACCTCAACGCGAGCCAGTACGCGCCCGAGGGCGTCGAGGCGCTGAGGCTCGACGTCAGGGACGAGGCCGCGCTGCGCGAGGTCCTGAGGGAGGTCGACGCGGTAGTCCACCTAGCGGCGCTGGTCGACGCCAGGGAGAGCCTCTACGAGCCCAGCAGGTACCACGACGTGAACGTCGGCGGCACCCTGGCGCTCCTGAAGGCGTGCCGCGACGCTGGCGTGGGCAGGGTCGTCCTCGCGTCGTCGGCCGCAGTGTACGGCAACCCCGCCAGGATACCCATAAGTGAGGACCACCCCCTCAGGCCGCTCAACCCCTACGGGGCGACCAAGGTGGCGTGCGAGGCCTACGCCTCGGCGTTCCACCACTCCTACGGCCTGCCCGTCGTCATACTCAGGATATTCAACGCATACGGGCCCAGGCAGACCAGGGCCTACGCTGGCGTCGTCTCGATATTCGTGAGGAACGCGCTGATGGGCAGGCCCCTCGTCATCTACGGGGACGGCGAGCAGACCAGGGACTTCATCTACGTGAGCGACGTCGTCAGGGCCATAGTGGCGGCGGTCGAGTCCGATGTGGAGTTCGGCGTGTTCAACGTCGGAACCGGGAGGCAGACCTCGGTCAACGAGCTGGCGCGCCTGGTGCTCGAGCTAACGGGCAGGCCCGACCTGCGGGTCGTGCACAGGGAGGGGGTGCCGGGGGACGTCCGCCGCAGCTGCGCCGACGTGACCAGGATAGCTAGGGAGCTCGGGTGGAGGGCGGAGGTCAGCCTGAGGGAGGGGCTGAGGAGGACCATCGGGTGGTACAGGTCGGGCGCGCTAGGGGCTCTGTAGCGCCGCGGTTCAGCTCGCTAGGGCCCCTCACCGCTAGCTCGACTCCCCCGATCCCTCCCAGCCTTGGTAGCCAGCCGCCCCGCCTCCGGGATGCGCCTAGACCGACTCGCGGGAGGAAATATTAAGCAGCTGTGAGCATGGTGAATACGGGGGGAC
>CAZCFI010000080.1:0-7136 GCA_964497915.1 uncultured Thermoproteales archaeon
CGTCAGGGCCTTCGAGGCAGAGCTGGGGGTGAGGTTGGTAAGGGGGAGCTACACTAAGGGGGAGGAGGAGCTTGCCAGGCAGCTCCTCGAGAAGTACAGGAGCGAGGAGTGGCTCTACAGGAGGTAGGGTGCTGAGCGCCTCCAGGAAGGTAATCGGCGGCAAGATGGTCAAGGTGGAAGTTGAGCTCGCCGGGAGGCGAGTTAGGCGGGTCACGATAAGCGGCGACTTCTTCGCCTACCCCGCGGAGGTCATTGAGGAGATGGAGAGGGAGATGACTGGAGCCGACGTGGGCGAGCTCCCCAGCGTGGTCGACAGGTACAGGGGCAGGGTTGAGCTAGTCGGCATCACCTTAGAGGACTTGCGCGAGCTCCTCAGGCAGCTAGCTGAGGCTAGCGGCGCCTAAGGGGGTAGCTGGCGACCGGCCTCACCCTGCCGCCTGAGCTGTCGAGCAGCGCTAGCTCCGCGACGAGGACGTCCACCTTTACGGTGCGACCCCTTCTAACGAGCCTCTCGAGCGTGGCTAAGGGGACGTCCCGAGGCCTGGCCCTCGTCGCGGCAAATGTGACGTGGGGCCTGAAGTCGTGGAGGTGCCTGTCGCGGGGGCTCACGCCAAGCCTCGCCACGGCCTCAAGCACGTCTGCCCTGAGGCTAGCTAGCTGCTCGAGGCCACGAGCCACGAGGAGGGCCAGGTACCTCGGCCTCCTCCACGATGGGAGGGGGGTTACCCCAGAGAGGGTCACCGTAAACGGAACGCGCCTGGCCGCCACCCCCCTTAGCGCCGCGGCGACCAGCTCGGCCTCGCGCGCAGCTAAGTCCC
The DNA here is from genome assembly GCA_964497915.1 of uncultured Thermoproteales archaeon. Classification (GTDB taxonomy): domain Archaea; phylum Thermoproteota; class Thermoprotei; order Thermofilales; family CAYSTQ01; genus CAZCFI01. The sequence continues at coordinate 819 of CAZCFI010000080.1, forward strand.
CCACGTACAGCAGAGTCAAGTGCATGTCGTCTGGCGCGAGTGGCGAGTACGGCTCCGGCACATCTACCGGGAGCCTCCTTAGCCTGACGGGAGTCCCGACTAGGTAGGGCACGAGCAGCACCAGCGGCTTAGCTCACAGCTCCGATCTCTCGAGCAGCTCGTCGAAGCTGACGAACGAGGCGCCGTAGTCGTCGCGCAGTTTAGCTAGTGAGTCCTCCAGCGATCGAAGCTTGGCACCGTCGACCTCGCCGGTCGCAGCCTGAATCTCGTACGGGTGGAAGAGCCAGCAGAACACGCACTCTGCTAAGCCCTCTCCCTCACAGGCGCGGAGGAAGCGCCCGAAGTAGCCGAAGTCCAAGTCGCGCCCGAGGTAGTGGACGGGGACCTGTATGAAGTGCCCCTCTCTAGACCTGTAGTCCGCCCAGTTGTCCACGTCGTGCCTGTAGGGCTGCACGCTCAGCGGCACGCCCTCGTTGAACATCACGTTGGGCCTGCCCGACCTGTCTGCGAACTTCGACCCGTCGACGTGCTCCTGGGGCGTCACGTCGGACACCACCCTGTAGCCCAGCTCCCTGAGGGCCCTGTATATGGCGCGGGACTGCACCAGGCAGCCGTTCCTGTGCATCGTGACGGGTGCGTCCCGCCCCCTCTCCCTGAGGTAGGCCTCGACGGCCTCCTTGGAGAGGCGCATCAGTGGGTACACCTCCTCGAAGCACAGTATGTCCACTGGCCTAGCTGGTGGGTCGTAGTCGTGGATCGTGTCGTACCTGTCGAAGTGGTCGTGTACGCCGATCGAGTCCCCCCTCTCCAGCACCTCGTCGACGAAGTCGCCGTGCCACTCGACGACCTTGAAGTCGTTCTCGTTGGGGAACCACGTCACGTGGCCGCTGAGGCCAGCCCTCCTGAACAGGCCGAGGAGGGCCTCGAGGGCAGCCCTTCTGTGGATCACGTTGCTGCGCCTGAGGTCACAGTCGACCGTCACGGCCACGAGGACCCTCACGGAGGCCACATCGCCAATCCCGGATATAAGGCGTTCGGGTCAGCAGAATCGAGGCTCATCAGCGCTCAGGCAATCCCGCACTCATCACGACCTCCGTGAGGTGAGAGTCCGAGCCCAGCCTTATTAGTTTCGCCGCGCCCCAGGAACGCTAATATGTCTCGTGAGCACGGCCTCTGACGGGGGCTGGTCATGAGGAGCTGCATTAACGGGGCAACCACGATGCCCTACAGCCTGGAGGATGACATTCGGTCGGCCGCTGAGGCGGGCTTCGAGGGCGTGGAGATATGGGTCGGCAAGCTGAGGAAGTACCTCGAGACTCACAGCAAGGCCGACCTCAAGAGGCTCCTAGACGAGGCTGGCGTCGAGGCCCCCTGCCTCTGCGCGTTCGGCGGCTTCGTCTTCTGCTCGGGAGACGACTACGAGCGGAGGGTCGAGGAGCTCCGCCGCTTCCTGGACGTCGGGAGCTCGATAGGCGCCGAGTGCGTCGTAGTGTGCGCCGAGGGCTTAGGCGGGCTCGGCTTCAGCGAGGCCAAGGAGAGGTACGTCGAGAGGCTCTCGAGCCTGGCCGAGGTCGTCGAGGAGTACGGGGTGAAGGTCGCGCTGGAGTGGTTCGAGGAGCTCCCGCAGGCCGTGGACATCGTAAGCGCCATTGAGAGCGAGCACGTCGGCCTCCTCATCGACACGTTCCACTGGTACAGGGGCGACGGCAGGTTGGAGAGCCTGGAGCTCGTGCCGGGAGACAGGCTGGTCTTCGTCCACATCAACGACTGCGAGGACCTCCCGAGGGAGGCGCTCAGGGACGGCAACAGGCTCTTCTGCGGTGAGGGCGTGATCCCCCTAGTCGAGGTGCTCAGGACGTTTAAGCGGAAGGGCTACGAGGGCTTCCTGTCCGTCGAGATATTCAGGGAGGAGTACTGGAGGATGCCGCCAGCGGAGATAGCCAAGCGAGCCCTCAGGTCCCTCCTGGACGTGGCGTCTAAGGCTGGGGTCACGGTCTCCACCAGGTGGGGCAGTTGACGGTCCGCGTGGCCGTGATCGGCGCTGGCTTCATGAGCCAGGTGGCCCACATACCGAACTTCACTCGCGCTGAGGGCTGCGAGGTCGTCGCGATCTGCGATGTCCGGGAGAGGCTCGCCAAGATGGTGGCTGAGAGGTACCACGTGCCCCGCGTCTACAGGTCCCATGAGGAGGTCGCTGACGCAAGCGACGTCGACGCGTGCGTCGTGGTGGTGCCTGACGAGCTCCACGCGCCCATATCCATCGACCTACTGAAGTCTGGGAAGCACGTCTTCGTGGAGAAGCCGATGGCCACTAACGTGAGGGACGCGAGGGAGATGGTCCGAGCCGCGGAGAGGGGAGGTGCCATCTTGATGGTCGCCTACATGAAGAGGTACGACCCGGGGTGCGAGCTGGCGAGGGGGCTCATAAGCCAGCTCGTCTCAGAGGGGAGGCTCGGAGACGTGACGTTCGCCAGGGCCCACTGCTTCGCTGGCGAGTGGGTCTGCGGCCTCAGCAGGCTGATGCGCTACGTCGAGGGCGAGGAGGAGAGGCCCCCGGTTGAGCCCAGGCCCCCCGACTGGCTGCCGCCAGGCGAGTACAAGAGGTTCAGGGCCTTCATCGACGTCTACTGCCACGACGTGAACCTGCTGAGGTGGCTGGTCGGCGAGCCCAGGCGAGTGCTGTTCGCCGCATTCGCCAGGGGCCACTGCGTCTCGGTGCTCGCCTACGACGGGTTCAACGCAAGCCTCGAGGCGGGGTTCGTGAGGGCGCACTTCTGGGACGAGGAGTTCAAGGTCTACTTCAGTGAGGGGTGGGTCGAGGTCAGGCCGCCGCCACCGCTCCTCGTCAACTGCCCAGCTAGGGTCGCGGTGTACGAGGGCGGGGAGGCCAGGGTCCTGAGGGAGCCCTGGCCCGAGTGGGACTGGAGCTTCAGGAGGGAGGCCCAGCACTTCATAGACTGCGTGAGGTCGGGCGAGGAGCCGCGGACGAGCGGGAGGGACTCCCTGAGGGACGTGGAGCTGATCGAGGAGATATATAAGACGGCTCTATCACTTCGAGCGCGCTCGGCGGAGGGCTAGCCAGAGCGAACAAGCGGCCGCTAGCAGCGCTGCGAGCGCCAGCGGCAGCCGTGTCCGAGGCGCCGGATCCTCCCTCGCCATCTCAGCGTACTCGGCATTAACCCACGTTAGGTGGAGGTCGCTCACGTAGGGGATGAAGCCGAACCTCTTGGCCAGCGAGTTGACGAAGCTCATGTACTCCCTGAGCTGCCTCGCGTCGCTGACGTTGGCGTACCCAAGCGCCAGCACGGCGAAGCCGTGACGCTGGCTTAGCTCCTTGACGGCCTCAGACGTGGAGATCAGCCACTTGAGGTCCTCCCCGCTTAGCTTCACATACCTCTTGGACCTGAAGTCGTATGTCGTGCCGAAGCACTCGAATAGGAGGGCGTCGATGTACTGGGCTATGTCACTGAGCACCGAGAAGCCCCTGTTCACGACTATCACGATGTCCGGGTGCTCCTGCCTAATCTTCCTGACGAGCTCCACGACACCGCCCCTCATGAATGGGTACGCGTCAACCATGTCGAGGTTGTCCAGGAAGACGCCGCTAAACCCTTTCCCCAGGACGTAGGGCAGCGCCACGTCGAGGATCACGCGCTGCCACCTCTCGTCGCTCGCGTTGACGACCAGCTCTCCCCACTCCTCGTAAGCGCCGACGACCATGTCCTCCTCGACGAGCCCCCTCCACGGCTCCCACCCCCCAACCGTGGTGAGACTCAGGTAGCCGACAACGATGACCCCCTTGTCGCGCAGCCGCCTGACCGCTCCCTCCTCGAGGAGGGGGGAGACTATGACCAGGTCAAATAGCTCGAGCCTGTCAAGGTCTTTGGTGCCGTAGTAGACAGCGAAGCACCTGACTGAAAGCCTGGGCTCGCAGCTAGCCACCGCGGCGCACGCTAGCACGGCCGCGAATGTGAGCGCTAGCTCACCCGCGCGCAATCGAGATCACCACGGTGACCGGGAACTCCTCGTCCTTGACCGGGTACCACCAGGCCCCCGCCCAGTCGGGCCACGTGTAGGGCGTCGTCCACTCCCACGGGTTGTTGCCGACCCAGTCTGGGTGCTCGAGGTCGCGGTCGAGTAGCTCTGCCCTAACGTACCGTATGGTAACCCCCGGCTTGGCCCACACCCTGAAGTGGACCTTGTAGTACGAGCCCTCCTGCGAGACCCACACCTCATACCGTGCTGCGTCGTCCTCGCTAGTCAGCTCATTTCCCACGGTGTTGCTCTGCGCGGCCACGAAGACCTTCGACGCTAGCGCTGGCGCCGTGAGCCTGACCTTAGCGGTGGCCTCCACGCCCCCTCGCGACACGACCTTAACCAGGTACACCCCCGGCTGCAGCTCGGCTGACGGGTAGCCGGTGATCCGGGCCACCCCGCCGGGGCTGATCAAGCGCTGCTCAAGCAGGTGGCACTTGACGGGAGCTGAGAGCCCTCCCCCGCTCACGTACATGGCGTCGATCAGGAGGTCGCTCGAGCCCGTGTTCCTAACGTACAGGTCGATCGCCAGCACTGAGTCGCTGCTCTTAACTAAGGCTGACGCCTCCACCTTCATCGACTCGCTCACCGAGCTGGGCGACGGGCTAGCCGCCCAGGACGACGAGATCAGCCACATGTAGAGGACGAGGGCGCAGGCTACGGCCACCACCACGAGCGAGAGCGCAGCCACCGCACTGGTGACAGCAGCGTCTCGCAGCCTAGCCATCACTGCTACATTGTCGAGGAGTCATTATAAATTGCTCAGTGTGCGCCTCACTTAAGGGCCCGCTAGTCAGCCCCGAAGAGGTTATTAAGGGGTGCCCTGCTTAGGAGAATGGCATAGCCCGGTGGTGTAGCGGTCAAGCATGGCGGGCTTTGGACCCGCAGACCGGGGTTCGAATCCCCGCCGGGCTACTTCTCAAAAAAGAGAAAAATTCCACATAGAACTTTAGGAGTGTATTACTCTTCTAAGAAATATAGCATAAATTCATACTCTTTTATTGAAAGAAGCTCAGCGCCGCTTGGAATGAGACCGGGCGGGGCGGCCTGGGGTCCCGGGCACCCACCTGCCGTTGGGGGCCTTCCTGTACATCCTCAGCCAGGCCCCAACTCTCTTCCTCTTGCTCCTGTGCTCCCTCATGATCCTCAGGGCGTCCTCCAGCACCCTCCTCTTCCTCTCGACCCTGAAGTTTACGAGGGCGGCGAACCTGAGCAGCGAATCCCTGTCCCAGACTCGGAGCTCCCAGCAGTCGCGCCTCAGCCTGTAGCGCCTGCCGCGTATCACGCAGACCTCGCCCCTCCTGCGCTTCCTCCGGGGCGGCCACGGGCACCTTATGCCAAGGTCCGTCAGCAGCTGCCTGGCGAATTCCAGCAGGCTCAAGCTGCTGTTGTCCAGGGTCACCACGACAATAAACTGCACCGGCCTCCTCCTTACGGCGACGCCCACTCCCCCGTCGCCGTCAAAGAGACCCTGTAAAAACTCCCTGGGCCAGGCTAGAGCTACTGCCCTCCACAGGCCCCTCCTGGCGACATACCTCAGCGCCGAGCGCCCACGGTCACGGCGTAGCACCCACCCTCCTCCTCGCCGACGTCGTAGCTCTTCTCAGTCAGCTCGGTGAGCGCCCTAGCGAACTGCTCTGCAAAATCTCTGTCCCTGACCTCCAGCTTCACATAATCGCTACCCCTCGCGCAGTCGGTCATCAGGGCGCCGACCGCGTAGCCGAGCTCAGGCAGCAGCCTGATTGGCGCTACGTTCGGCCTGGTGCCGCGCTTGACCCAGTAGTACACCGTCGCGTAGGGCACGTTCACGCCTAGCCTCCTCCTCAGCTCCGTAGCTATCCTCCTGCAGCTCCAGCCCGGGTGCTCATCCCTCAGCCTCAGGGCCAGCTCGTAGGCCCTGTGGTAGAATAGGGCCTTGGTCAGGGGCGTAGGCTCCAGGGGACCGCGCCACTCTCTCGGCGCGGGCAGTCCCAGCTCCGCGAGGGCCCCGGCGACCCTGCCGAGACCATAGCCAGCCGCTGCCAGTATCAGGGATGCCTCGTAAGCGAGCTCCCTGGCGCGCCTCCGCACCCCTACGACTTCACTCAAGCCCCCTCACCACCGAAGCCCCAAGCCCTCGGGGGCGCTGCCCCCTCACTGGGCCGGGGGCTTAGGGGCCCGGAGCGAGGAGTCTAAGGTGCTCTCTCCTCATGGAGAGTTGGTGGGTAGAGTTGGAGAGCTAAGGCCCCTGAGGGGCCCGGGGCTCATCGGGGCGGAGAACCAAGCTCGCTAACCGCTCAGGGG
>CAZCFI010000081.1:0-7057 GCA_964497915.1 uncultured Thermoproteales archaeon
TTAGCCCAGCTCTACCGCCTCGCCGTGGCCGTGGGATTCGCTATTATAGTCGCTAGGAGGCTGAGCGTTGAGGCATTCGGACTGTGGGGTATAGTGCTCTCAATAAGCACCATGCTAAGCTCGGTCTCAGCTCTGTGGAGGTTTTGGACGTCGAGGTTTTTGGCGAGAGGGCGAGGAGAGGCGGCCACCACATGTTTGGCGCTGTCGCTGCTCTACTGCGCCCTAGGCTCCATAATCTACGTGGCACTGTCATATGCAGAGTGGCTGCTCCTGGGCTGGGGCCTGAACTACATGCTGATGGGCCTTCCCATATTCATTCTATGCGTAGTTAACGATGGCTTGGAAGGCGTGGTCTCGGTCATAAAGCCCGAGGCGGTCGGCTACAGAACGTTTCTCTACGAGACCCTGCGCTTAGTGCTGGCCATCGCGTTGGTGAGGGCCCTGAACTTAGGCCTGCTCGGAGCTATAGTGAGCGTGGAAGCTCCGCTGGCGCTAGCGGCTCTTTACATGGCCCTCATTGCCGCGAGCCGCGGGCTATTCTCTCACAGGCCCTCACGTAGCTTGGCGCTCCAGTGGCTCAGAGCCGGGTACGTACCCCTCATGAACACGGCCTACAACTTCCTTGCCGGAGGGATTCGGGCTTTCGTCTCGTGGCTTACGGGGAGCGAGATTACAGTAGCTTACCTAAACGTGGGCCTCTCAGCCCAGGCCCCGCTGGGGAGGCTAGCCAGAGCCTCAGCTCTCGCACTGTACGCTAGGTTACTCAGGAGGCCGAGCCCGCAAGACGTTACTGAGACGTTAAGAGTATACTTTGCGGTCTCAGGCTTCGCTGCAGTGACGCTCATCGCCCTATCCAGGAGCATAGCGTCACTATTTAACCCCAAGTACTACACCGACGCGTACCTCATAGTGGTGCTAGTGGCCTTTTACTCGTGGATCTCAAGCTTGGCGAACGTCTACCTAACAGCTGTGCTAGGCGCTAGTGACGTTGACAGGCAGGGGCTAACGTCGCACAAAGTCATCGTGCGCTCGCCGCTCTTCGCTGCGCTACTCGCCAGAGTGCTGGCGTCAGCCACAGCTTACGTCATCTCGGCTGCCCTGATCTTATGCGCGCCGGGAGGTTGCTTAGAGTGGGCAGCTTACGTCTGCCTATCTCTCTCGCTCACCTCTGCGGCCACGCTCCTCTACATGTATCGTAGAGCTAATGCCCTGATCCCTCACGACATTCCTCGCAGGGAGGCATTGGCCGCCGCAGCAGCCTCTCTGGCTGCCCTTTTCTACTACCTCCTAGTCGGGGCGCACGCTCTCGTCATCCGCAGCTTTTGGGCTGATGCGCCAGCGCTACTTGCTCACATTATAGTGGCCGCGGCCCTGTACATGTGCGCGCTGCTGGCATGCTCTCCTTGGGCTCGAGACGCTCTCAGGGCGGCTCTGTTAGCCTTACTACCGATCTAAGTCACTCTAACGAGAGTCGCTTGCAGCTAGACGCTGCCTAGAATCCAGGCGGAGGTAGCTCGGAGACGCCCTGACCTTATTGAAGCCTGACGACGCGTATCACGTTAGTCCTGATGGCGAAGTCTCTCTCATCGCCTGAGACTAAGACACTATATAGGCCTGGCCTATCGAGCTTAAAAGTCTCGTGAATAATCTCGCGGGCTGAGAGCTCTAGCACGCGCTTGCTCAGCGCCTCGCCACCCCGTAGGACCACGACCTCTACGGAGACCTCCCTATCCAACTGGTTAGCAAGCCTTAAGTGAAGTTTAGGCGTCTCGCCGCCGCTCAGCACAGCGTACCTGTTATCTCCGCAAGGCTCCGCCCACAGCTGCGCGTCCACAGGCTCACTGCGTAGGTCAACTACGGTTACCTCAGTCAGTCCCTTGGGCTCACTCCTGCTATTGCGTCCCCCGACGAAGTAAGCTCTACCAACTTTAAAGTCGAAGGCGGAAGCCACGCCGTCGCGGGGCGTGCGCGCTCTACCAAGCCAGTAATACGCATCAGCGCTCACATCATATAAAAGTACTTGGCCGTGAAACTTTCCAAGGCCGTCCAGCCCGAACCCTAGCAGGATAAAGCCACCGTAGGTCACAGCCTCCCTATTCATCCCGTGTAACGCGAACGGCGTAACAGAGCTCCTCGCCAGCCTCAACCTTAAGCCTTCTAAGGCCCTCAGAACCCTCATGTAAGGCTGCCTAATGATAGCTCTGCCCCGAGACACCGACCCCCCTGTGATGAAGATCAGTGACCCATAGTAAGTCATATTGCCCCACCTTGTGGGTATGTCGGGCCATGGACTTCTCACCGTGCGCACAGAGCCGCTCTTACAGTCATAAATGAGGAATAGCCTCTTTGGATGCTCGACGGCCACCAGTATTGAGCACCACTCGGGAACGAAGTCAGCCATGCACCCCCTCCCGATGGGAACGCCCACGTCCACGTCCTGCACCTCACCGCTGAGGGGATCGAACTTGGTAATCACGCTTGACGGCCCCTCTTCAGTGTGCCCACCTATAAATATTAGGCTCCCGTCCAGCGGGTTGAGGGACGCCGCGGCCCCCCACCTGGGCTGCTCGAGCCTAGCCACTGCTTTCAGCTCGATCCTCGACCCGCGATCCTCAAGTGCGTATACGTGCTCAGTGCTCGCCCACGGCCCCTCGGTGTACCCGCACGAGATGTAGACCTTATCGGTCTGTGGGTCGTACACGGCTGAGGCGTCAGCCACGCCGAGGTTGCAGCTCAGGTCCGTGAGTGAAGCCCTGACAGAAGCGGACTTCCCGCCAGTGAGGATCCTCGTCATGACGATCGCGAGTTTCTTAAGCTGGGCACGCGCATGAATGGCATACGCCATGAGATTCCCCGACAGCATCTCAGCGCCCTGACATGTGGCTAATTTGTGCTAATAAAGCGTTTACGTTAGAGCGCGATTTAGGGCTAAAGGATTTATGCCGCTCAGCCTTAGCCACCCTAAGGAGTATGGTGCCTCACGTAATCGAAGGCCCTCCGCCTCTAAGACTCCGTGGCCCTGGAAGGCAGTTAATTTTGCCATGCGGCAGAGGCCTAGGCTGCCTCCACCCACATGCAGTGCATAACCCGCGTGACCAGGCGCCTTACTGGCTGTTCTACACGCCCTATCCCCCGGATGAGGCCGAGCTGCCTTACTTAGCTCGCTCAACGGACGGCGTGAGATTCCACTGCAGAGGGGTGCACAATCCTCTGCTTGAGAGGGGGGAGTACGGATCATGGGACAGCCACCACCTAGCGGACATTGACGTCATACGCGTGGGGGGCACGTGGTACATGTACTACGCGGGGGCATCGTGGGTGAGAGGAACTAAGAGGGTGGCCATAGGGCTAGCGCTCAGCGACGACGGCATGGTGTGGAGGAAGGTCAGCCGCCCAGTGTTGGAGCCAAGCCGTGATCACTGGTGGGAGGTTGGCCTAGCCAAGTACAGGGCTGTCCTCTCGCCTACGGCGCTGGCGATCAGAGGCGACATTTATATGTATTACGAGGCCGTCGATGGCCATGGTGTGTCGCATATAGCTCTGGCTTCGTCACGCGATGGGTTAGAATTTGACAGGATCGGGGTCGTAATGAGCCCGATCCTGCCCTGGGAAAGGCGCGGTGTAAGTCATCCGTTTGTCACTAGGCTCGGGCGCTCTTTAATAATGCTCTACGTAGGTTACGATGGTGAGCGGTTCAGACTCGGGGCAGCGGTGGGGGGCGTCGACGACCTGACGGAGTTTGAGCGTTACGAGGAGCCCCTTCTGCCAGTCAGAGAATCACTGGTGGCCGCGATGGCTAGAGTGCCGCTGGCTCAGAGAATCACCTCGCTCGTCATCAGGCTCGCCGTCAGGGAGGGGCTGAGGAGGCTGACCGATTTAACGCTTCCATCGCCAACCTGGGACTCGTGGCATGCCTATCGCTCCTCGCTACTAAGCACCCCTGAGAGAGAGTTGGTCATCGATGAGTGCGGCATCGCCACACTATACGTATCAGCTTACGATGCGATCACATTAATACCGTCCATAGGGGTCTATGAACTAACGATCGACGTAGGCTGAGCGCATGAGGCCGAATATAGTGCTGCTAGTCGTAGACGCCCTGAGGGCTTGCAACCTAAGTCTCTATGGCTATGATGTTGAGACCGCGCCATTTCTCAGTAGGCTGTCGCGATTAGGGGTCGTGTTCACTAATGCGTACGCCACGACGGATCAGACAGATCCGTCCTTTACGACCATAGTCTCAGGGCGTTACCCCATAGTTCACGGTATAGTGCATCACGGCCCAGAAGTGACACGCAGCGAGGTTCGCACCCTAGGCGCCACGAGGACCACATTTCTGCAAGAGTTCTTGAAGCAGGAAGGATATGTCACCGTGGCCATCGACTGGCTGGGCCGCTGGCACAGAAGGGGCTTTGATCTTTATGCCTCAGCCTCTGAGTTGCATGGCAAGCTGCCCTCAGCCCTTTCACGAAGGCTAACGTCAGTCGCAGTTAAGACACTCGCCCTCGCGCCCAGTTGGCGCGCCTACAGAGCGCTCCACGGCCTAGCCATGGGACTTGGGGTCTGTTATGACAAGTCGGCTACATTCGTGCTTGAGGTCGCCGCCAGGCTCATAGACGAGAGGCTCAGGAGGCTAAAGAGGCCATTCTTCATGTTAGTGCACTTATGGGATACTCACACGCCGCTTGACGACATCCCCGCTTACCTAGTCCGTGAGTTCTATGACGGGAGGTGTACCCAGACTGTCGTCGAGATGGCAGGGAGGATAAGGAATGCGGCATGGAGGGAGGTAGTGCTAAGGTACCACCTGAAGGGCGTGAGGTGCATAGACGAAGTAGAGCCCAGGTACAATGCGGCGATAAGGCAGGTTGACATGGCGCTCAGCGAGTTCGTCGCCTTCCTAGACGACCGCGGCTTACTAGACAAGACGTGCATTGTCATCACGAGTGACCATGGCGATAACCTCTTACGTGGCGGAGTATTCATTGGCCACGGGGGTCTCTTTCAAAGGGTGGTGAAGGTTCCCCTGGTGATGGTGGGGCCTGAACTGCCTGAGGGGATGGTCGTGGAAGCACTCGTGCAGCACGTGGACATAATGCCAACGCTGCTTCAGATAGCTAGAGTGGAGGTACCCCGCCACTACTACTTGGACGGCAAGAGCCTCTTAGAGACAATTGAGACAGGCGCGCCCCCCAGAGGGTACGCGTTCGCTGTAAGCTCGACAGCTAGGAGGCGCTACATGATCGTTAAGAACGGGTACAAGTATGTATACTCGCCTAGCTTATTGGATGCCATGGACAAGTACGGTGGCATATGGTTCAACGACGTTGAGGAGCTATACGACCTAAGAGTAGACGACGATGACATGCATAACCTAGTTAAGAGCGACCCAGACGTCGCTAGCGAGCTACGAAGGGAGTTATGCTCGCTCATCAAGTGCCTCACCAAGCGCAGAGTCCGCCTAATGGTATCGTCATCGGCGAGGCTCGCGAGGGCGGGGCTCAAGAGGGGCGGCATTAATTAGCGGGTCTGCGATCGTGATTATGAGCTTGCATGAGGGTCCTCCACATCTGGAATCCGGCTGGTGTGGCGAGCACGCTGGCTAAGTACCAGGTGAGGATCCTAGGTTGGAGCGCCTGGGTGATAACTAGGAGATCAGCGGACAGATTCGGTCTGACGACATATGGCGAGTTGCTGGACTGCGGGAGCCTGCGCTTCCTGACGTTGGCAGTGCTCAGAGCACGAAGGTTCGACGTGATCCACGTGCATATGCTGGATAAGTTAGTTCCAGCGCTAAAAGCCATCTATCCTCGGAAGAAGGTCGTGCTCCACTACCACGGTTCTGACATTAGGGGGAGGTGGTGTGAGAGGAGGAGGTTCTGGAAAGCAGCAGACCTAATCTTAGTCTCGACGCCAGACCTCCTAGAGGGGGCGCCCGCCGACGCCTGCGTCCGCTACTTGCCTAACCCAGTTGACACAGACCTCTTTAAGCCCATTCCTAGCTTAAGGAGGCCCGGAACTGCTCTCTTTATAACCTCGAGCGAGGCCAAGCATAGGGCTAGCGAGAAGTGGGCGGTAAGGATGGCTGAGAGGCTGGGTCTGAAGCTGCACATCATCGACCGCGATAAGGAGGCGATACCACACAGGAGACTACCCCTCGTTCTTAACGCCTATGAGTATTTCATAGACCACAGGTGGGTACCAGCTCTCAGCAAGACAGCCTTAGAAGCTTTGGCGTGCGGCCTTAAGGTCGTCAGGTGGGACGGGAAGGTTATACAGGGCCTCCCGGAGCGGCACAGGCCAGGGGCGGTCGTGCGCGCACTAGCCTCTCTCTACGAACAGCTGCGAGGGCTGGGCTAAAGCATTCCCAAAGCTCTCAGCGCCTCCGCCACTGAGACGGCCCTCCCCATAGACAGGACCTCCTCGAACTTCTCCCTCTCGCCCGGGGCCGATATGTCCTCTGGGTGCATCAGGATTAGCGGGAGCCCCCTAGACCCTACGTAGGCTCGCACGTCCTCAATGCGGCTCCTCCTCAGGGTCACGTGGTGACCAAAGACGACAAGCCCCTTGATGACCCTAGGCAGCTCCCAATCTGGGTGGCCCTCGCCCTGAGCCAAGTACTTGAGCCCAGCTCTCACGCCGTACTCCACGAACTTGCCCTCGTCCCAGGGGCCCCCGCCCCTCACAGGGTCGTGGCCGTGCTTGGTGAAGCCCAGCACCCTCACCCCAGCAAGCCTCTCGAGGAGCCTGAGGTCCCTTAAGAATGAGTCGAAGGTGTCGTTCCTGTCCGAGTGGTAGCCTATCTCGAAGCCCTTGCTCACCAGCTCCCTGGCTAGCTCGCGGGTGGGGGCCGTCGGCACCCTAAAGAAGAACGTCGACCTAGCCCCGTAGTCCCTCTCTAGGTCCATGACCTCGAGGACGCACTCGAGGAACCCCGGCAGTAGCGACCTGAGCCTGACCGGGGACAGGGCCAGGTAGGCGTAGTTCGCCAGCTTCTTGACCTTAGAGGCCAGCCCGAGTCCGTAGATCCCCCACAGGTTGTCCACGTCGTGCCTTA
>CAZCFI010000082.1:0-6932 GCA_964497915.1 uncultured Thermoproteales archaeon
TCACCGACGTGCCGTACAAGCAGGCGGTCATATCGGCGGGCCAGGGGGCGGTCGCGGCTCTCTCGGCCTACAACTACGTGGCTAGGCTGAGGGGGCTCAGGAGGGTCACCAGGGACTGGAGGCGCATCGAGGCCGCGGGGGCTGGCGGGGAGGGGCTGCTGAGGCTCTAGCTCACGGCCTCCAGGATCCTCTCGACGAACACCTCGTGGGGCACAGCGCCCTCAAACTCCACCTGGTCATTTATGACGACCTTGGGGACGGCGTACACAGCGTACCTGTCAGCCAGCTCGGGGAACTCTGCGGCCTCTATCACGTCGGCGACTACGTTCAGGTTGACTATGGCGTACATGAACGCCGCCCTGGCGGCGAGCGAGCAGTAGGGGCACGTGGGCGTCACGAAGACCTGAACGTGCACCCTCTCGCCCACCTTGGATATGGCGCTGACCACGTCAGGCGGCAGCTCGACCTCCCCGCGCGACGCGTCGACTATGGTCCTCACGAGCACGCCGAACTCGTGCCCCAGGGGGGCACCGAAGTACCTGATGTTGTACTCCTCGACGCCGTGCACGAGTATCGCCGGGAACTTGTCAACGCCGTACCTGCTGGCCAGGGGCGAGGCCTCGTCAGCCTCGACCAGGTGCAGCTTGTCGCTCAGCTCGCTGAGCGCCCTGAGCACCTCGCGGGTGGCCCTCTGGTAGGGGGTGTCCTCGCTCGAGGCGAAGTAGTAGAGCCTCACGTCAGCGACCATCCTGGAGAAGAGCCTCCTGACGGCCTCGGCCGTCCTCTCGTCGAGCCTCAAAGGCCCACCCAGCGTGTTAGCTCCCGACGCTATTTAAGGGTAACCCGCGGGACCTGGCAGCACCGCCCGCCCCGAGCCGGCTCACCTAGAATCGTCCTCAGCGAGCCAGCGCCCCTGATCTGCGCTTCTCAGAGTCGTCGACTGTGTAGCTGGCGCAGAGTACCCATCCGCGGGCAGCTGGATCCACTCCGGGTAGCCGGTACCTGGGTTTGCTGCTCCTGTCGTGGTCTAGCTCAAGGGTTACATTAGGCTACCTCAGGGTCTCTCTCGCGGACTCTGGGTCTCGGGGCGCGCGAAGAGGCCCTTGCTGGGAGGGCCTTCGGCCTCGTCTCCGAGTGCCTTGCCCCGCGCGATCTCACACGTGCTCAACTCAGACGGCCCCTCTCAGCCCTCACAGCTGTCATGGCTCCACCGCCCTGCTCAGCCTGTGGTTCGACCCACCGGGGGGCTACGGGTAACGGTCGCACAGAACGCGACCCTTCCGTCGGGCAGGGTCGTCGCTTGAGGGCAGCTCGACGCTCGGCTATGGCGCCCTAGCCGTGAGGGGGCGACCACCTGAGCGCGGTGCAGTAGAGAGCTACGCCGAGGGCGCGTGCCGCGCGAGTGGAGCTCGCAACGCTTAACACTCAGGCTGTACAAGTTCACTCAGCGAGCCCCATGATCGCGGTGCTGGTGGCGCTGTGCGCCTCGGCCCTCACAGCGCTGAACCAGGTGCTGGTCAAGGCCGCCACGAGGAGGCTGAGCCCCCTCCTAGTCAACTACCTGAGGCTCTTAGTCGCGTCGGCGGTCATGTCCCCGGTGGCCGTGCTCTGCGCCCCCAAGCTCGCGCGCCTCGGCCCCCTCGTCGCGCTCAACGTGCTGTACGTGGCCGCCGCCGGCCCAGTGCTAGCCTGGTACCTCTACACGAGGGCCCTCAAGGGGGGCGAGGTCAGCGTCCTGCACCCCATAGGCAACTCCTACCCGGCGATAGCGGTGCTGCTGAGCTTCCTGCTACTGGGCGAGAGCGTCAGGCTCAACTACGTGGCGGCGCTAGCCCTCGTCACGGCTGGAGCGGCCATCGTGACCAAGCAGAGGGGCGAGAGGTGCAGCAGCGCGTCAGTGGCCATGGCGGCAGCAGCCGCCCTCCTCTGGGGCTCTAACGTCATAGCCTTCAAGCTGCTGACCTACTCACTCTCCAGCGTGGAGATCGCGGCGCTCAGGGCGCTCACAGCTGCGGCCATGCTGACCCCCGCCGCCCTCCCCAAGCTGAGGGGGGTCAGGGCGAGCGACGCCAAGGTGGCGCTAGCCGCAGGGCTGGTAGGCGACGTGCTCACGTTCACCGCGTGGGTCACGGCCATAGGAATCGGACCCATATCCCTCGTAATGCCAGTCATAGCGACAGCCCCGGTGCTCTCAGCCCTGCTCTCGCGAGCGCTGCTAGCTGAGCGCGTGGGCGGGGCCAGGATGGCGGGGGTTGCGCTGGCCAGCCTAGGGGTCGGACTCCTCTTCCTGGAGTGAGTGGTCAGTCCTAGCGAGGCCGAGCAGGGCCTCGACCAGCCTCGGGTCGCTGGCGGCCCTCGCGAGCCTCCTCTCGTGCACCACCACCCCCCTCCTAAGGGGCCTCGGGTGCCCCGCGACGTTCTCGGAGTGCAGGTACCTGTTCTGGTCGAGGCGGGGGGCGACTTCGCCGGGGTCGGGGAGGGGGAGGGCTCCAGCGGCCTCCCACAGCTCCCTGAGCGTGACCCTCAGCCTAGCTCTCTCCCCGTCCAGCATGTAGATGCCGCAGCAGTCGGCGGCGATCCACAGGTGGTAGTGCCCCTCCTTGCACGTCGCGAAGGCCACCCCGTGCCTGTCGCAGGCCGCTCTCAGGGCCTCGTACACCGGCCCCCTCCACTCAGGCCCGGGCCTGAGGAAGAGCGGGCTAGCGCCGCTCCCGTAGGGCTCCCAAGGTACGGAGCGCCAGCGCTCCCAGAGGCCCAGGGACCGGCCCAGGGGCTCGAGCTGGTCGCGCGGCAGCCTCAGCGACTCCACGACGACTTGCCTGACGCCAGCGCTCCTCAGCTCGGCCACCACCTCGCTGGCCTCCTCAGCCCAGCTAGCGAGGCCCGGCACCAGGGGCTGGAGCCTCGCGACCACGGGGACGCCCTCATCTGACAGTAGCTCAGCCAGCCTCAGGCGCTCGCTGGGCGGCGGCGCCCTCGGCTCCAGGGCCCTCGCCGGCCCGTCGTCGGTGCACGGCAGCGACACCTGGACGACGAGCAGGCCCCTCTCTGAGAGCTTGCAGGCCAGCCCCCTCCACGGCTCCTCGCCGAGCAGCGTCGACTTCGTGGCGACTATGAGCGGGGTGTCGTACTTGAGGCAGATCCTCATAACCCTCCTGCTGAGTCCGCGCTCGACCTCAGCTGGCTGGAGGGGCTCAGCGAGGGTCGAGAGCCTGAAGGGTATCGTGGGCAGCCCGCGCCTGCTCAGGGCCCGAGCGACCGCCTCGAAGAGCGAGACCACCCTGGTGCCCCAGTCCCAGCGCGCTGGCGCCCTGTACCACTGAGCGTAGCAGTAGGGGCAGCTGAAGGCGCAGCTCGGGTACGGCTCCACCCTGAAAATGGAGTAGCAGAGGGAGCTGATGACGGCGCTGGGCCTTATGATGAGGGCCTCGGGGCCCGGAGCGCGCCTCATAGCGGGGACGCAATCCTGCTTATGGCCTCGGGGACCTCCCTGAGGTCCCTAACGAACACGAACCTGCCGTGCCCCCTGACGGCTATGGCCTCAGCGAACCCCCTCCACTTGCTCGGGACGCCTATCACGTGCAGCCTCGTGAAGAGGGGGGCGTACTTGAGGGGGTGCTCGCCCCACGTCCACTCGCCGTCCGTTATCAGGATGCCCACGGTCTCCGCGGCCCCGCTCCCGACGAGCTCCCTGTGGGCCTCCCTTATCGCCAGCGCTATGTCGGTGTAGCCCTCCGGCCTGAGGCTGAGTATCCTGTCGACGACCACCTCCTTCGCTACGCACTCCCGCACCCTCTTGACGAACGTCACCTCGGTGTTGAAGGCGAGGACCGCGTAGGTGTCCCATGGTGTGGCGTAGGCCAGGGAGGCCGCCGCGAGCGCCGCCAGGACTATCTTGAGGCCAGCCATCGAGGCGCTCCTGTCAACTATGAGGGCGTACATCCTGCCCCCGCGCCCCCTCCTGTAGACCGCCAGGTCGTCGAGCGTGAGGTAGCCCCTCTCGGCCGCCCTCTCAGCGGTCGCGTCGACGTCGATGTCGTCGGCGTCCCACTCGAACCTGCCGAGCTCCAGCCTGCCCCCTCGCCAGCTCTCAGCCGCCCTCGACGACATCTTGAGCACTATCTGCGCCGCGTACCTCTTGGCGAGCGACCTCTCCCTCTCGCTCATGTAGGGGAGCACCCTGGAGTAGAGCTCGAGCACCTCGACGTCGCCCCTCGCCGCCCCGTAGGCCATGACCTCCTGGATGCCGGCTCGCTCCAGCTCCAGCGAGGCCCTCAGCGGGGACACCCTGGACAGGCTCAGGAGGCTCCTAACGCGCTCCCTCAGCTCCCCCTCCCTCTCCCTGCGAAAAAACTCCTCGCTCTCCTCCGCGACGCTCCTGATGAAGCTCGAGTAGCTCATCCTGCTGAGCAGCCTGGTGAGCAGCTCCCTGATGATGTCCTCCGGCTGGGCGTCCGGGTCCCTGACCCATATCTTGCTCGACATGGCGAGCACCGCTGCGTCGTAGAGGTCGTCGAACGACAGGTAGCCGCCCTTGAGCCTCCTCAGCTCCCTCGCCACGAGCACCATGTCTATCGCGCCCCTGACGGACGAGCCCATCTTGACGGCCGGGTGCCGCCTAGTGGCCCTGGCCAGGTCGACGGCGAGCTCGACCAGCCACTTGGCGTCGCAGCCCGTCTTGAGCCTCACTATCTCGATCTCCTCCTCCCTGCTCTGGTAGTCGAGCCTGAGCCTGCAGAACCTGTCCATTATCGCCCTGCTAACCCTGCTGACTCCCACGTCGTCGTAGGGGTTCATGCCGGCTATCACCCTGAAGCTCGGCTTGGCCTTGACGACTCCGAGCCTCGGCACCACGAGCTCCCTCTCCTCCATGGCCCTTATGAGGGCGTTGGCCGCCTCCTCTGACATCCTGTTGAACTCCTCTATGTACAGGAGGCCGCCGTCGACCATGGCCTTGGTCAGGGGGCCCGGCTCGAAGAACTCGGGCCTGTAGCCCCTCCTTAGCACCTGTGCCGGGTCGAATATGCCGATGAGCTTCTGGGGCGTCAGGTCCGACGAGCCCTCGACCATGTAGAGGGGGACCTCGCACTCCTCGGCTATGGCCCTCAGGATGGTGGACTTCGTGGTCCCCGGCGGGCCCTCCAGGAGCACGTTCCTGCCAGCCGCCAGGGCCGCGACTACCGCGGCTATCTCGCGCTTCCTGCCGACGACGTGCTTAGCGACTCGCTCCACGAGGCCTGGGTCGGCGTAGGGGTTCTCGCTCATAGCGACCGCCAGCCGCGATGCCCAGAGTAAATTACCCCGCGAGTTCTTAAAGTTGACTTGGGGCTCGCCTCAGCCGCCACCGCTGGACCTCCCCGGGGCGCTGCCGGGCCTCCCCCGCGACCTGCTCAGGACCCCTAGCAGGCCGAAGTCGTCCCTCAGCACCACGCCGGCCTCAGCGGCCTCGACCGCCAGCGGGTTGCCTCGCCTCAGCAGCGCCAGGAACTCGCTGGGCGTCAGGGGTATCACCTCGTAGCCCGGGGGGTGGTCCACCCTGCTCAGCCTCTCGAGGGGGCTCCCCCTGAGGTCCGAGACCAGGATCACGTCCACGTCGCTCCACTTGTTGAAGTCGCCCCTAGCGTAGGAGCCCACCAGTATGGCCGTGGCCCTGAAGGGCAGGGATGCTGCCCAGCTCCTCGCCTCACTTATGACCCTCTCCCTCAGCCTCCTCCTCTCCTCAAGGACCTCCATAGGCCCTCGACCCACTCCACCAACCTCTCAGCGTCGCCCCTGGTGTAGTACTCGTGGGGCGAGCCCTCAGCCCACGCGTTGGGGTACCTCGTCGGCACGTAGCACTTATCCAGGGCCTTCGCTAGCTCCACGAGCTGGGCGGGTACCTCCACCCCCCTTGACTTCAGGCTAGCGAGCAGGCGCGACACGCTGTGGCCGTAAGCGGGCAATCCTAGGCCGTGCAGCAGTGCCTTGACGGAGAGCTCGGCGGCCTGCTGGGCCTTGAAGCAGGCCCAGTTGTAGTCGCCCCTCTCCAGGTCGCCCCTGGCCGACCTCAGGGCCTGCCTAGCTGAGCTCATCCGCCTCGAAAACTCGCGCTCGTCCAGCACGGTGACTCACGTGGCCCTCCTCCTAATAAGCTCTCCGCTCCAACGCCCGAGACCGCGAGAGCTCACTAGTCGTCGAGGCGCTGGGACAGCAGTATCCCGGAGTAGGTGACCCTGAAGCCGCACTTCTCGTAGACCCTTATGGCCGCCACGTTGTTCTGGTCCGTGAAGACCTCCACGTACTTGATGCCGACGCTCTTCAGCCACCTGAGCCCCTCCCTCACGAGGCTCGTGCCCACGCCCCTCCCCCACCACTCGGGGTCGACGGCCAGGGAGACTATGGAGCCCTACTTGAAGCCGAAGAGCCGGGAGCGCCCCTCGTCAACGCCGGGGACTATGTACCCGACGACCCTGCCGGCCTCCTCAGCCACCAGTATCTTGATGCTCTCGTCCCCCCTGAGCGCCCTGCTGACGTAGCCCTCGACCTCCCTCCCGTAGGCCTCCTCCACCCTGTCCCTGGGGAGGGCCTTGTCTATGGCCAGCCTGGCGAGGCCGAGGGTCATGAACGCCCTCGGGCCTATCTCCCTCATCCTCTCCTCGTCGCCCCTGGCGAACGGCCTGACGACTACCAGCCGCACCACCCCCAGGTCTAACTGCGCGCCGCCGGTAATATCCCTCGCCGCGCCCGCGAAACGCATAAGGGCCGCCGCCGCGACTGCGTGAGTGGGGCCCGCGGGTGACGAGTGACTCCAATGCCGAGCGGTGAGGACATCAGGCGGGGTTTGCCGACCGGGCCCGCCGAGGCCAAGACTTATATCTGGGAGGCCTCCAGTTAGGCGCGATGATGAGGCCGTCCCAGGTGTCGGACCTGTGACGAGCTCGCGACGAGCTGAT
>CAZCFI010000083.1:0-6835 GCA_964497915.1 uncultured Thermoproteales archaeon
GGGCGAGAGTCCACATCGACCCCGCGGTTTGGTACCCAGACGTCGTCTCTTCCCATCCTGGCGGTGCAGCAGCCGCCAAGGGTGGGGCTGCCCGCCCATTAAAGGGGAACGTGAGATGGGTTTAGACCGTCGTGAGACAGGTCGGTCTCTACCTGCCGGGGGTGCGGGCCGCCTGAGGGGAAGGTCCGCCTAGTACGAGAGGAACGGCGGGCCGTGGCCTCTAGTGTACCGGTTGTCCGACAGGGCACAGCCGGGCAGCCACGCCGTAGGGGATAAGGGCTGAAGGCATCTAAGCCCGAAGCCCTCCCCGAAAAGAGGCGGCCACTCTCCCCTCACCCGGGGGCTGGCGACAGCCCCCTAGAGGGGGGACGAGGGCTCCCGTAGAAGACGGGGTTGATGGGGGGGCGGTGTAAGCGCCGAGGGCCCTGTGGGCCCGAGGCGTTCAGCCGGCCCCTCCCAATCGCCCGAGGCGTTCGGCTCAGCGGCTGGGCTGGGTGCAAGTGCCGTGGCCTGTGCGCGGCGCTCGCGGGTTCTCCCGGGTCCTCAGCAGCCACGCGGCCAGCGGGCCGCTGCTTCGAGAGCCTACTCCGAGGGGTACTGCCCCGAAGGCCTTCAGGGGCAGGCCCAGGTTACCTTTATATATCTCCGGCTTCAGGTCTTGCTCTCGGAACCCCACCCCCACGAGGTGAGGATGATAGACACGGATACGGATCCGTCGGATATAAGGTACCTGCCCAGCGCAGCTGAGCTCTCGCGCCTCCTGGGCCCCTGGGCTGAGGGGCTCCTCGAGGGCGATGAGGAGGTCGTCGCCGTCACTGACACCGACCTAGTGGCCACCGATGACGGCCTCAGGTACGGGAGGGAGTGGCTAGTCCTCACCACCAGGAGGCTTCTCGTCGCCCGCGGCGGCAGGGTCGCTAGGGAGGTCGAGCTGAGGGACGTCCTCTCAGCTGAGCTCAGGGCCTACCTGGGGTGCCTGGTGCTCTCGCTCAGGACTAGGGGCGGCGAGGTCAGCGCCGCGGCTGCCACCAAGGGCAGGAAGGAGCAGCTCGAGAGGGTGGCCACCCTCATAAACGACATGACCCTCCACGGCATACCCTACGAGTTCCTCAGGAGGCACCTGGCCAGGGAGGGCGAGCGCCGCGCCCGCTCGCGCGCGAGCCGCAGGGGCGTGCTCCTCAAGCTCCTGGGGTTCACCAGGCCCATGTGGCGCCTCGTGGCCGCGGCCTCAGCCCTCTCCATCGCAACGACGCTAGTGGGCCTCCTGCCGCCCTACCTGATGAAGGTGCTGATAGACGAGGTCCTCGTGCCCAGGGACAACCTGGAGAAGCTGCCCCTGGTGATCCTGGGGCTCCTCGGCGCCAACGCCTCCCTAACGGCCCTGGGCGTGGCGCGCTCCTACGTCCTCCTGAGGCTCAACCAGGGCCTCGCCGTCAGGCTGAGGGCGGCAATGTACGAGCGCGTGCAGAGGATGTCGCTCAAGTTCCACGACAGGTTCCCCAGGGGGGCCATAATGTCGAGGATACTCGACGACGTGAACCGCGTCCTCTACTTCCTCACCCAGGGG
The DNA here is from genome assembly GCA_964497915.1 of uncultured Thermoproteales archaeon. Lineage (GTDB taxonomy): Archaea > Thermoproteota > Thermoprotei > Thermofilales > CAYSTQ01 > CAZCFI01. The sequence goes on from CAZCFI010000083.1 coordinate 1,568, forward strand.
ATCAGCAACATGCTGCTCGACGCCGCGATGATGGCCTTCGTCGGCGCCATAATGCTCTCCATGAGCCCGCAGCTGAGCTGCGTGGCCCTGCTGCCAGTGCCGGCGTCGATCGCAGGGACCGCGCTGTACAGGAGGGTCATGCCCAAGTACTACCACAAGATGTGGCGCAAGTGGTCGAACGTGGTCTCGACACTCTCCGAGAGCCTGTCGGCGGTGGCTCTGCTCAAGGCCCTCGGCAGGGAGCGCGACGTCGTGGCCAAGTTCAGGGAGAGCCTGGACGAGTTCGTCGCCTCGAACGCCGAGGTCTTCAAGAACGAGCAGAAGTTCTGGCCCCTCATAGGCCTCTCGTTCACGGTGAGCAACCTGCTGGTCTGGTGGATGGGCGGCCTCCAGGTGCTGAGCGGCTCCCTGACGCTGGGCACCCTGACTGCGTTCGCGAGCTACATGTGGCAGTTCTACAGGCCCGTGAACGACCTCGCCAACCACCTGAGGCTCGTGCAGCACGTCGTCGTGGCTGGGGAGAGGATGTTCGAGATCCTAGAGGCTGAGCCAGAGGAGGCTGAGGGCGAGGGCGGCCGCGACGTCGAGATCGTGGGCAGGGTGGAGCTGAGGGATGTCTGGTTCACCTACGACGGCGTCCACTACGCCCTCAAGGGCGTGAGCCTGACCGTCGAGCCTGGCGAGCACGTGGGGATAGTGGGGCCCAGCGGCTCGGGCAAGACCACGCTCACCAAGCTCCTCCTCAGGCTCTACGACCCGCAGAGGGGCAGGGTGCTGATAGACGGCGTCGACGTGAGGGAGGTCAGGCCCGAGTGCCTGAGGAGGCAGATCGCGGTGGTGATGCAGAACCCGATACTGCTCAACGCCTCGATAGCCGAGAACATAGCGGTGGGCAAGGAGGGGGCGACGCTCGAGGAGATAATAGCGGCCGCCAAGGCGGCGAGGGCGCACGACTTCATAATGAAGCTGCCCGAGGCGTATGACACTGAGGTCGGCTCGTGCGGGGGCAGGCTGTCGGGCGGCGAGAGGCAGAGGATAGCGATAGCGGCTGCCCTCCTGAGGGACCCCAAGATACTGATACTGGACGAGCCGACGTCCTCGCTCGACGCCCTGACGGAGAGGGACGTCACTGAGGCCATAGAGAACCTCACGAGGAACAGGACGACCATAGTGATAGCCCACAGGCTATCCACGCTCAGGAGGGTCGACAAGATAGTCGTGCTCGACAAGGGCGCCGTCGTTGAGCAGGGCACGCACGACGAGCTGATGAGGGCCGAGGGCCTCTACAGGAGGCTGTTCGAGGCCCAGTTCGCTGGCTTCGCCGAGGGGCGCAGGGTCGTGGCGAGGTGAGGGCCGTGGGGATAGAGGAGTGGGTCGCCAAGCTGAGGATCCTCGACCCCAGCAGGGTGAGGGTGGTGAGCGTGCGCACGGACACCGTCGACGTCGAGGTGGACGGCGCGCTCCACGCTGGCGTCAGGCCGAGGAGGCCCTTCCCGTACACGCACCCCGAGTGCGTCATACTCTACGGCCCTGGCGACGAGGAGATAGGGATCATCAGGGACTACAGGAGGCTCGACGAGAGGTCGAGGGAGCTGCTCGAGAGGGCTCTGGGCGTCATATACTTCACCCCGAGGGTCAAGAGGATTATCCGCGTATCGTCGCGCGGGGGGCGCTACGAGTGGCTAGTAGAGACGGACAGGGGGGTCGTGAAGTTCGAGACGTGGAGCTCGTGCACTAGGTTCCTGAGCAACGGCAAGGTCGTGATCAAGGACGTCAACGGCAACGTCTACTGCGTGGAGAACTTCTTCAGGCTCGACAAGAGGAGCCAGCTCCTCCTCAGCATATTCGTGTGAGGGGCGCTAGGTTTTTCTAAGGAGCCCCCAATGGTGACTCCGGGTGCTGCCAATCGGCTCGGCAGGTGACGTACTGAGGGCCGCCATCTCGGAGGGCAGGCGGGCGCTGGACGTCTACGAGTCCCTCACGCTCATCTCCAACTACGGCATCGAGGTGTGCGAGACCAGGCTGGCCAGGAGCCCTGACGAGGCTGTCGCTCACGCCGAGGAGATAGGGTACCCCGTCGTCCTCAAGGTGGCCTCGCCCGACGTGCTCCACAAGTCAGACGTGGGCGGGCTGGCCGTGGGCCTCTCGAGCCCGGCTGATGTGAGGGTAGCCTACTCGAGGCTCGTGGAGGCGGTCCGCAGTAAGGTGCCCCACGCGAGGCTCAGGGGGGTTGTGGTGCAGGAGATGGTGGAGGGCGGCTACGAGGCCATAGTTGGAGGCTACGTGGACGACCAGTTCGGCCCAGTCGTGATGTACGGCCTGGGGGGCGTGCTAGTCGAGCTGTTCAGGGACGTGGCGTTCGAGATAGCCCCGGTGACGGAGGCGGAGGCCCTCGAGATGGTCTCGAGGACGAAGTCCTTCAGGGTGCTGACGGGGTACAGGGGGAGGCCCAGGGCTGATGTCGGGGCTCTCTGCCGCCTGATATCGAGGGCCTCCCAGATGGTGTGGGAGCTCAGGGACGTGGTGAGGGAGCTCGACATGAACCCGGTCTTCGTCCTGCCAGAGGGCTCTGGCTGCAAGGTCGCCGACGCCAGGGTGGTGCTCAGGCGGCCCGGGCTGGCGGCTCCCACTCCCTGAGTCGGCCCTCGAGGACGCCAGCCCTCCTCAGGTAGGTGCCGTAGGCCACCAGCGCCTTAAGCGCCCTCACGGCCCTCTCGGGCGAGGGGTAGGCGGGCACGAAGTGCTCCTCGTAGTACCTCCTCAGGAACCTGACGGCCTCCGAGTTCCCTATGGTGGCGACGACCACGGGCTTCCTGAACTTAGCCGCGACGCCAGCAGTCCTCTCGACGAGCTCCTCGATGCTGGGAATCCCCGGGATGTGGTGGAGCGCTATCAGGACGACCGCGTCAACCCTGCTGTCCCTCAGCAGGAGCTCAAGCGACGCCTCGTACATCTCGGTGGTGGCCGACCCCGTGATGTCGACCGGGTTGCCAGTGGCGGCGAACGGGGGCAGGACGCCCTCCCTCTTGAGCTCCTCGAAGCGCCTGAGGGTCTCGCTGCTTAACTTGACCACCTCCAGCCCCTGCAGCTCGGCCTCGTCGGCGGCCAGCACGCCAGCCCCCCCGCCGTCCGTGAGGATCGCGACCCTGGGGCCTCGGGCTGGGGGCTGGTAGGCCAGCGCCTTGCCCATGTCGAGCAGCTCCTCCAGGCTACCAGCCCTCACGACGCCGCACCTCCTGAACGCGGCGTCGTAGACCTCGTCGACGCCAGCTAGGGCACCTGTGTGCGAGAGGGTGGCCCTGGCGCCAGCCCCCGTCCTGCCAGCCTTCAGCGCGACGAGCGGCTTGACTAGGGAGGCCCTCCTGGCGACCTCGATGAACCTCCGCCCCCTCTTGACGTTCTCCAGGTAGAGGAGCACGACCCTGGTCTCCTCGTCCTCCGCTAGATACTCCACCAAGTCGCACTCGTCCACGTCGGCCTTGTTACCGTAGCTGACGAACCTGCTGACGCCTATGCCCTCGCCAGCCATGTAGTCGAGCATCGCCAGGCCGAGGGCGCCGCTCTGGCTCACGACGGCGACGAAGCCCCTGCGCGGCCTCGGCGCTGAGACCAACTCCTCACCGCTCCTCAGCCTCTTGGTGTAGGGGAGGAATATTGTGTCGACGCCGCTGTGGGGGTCGAAGACCCCCAGGCAGTTGGGCCCGACGAGCCTCATGCCGTAGTTAGCAGCTATCCTCCTGACCTCCTCCTCCAACTCGACGTTCCCGACCTCGCTGAACCCAGCGGATATGACCACGGCGCCCCTGACCCCCTTGCGCCCGCACTCCTCCATCACCCTGGGGACGACCTTCGCTGGCACCACGACTATCGCCAGGTCGACCTCGTCGTCGATGTCGAGCACGGAGCTGTACATCCTGGCCCCGAGCACCTCGCTGACGAACGGGTTGACGCCGTAGAGCCTAAACCTAGCCGCTCCCCTCCTCACGTTGTCGAGCATGTTCCTGAAGATGACGTGGCCAGGCTTCTCCTCCTCGCGCGAGACCCCAATGACCGCGACTGACCTCGGGTTGAAGATGCAGTCCAGGCTCCTCATTCGCGGCCCCTTACTACAGTCAGCAGACGCACTAAAAAGGGCTGCCAGCTGAGGCGCAAAGCCAATTACGTGCGTGGCATCTATGGTCACGGGGACCTCGCGTGGTCGGCGTGATGACTGGCATATTGGGCGGCGAGGGCGAGGTCAGGCTGCTGCTGGGGGACGAGGCGGTGGCCAGAGGGGCGATCGAGGCTGGGGTGGACGTGGCCGCCTCCTACCCGGGCACCCCGGCGACGGAGATAGTGGGGGCACTGTCCGGAGTGGCGAGAGACCTGGGCATCTACGTGGAGTGGTCGTCCAACGAGAAGGTCGCGCTAGAGGTGGCGGCCGCCGCGTCCATGGCGGGCCTCAGGGCGCTGGCGGCCATGAAGCACGTGGGCCTAAACGTGGCGGCCGACACCCTGATGAGCCTGGGGTACTCCGGGGCCAAGGGGGGCCTCGTCGTTGTGAGCGCTGACGACCCGAGCTGCCACAGCTCGCAGAACGAGCAGGACAACAGGCTGTACTCAATGCTCTCCTACATCCCGGCCTACGAGCCCTCAGACCCCCAGGAGGCTAAGGACCTAACCCGCGACCTCTTCGACGTCTCGGAGGAGTGCGGGACCCCAGTCCTCCTCAGGATAACCACGAGGCTGGCCCACACGAGGGGGCGCGTCGAGCTCGGGCCGGTGCCCAGGAGGTCTAGGAGGGGCTCGCTGGAGAGGGAGTGGAGGTGGACCCTCCTCCCCGTCAACGCCAGGAGGCTCAAGGAGGAGGCCCTCAGGAGGCTCGAGCGCCTCTCAGAGCTGCACGAGGCCTTCAAGTACAACAGGCTAAAGCTCGATGGGGACGAGGACGTGGGCGTCGTGGCGAGCGGCGCCTCCTACCTGTACGCCCTGGAGGCCGCGGAGCGCCTCGGCGTCAGCGACGAGGTCGCCTTCCTGAAGCTGGCGTCAGTGTACCCCGTGCCGAGGGGTCTCGTGGGGAAGCTGGCTGAGGCCGTGCGCGCAGTGCTCGTCGTCGAGGAGGTTGAGCCGTTCCTCGAGCTCCAGGTAAGGGCCATCGCGGGGCGCGACGTGGAGGTCCACGGGAAGGACCTGCTGCCAAGGCGGGGCGAGCTGAGCCCTGACGTGGTGGCGGAAGCGCTGGCCAAGCTCACTGGAGCTGAGCTCGAGCGCCCCCCATCAGCCCTGAGG
>CAZCFI010000084.1:0-6826 GCA_964497915.1 uncultured Thermoproteales archaeon
GGGCGCCACTAGGCTCAGGACGATAAGGAGCATCGTGCTGCCGATGATAGGGCTCAACGTCGTGAGCGGCGCCCTGATAAGCTTCGTCTACTGCATGAGCGAGGTCAGCACGAGCATCACCCTCGGCGGCCTTGGGGGGCTGGGCGAGCAGCACCAGGGGCCGATAACGTTCATAATGATGGACTACCTCGGCAGGGTCGAGGGGCCCTACGTGGTGGCGTCGCTCGGCGTCCTGCTGATGACCGTCCAGCTGACGGTCATCACGCTGACCAACATAGTATTAAAGCAGAGGTACGCCTACATAGGTGTGTAGGAGGGGGGCGGAGTGACCAGGGTCACGCTCAAGAGCGTCACCAAGAGGTTCGGCAAGGTAGTGGCCGTTGACAGGGTGTCGCTGGAGATAGAGCACGGAGAGCTGTTCACGCTGCTGGGGCCTAGCGGCTGTGGGAAGACGACGACGCTGAGGGTGATAGCTGGCTTCGAGTTCCCAGACGAGGGCGAGGTCTTCTTCGACGACGAGAACGTGACGTTCAAGAAGCCGTACGAGAGGGGCTGCGCGATGGTGTTCCAGAACTACGCCCTGTGGCCCCACATGTCAGTGTTCGACAACGTGGCGTACGGCCTGAGGCTCAGGAAGCTGCCCAAGAGGGAGATAGAGAGGAGGGTCAAGGAGGTCCTGAAACTCGTGGGCCTCGAGGGCCTGGAGGACAGGTACCCGCTCCAGTTGAGCGGCGGCCAGCAGCAGAGGGTGGCGCTGGCGAGGGCCCTCGTCGTCGAGCCGAGGGTGCTCCTGCTTGACGAGCCCCTCAGCAACCTCGACGCCAAGCTGAGGCTTAGGATGAGGGAGGAGGTGAAGAAGCTACAGAGGGAGCTCGGCATAACCACAATCTACGTCACCCACGACCAGGAGGAGGCCATGAGCCTGTCGGACAGGATAGCCGTCATGAACAGGGGCAGGATCCTGCAGGTGGGGCCGCCGATGGAGGTCTACATGCACCCGAGGAACCTCTTCGTCGCCACGTTCATCGGGAGGAGCACGCTGCTGAGGGGCAGGGTCGATGGCACTGAGGGCGGCTGGGTGAAGGTGCGGGCCCCCGGGGGCGTGGAGCTCCTGGGCAGGCCCTCAGAGGGCTCCGAGCTGAGCGCGGGCGAGGACGCGGTCGCCATAATGAGGCCTGAGGACTTCTCGCTGGACGAGGAGCCACGAGCCAACGTGATGGAGGGGGTCGTGGAGCTGACGATGTTCCTAGGCCCCTTCACCCAGCTCAGGGTCAGAGTCGGCCCCCAGGCCATAACCGCCTACGTCGACCCAGACGCTGGTATCAAGAGCGGGACTGTGGTCAGGCTCTACATAAGGCCCGAGAACGTCATAGTGTTCCCAGCCAAGGGCTGGGAGGAGGTCGAGTTCGAGGCCGCGGTCTAGGCCTGCTTGAGCCTTACCTTTATTAGCTCGCTCTCTGGTAGGTAGCTGGGGAGAGCCTTGACCAGGCGTAGGGTGGCCCTAGTTCTACTGACCGCCTCCCTCCTCGCCGTAGCGCTCGCAGCCCCCCTGCCCCAGACCGCGCTCAGCGCCCTCAGGTTGAGGATCGTCGACCCCCTCTACTCCGTGCCGATGCCCGTGCTCGCCGGGGGGCACTTCGTCGCCAAGGTCTTGGCTGAGGCGTCAGTCGGAGTCGAGGGCGCCTGGCTCCTAGCCCCGGGCTCAAACGTGACCCTCACGCTAGTCTCCACGGCGACCGAGGGCAGCTACCTCCTGCTGAACTTCTCCGTCCCCGCTGACACGGCCAGCGGCCTGTACGACCTGTACGTAAGGTGCGGCGGCGAGCTGCTGGCGAGCCCCAGGAGCGTCTGGGTGCTCAGCGAGTGGCCCTCAGAGCTAGTCTTCCTGCACTTCACCGACATACACATCGACATAAAGGTCGATGGCAGGAGCAGCTCGCGCTACGAGGCGGCTATAATGCTGCTCAACAACCTGCCCGTGATGTTCGCGGTCATCACGGGCGACGACGTGGATGTCGGCAGCGACGTGCCAGCCCTCAGGCTGTTCAGGGAGATCACGAACAGGGCTCGCAAGCCGACCTTCATAATCCCCGGCAACCACGACCACGCGCAGACGGACGAGGCCAGCTTCAGGGAGCGGTACTACGGCGTCTACATCGGGCCAGCCACGTGGTACAGGGTCATAGGCCGCTTCCTCCTGGTCGGGCTCGACACGGGGCTTGAGGGATTCCTGGACTCCGCTCAGCTCAGGTGGCTCGAGGGCGTGCTCTCCGAGCACAGGGACAAGGTGAAGGTGCTCCTCATGCACCACCCGCTCTTCAACTACGCGACATTCGGCAGGGTCAGGGGGTCCTGGAGGGAGGTCGAGAAGATCAGGAACGTGTACAGCAGCTGGCGCGACCACATGGACTCGGCTAAGGAGCTGCTGAGGCTCATAGAGGAGTACAACGTGACGCTAGTGCTCGCTGGCCACGTCCACGGGGACGCTACAGTCCTCTACAACGACAGGACGTGGTTCGTGACCACCACGACGACGTGCGCTGGAATCAGGTCCGGCGACTACAGGGGCTTCAGGATAATAAGGCTGAGCGACAGGGGCGAGGTACTCCAGCTAGGGGTCCCCGGCAAGAACCCGCTGGCTGGCTTCTCGAGCTTCAACATAGACCTCCTCAAGGTGGCCTACGTCAGCGACCCCCAGCTGAAGGCGTGCACGGTTAAGGTGTCAGTCGCCCCCGGCTTCGAGCTGGCCATCGAGAACCTCACAGTGTGCTACTACGTCAACGGCTCGGTCCCAGCCAGTGAGTACGAGCTCTACGGTGACGTCGATAGGGTGCTAGGGCGGGAGGTGCTCAGCTACGGGGCCCTCCACCTAGTGAGGGCCGTGGTTAGAGTCAAGCCGGGCGAGGAGTTCAAGCTGACGGCGGCCTGCTACGAGGACGAGACGCCCCCAGAGGTCAGCATCATGATGTACACCCCGAGGAGGCCGGTCTCGGGCAAGGACTCGGTGATGGTCTACATCAAGGCCGTTGACGAGGGCTACGGAGTCGAGTCTGTGAAGCTGGTCTACGAGACGCCCGCGGGCGCGAGGGAGGTACGAGCCGAGCACGTTAGGGGCAGCACCTACCAGGCGAGGATACCACCGCTGAGGGCTAAGGAGGTGAAGCTGAAGGCCGTAGCCACGGACTTCGCCGGCAACGTCGGCGAGAGCGCAGAGCTCGTCGTGAGCTACGTAGTGCCCGAGGTCAGGGTGCCCAAGCTGGCGGTTAGCGTAGAGTGCGAGCGCGAGGTCGAGGTGGGTAGGGAGTTCAAGCTGACGGTGCGTGTCAGCAACGAGGGCAACGGCACCGCGAGGTCCGTCGTCGCCGAGCTGTCAGCCCCCGAGGGCATTGAGCCGAGGAGCGCCAGCCAGAGGTGGCCGTCGCTTGAGGCCGGGAGGAGCGTGGCGCACGAGTTCAAGTTGAGGGCTACGAGGGAGGGGGCCTACGAGATCAAGGTCATCGTGAGGGCAGCGAACCACAAGGCCGTCGAGGAGGTTGTGAAGGTGACGGCCAAGAGGCCCGCGGGCGTGGAGGCCTACCTGCCGTACTTAGTAGTCGTCGCGGTCGCTGCGGTAATCGTCGCCGTCATTGCTGCGCGTAGGAGGCGGGCCTGACAAACTTCTTTATCTCTCCTCGCTCCTCAGCTGAGCGGGCACATCACCGGTCAGTGCCTGCGTGTCTCATCACGGTGGTTTGCTCTAGCCAGTATCGTGATTGAACTATGCTTTATATGCCCTTCCTGCATAGAATCAAGATAGGGTCTCAACATAACAATTTATTTTAGCAAGATTTAAATCGTTTTTTAGATAGAGGACATACCATGAGAGCAATTAGAGCCTTATTAATTGTAGCAATGATTGCAGTAATAATAGTACATTTACCATACATCCCTATAACTGGGTGCCCTCCGTCACATTCAAACTACGGAGGGGGCTGCCTGTGGCGTGGGGGCTTGCCATGAACGGGAAACAGGTAGCCCTATCTTTCATATTGCTGGTCTCGCCTGTGGGAGCTCCGTTAGCCTACCAACTACTACTGGGTTGGATGCCTATCGGGCCACGTGGAGCCTTCGTCAGCCCGCGAGTGCCAGATTATCTGGTCGGGATGAGAGGCTTCGTGGCTGGCGGGGAGCTATGCATGGGCAACTATACCTTTAGGTTGGTAAGGACTGGAATATTTGACTTGCCCGGAGACCCGAGGCTCTACGAGCTGCATTTAACGTTCAGCTTAGTGAGCTTAGTACGCGAGACCGAGTATGTCGTCACGATTGAGAATATAACATGCGTAAGGCACTGGAAGCTTGAGCCGATGGTGTACATATCTTTTAATGGCAAGCGGGTTGTGCTAGGACCATTAGACGCCCTAGTAATAGCTGGGCCAGGAAACAGCCTATTTAACTATCATTGCACAATAGTGCTTCACCACTACGCCGATAGCCTTAGACCGGGCGAGAACGAGGTGAACGTCACGGTGTTGCTCAAGGTGAGGGCGCCAGCCCGCATCTCACTCAACTGCCTGCTGCTAGACCTAGGCGGCGTGGTCACGCTCCACGACAGGGACGGAGACTTAATAGCTGACTGCATCATCGACGTGATTCCGGTCAATAACTTCCTGCTGGGCGTGGCGCTCGCCTCGCTCTACTTGCTAGTGGCTCTCTACCGCCTTAGGGCGCGAGGTAAGGCCTGACGTACGGGACGCCTATCTGCAGCGCCTGAGACCGCGCCCTCGACGATGCTTAGAGTGGGTTGCTGCCCACGCACTAGCGTGTTCCGAGCGGCGAGATGATGAGCTTTAGAAGCGCGGAAGAGGCGCAAGTGCCGACGAGGCTAGGTGACGCTGGGTATCTTAGCCCTCATCCTTATCTCGTTGAACTCGTCGACCGTGAGGCCGGCTATCTTGGCGGCCACGTACCTGTCCCCCCTCTCGATGAAGTATATCAGCGCAGCCCTGACTCTCGGCGGCTGCCTCCTTATGAAGTCCCAGTCGGCGGACCTCCTCCTAATCTCCCTGGCCTCGCGGTCCTCCTCCTCCCACTTCCTGAGGAGGCTCTTCGGAGGCCTTACCCTCTCAACCACGCTCTCACGCGTCCGACCGATCTCTCTATCCTGTCCCTCCTAAATCTGTGGTGGGTGTCTAACTCATATTCCTTCACTACGCGTAAGAAGTCCGCCTCGCTCTGAACCTCCACGAGCCCCCTGTACACAGACTGCTCGATCACGTCCAGCGCCGTCCACACCCTCACGCGTGAGTACTTGGGGTGGTACTCGACCACTCTGTGCACCCCCACGTTCTCGCTCAGCAGCACCGCCCCGCTGTTGTAGGCTATTATCAAGCAGAGCAGGTCGGGCCTCTCGAGCGAGGGTATCCTGGAGTTAGAGGAGACCTGGCTTCTCAGGGTCACGAACTCCACCTCGTCAGCTTCTGACCACGGGTAGAGCCTGAGCACCCCCTTTGCTAGGAGGCTCGAGGCGTACTCCACCGTGACCTCCGACCTCACCTGCCCCAGGACCTCCTCGTGCACTAGTAGCACGTCGAATAGCTCCTCCAGTATGCGCCTCCTCCTGAACCTCGACCAGTCTATCAGGAAGCAGGCGTCCACGACCCCTCTCATCGAGCCACGCCTCCGGGCGCTAAGTGGCCGCTCTCTCGCTAGACCACCACGGGTATCTTAGCCCTCATCCTTATCTCGTTGAACTCGTCGACCGTGAGGCCGGCTATCTTGGCGGCCACGTACCTGTCCCCCCTCTCGATGAAGTATATCAGCGCAGCCCTGACTCTCGGCGGCTGCCTCCTTATGAAGTCCCAGTCGGCGGACCTCCTCCTAATCTCCCTGGCCTCGCGGTCCTCCTCCTCCCACTTCCTGAGGAGCTCCTGAGAAGGCGTCACCTCGCTCACGCTGCATAAGTCGCTGAGCGCCCTAATAAAGTCGCCTGTCTGAAGCGCGTGCGCAGCCGCGCACTAGCCTCCCCAGCCAGGGGGCGCGAGAGTAGCCCTTGAGGGGGGCTTGTGAGGTGCTCAGCAGCGTTGAGGCACCGGCGCGTGCCTCGAGAGGGCACCATCCTCTGCGAGCCGCTTAGCCCTATGGGCGAGGGCTACCCAGTGGTCGCGCGAGGGCGGCCCCGATGCGCCCATCAGCGCCTGCGCACGCGAGCGGCATCGCAAGGCCTATAGGGCACGGCGCTCTCTGGGTCACGGGGCGGGCCGATGAGGGTGAGGGGAGTCTGCACCCGCTTATCCTGGGAGAGGGCGCGCGACTCGCTCCTCACCAAGCCGGAGAAAGTGCTACCCCTAGTAGAGCTAGCAGACCTAAAGGCGCGCGACGTCAGGCTCGTCGAGATCCCCCTGGGGAGCAGAGTCAGGGTGAGGGCTGGGCACGCTAGCTACTGCACGTTCAAGAAGCTGGACGGCAGCTACTGCCTCAACATGATCCAGAAGAGGGCTGGCAGGATCCCCATATGCGGGAGGTGCGCCCTGGACATGCCGAGCCTGAGGTGCATGCTGGGGGAGCCCCAGTGCCGCGAGAGCGAGGCCCCGAAGTCGGCTAAGTGCGTGAAGAGCGGGCTGTACCAGACGAGGTGCACCGCCCCCAGGTTCCACTACGTCCTGATCTACCCGGAGAGCAGCAGCTCCGCCTTCCTGAAGGTCGGCATCCAACGGGAGGCGACGTTCCCCACGAGGATCCTGGAGCAGGCAGCCCTAGTCTCGGTGGTCTACGCCAAGACGCCCAACGTGTGGAGGGGGAGGGAGGTGGAGGTGCTGTCCGCCGCCTACCTCGAGGGGCTTAAGGG
>CAZCFI010000085.1:0-6772 GCA_964497915.1 uncultured Thermoproteales archaeon
CCAGTACCCCCTGATCAGCCGCCCCCTCCTCGCCTCTACCACGCCCCCGCGCGAGACGGCCCTCCCCAGGGCCTCGAGGTCGCCGAGCGTGAGCCCCACTAGGAACTCAGCGGCCGCGCTGCACTGCTCGACTGCTTCCCATAGGGTAACGTGGCTCGGTAGGACGCTCCTGAAGAACTCGGTCTTGCGCTCCTCGGGCACCTCGACCGCCCCCCTCGGGACGGCTATGACCACTAGGAGTCCCTCAGGCGGCTCCAGCCTCACAACGCGCAGCGGGGACCTGCTGACGACCACCGCTATCCCCCCGAGCAGGCTGGCGGCCACGTTGTCGTAGTGGGGAGTGCCGGCCGCCGCAGCCTCGCCCTCTCCCGCGGCCTCGACGAGCTCCGCCGTGGAGAGGGGGGATCCCAGGGCCTCGTTTAAGGCGTACGCGGCTGCGGCGGCTGTAGCCCCCGAGGAGCCCAGGCCCACCCCCGGCTCGACGCCCTTCGCGACCTCGATCTCGACCCTCACGTCGCTCGCCGAGAGGCCCGCCTTCCTGAGGACCGCGAGCGCCGCCCCGTGCGCCGTGTTGCGCTCGCCGCCGGGGACTGAGGGGTCCAGGGACTTGACCGTGAGGCCCTCACCTCTCTCGACCCTCACCCTCACTAAGTCCCTGGCGTAGTCGACGGCCATCGCCGCTAAGTCAAACAGGCAGCCTAGGTTAGCTATCGACGAGGGGGCTGAGGCCTCCACCACCACTGGAGCCCTTGGGAGCGGCACGTTCTGGGTCTAGCGGCTCCCATAGAAATCGGTTTGCTACCTGCCGAAGCCCAGCCAGACGTCGCCCCTCACGAATATCGAGCGCCTCCTCTCGTCGTACCCCACTCGAGCCTCCGAGGACAGCCTGTGGAATATTATCTGGACTATCCTCATGCCTGGGTAGAGCTTGACCGACGAGCTGTTCTGGCAGAATATCTCGAGTACTAGGGGCTTTGGCTCCCTGAGCCCAGTCCCAGGGTTGACGAGGCCCGCGGCGTGGACCACTATCCCCAGCCTGGCTATGCTGCTCCTACCCTCCAGCGTGGCCGCGTAGCCCTTGCTGAGCGCCACCCTCTCAGCGGTCTTAGCGAGTACGAACTGACCGGGCCTTATGAGGAAGGGCTCCCCCCCAGTCCTCACGACCTCCACGCCGCACCTCACGCTCGAGGCGTCCATCGGGTCTATGACCGAGCCGCTCTTGAAGATGGCGAACTCGTCGGCCAGCGTGAGGTCGACGGAGCACGGCCCGACGTTGTCGGGGTTGAAGGGGATTATCCTTATGTCGCCCCTCCTGACGGCCTCCAGTATCTCGTGATCGGGGAGTATCATGCTCCTACCCTTGCTGCGCTGGAAGAGACTACCAGCGTCGATTTTTATTCTTTGCCCCCGCTGAGCGCGCCGCCGCTCCGCGCGTTCTATGCATAGAACATTAATCAAGCTATTATCCCACTCTCCGCACGTGGGAGTGGGTGAGGGCCGTTGGGCAGGGCAGCGCTGGCCCTGGTAGCGGTCTCGCTACTAGCGCTGACCGCGGTCGCGCTCGAGGGGCAGCCTAGGTTCAGGGGCTCCGTCAGCGGGATAGTCGTCGACCCCCAGGGCAACCCCGTCAAAGGAGCCGTGATAGAGATATGCAGCGGTGGCCTGCTGGTGAAGACGATAAGGACTCTCAGCAGCGGCATATTCTACGCGGAGCTGGAGCCGGGCACCTACTCCGTCAAGATAGTTAAGGAGGGCTTCGCCACGTACACCCGCACCGTGAAGGTGAGCCCCGGCAGCTCCGTCGACCTAGGCCTGATAGCGCTGGAGAACGCGATAGCATTGTCAGCGTTCCCGTCCCACCTGCGCGTGGCCATGGGGGAGGAGGTCGAGGTCCCCCTAAGCGTGGAGAACGGGGGGGAGGTTGAGATCTCGTGCAATGCGACGGTCAGCAGCGAGGTCCCAGCCAAGCTGGTCTACTCCGGGGTCGAGGTGAGGAGCTTCGCCCTGAGGGGCGGTGAGAAGAGGACCCTGACCCTCGTCGTCGGGCCCTGCTACGAGCCCGGCGAGTACATCGTCAACCTCACCCTGACGCCCTCGTGCGGCTACCCGGTGAGCGAGAGCATGACGGTCAGCGTGTACAAGCCTGAGGTCGAGTTCCTGCTCTGCGACTTCCCAGCCAAGGTCTTCCTGCCCGGCGACGACGTCAAGTTCAACGTCAGGGTCGTGAACCCGTTCGGGACCGACGTCTACGTGGAGCTCAATCTGTCCCTGCCCAGGGACTGGGAGGCCTCGATACTGGCCGGCTCTGGCGAGAGGGTCAAGGGGTTGATACTCGAGGCTCACAAGTCCGCCTCGCTCAGGGTCTGGTGCAGGCCGCCGCCTGACGTGAAGGGGGGGTCTTACGAGATAGTGCTCAGCGGCGAGATGCGGGGGCTCGGCCACGAGTTCAATGTAAGCGACTCGCTAACCCTGGTGGCCTACGTGGAGAGCGGGCGGCCGCTGGTGAGCGCCAGCGCCGAGACGCCGGTCATCGACGCCTACTCAGGCTCCCAGGCTAAGTTCAGGATATCGCTCTCCAACGTCGGGACCGGAGACGCCATCGTGGACCTCAGGGTCGAGGGGCTGCCCGAGGGCTACTTCTGGAGGATTCAGGACGCGGAGGGCAACGTGATATCCAGCATCTACCTACCCGCCGGAGGGACTAAGAAGGTGTTCCTGGTGGTGAGGGTGCCCTACGGCGAGGAGCCGGTGATGAGGCAGTTCTACTTCATCGCGAGGACCAGGGGCGGCCACGAGGTGGGGGTGCAGCTGGGCCTCAATGTCCTGGGCAAGTACGAGATATCGTACAAGACGGAGGTGTTCAGCACTGAGATGCCCATAGGCGGGACGGCGGTGTACCAGCTGGTGGTCGAGAACAGCGGCGCCAACGAGCTGACGAACGTGAGGCTAGCGGTCACGCACGTGCCGGAGGGCTTCAACGTCTCCGTGTCCCCGAGCTGCGTTGAGTCCCTAAGGCCGGGGGAGACCGTCACGTTCACGATGACCCTAGGCTGCTCCAGCGACCTCAACGCGGGCGACTACTACCTGACCGTGAAGGTGGTCTCCGACCAGGTGGAGTCCGAGGTCAGGCAGCTGAGGGTGTCGCTGTACCAGAGGAGCGAGATGGTGTACGTGGCGCTAGCCGTGCTAATGGTGGCCCTCATGGTCGTCTCCCTAGCGTACCGCAAGTACGGGAGGAGGTGACCTAGTTGGAGGAGGTCATAGTCACTGAGGGGCTGACGAAGGTCTACGGGAGGGGCGCCAGCAAGGTGGTGGCCGTGGACAGGGCGAACCTAGTGGTGAGGAGGGGCTCGGTGCACGGCATAGTCGGCCCCAACGGCGCCGGCAAGACTACACTAATCTCCATGCTCGTCGGCCTGACCGTCCCGACCTCAGGCACTGGCAGGGTGCTGGGGCACGACATAGTCAGGGAGTCGAGGGAGATCAGGGAGAGGGTGGGCCTGCTGCCTGAGGGCTACGGGTTCTACGGCGACATGACGGCGAGGGAGAACCTCGCCTACATAGCCAAGCTCAACGGCCTGAAGGGGAGCGAGGCGGGCGAGAGGATAAGGGAGGTGCTGGAGGTCGTGGGCCTGAGCGACGCCGCTGACAAGAAGGTCAAGGGGTTCTCCAGGGGCATGAAGCAGCGCCTGGGCATAGCTCAGGCCCTCCTGAAGGACCCCGAGATACTCATACTCGACGAGCCGACGATGGGGCTCGACCCAGGGGCGGTGAGGGAGTTCAGGGGGCTCGTCAGGGAGCTGGTGAGGGGGGGCAAGACCATAGTGATGTGCACCCACCTGCTCCGCGAGATAGGGGGGCTCTTCACCGACGTCACGGTCATGGTCGGGGGGAGGATCGTCGCTCAGGGGCCGCTGAGCGAGCTCAGGGACAGGGTGCTGGGCGGCGCCCTCACGTACACGGTGGAGGTCAAGGGCAGCGTTGACGAGGGGCTCCTCGACGAGCTGAGGGGGCTAGGGGGCGTGGTCGAGGTGAGGGCGGAGGGCCCCGTCATCAGGGTCGTGGCCTCGAGCGACGTCGGCGAGGCGTTGCTGAGGAGGCTCCTCGACGCAGGCGCCGGGATCCGCAGGTACGCTGAGAGAGAGCTCAGCATTGAAGAGATATACGAGCACTTCAGCGGGGGTGGCGCTGAGTGAGGATCTCAGCAGTCTTCGAGAAGGAGTTCAGGGACTTGGTGAGCAGCAAGAGGCTCATCGTAATCTTGGTGACGTTCGTGCTCTCCTACGTCATCGCCATAGGGAGCTACGTCGTGATGTTCAGCGAGGTAGGCGCGCCCATGCCCAAGAACATCGTGGGCATGGTCCTCGGGAGCCTCGTCGGCTACCTCTCGCTGGTGGCCTCGGTGATCGGGATAGCCCTCGGCTTCGACGCCGTCTCCGGCGAGCACGAGAGGGGGACCCTCAGGATGGTGCTAGCCCAGCCGATATTCAGGGACGAGTTCATAGTCGGCAAGTTCCTGGCAGCCGTGGCAGCGATCAGCCTGGCTGTCTCCGTGGCCACTGCTGCCTCGGTGAGCTCCGCCGTCGTGATGCTCGGCATAACGCTGAGCGAGCAGGACGTGGTCAAGGTAGCGCTGGTCGTGGCTCTCTCCATACTCCTGGCACTAGCCTACTACTCCCTGTCAGTCCTGTGCTCGACGGTGTTCAAGAAGTCCTCGACCAGCGCGCTCATCAGCATAGCGCTCCTCATAGTGTTCTTCGTAGTGCTCCCAGTGCTCTCCACGGTCGTCGCTAGAGCGGTGGTGGGCCCGCCGCCAAAGATAAGGTTTAGGCCTGGCATGGTCAAGCAGGATCTAGCCAAGCTCAGGGAGTACCGCGCCAAGTTCAGCTCAGTTAGGGAGGCCGTGCTCTCCCTGTCGCTGAACCACCACTTCAACAGGCTAGCAGGGTTCATAGCGGGCTACCGCCAGGCGGCTCCGGTTGACATGATGCTCGCGGACGCGCTGGCTAGGAACGCGACGAGCCTAGTGGTCCTAGCCGTGGTCACGCTCGTCGCGCTCGCCGCGTCCTTCATGATCTTCACGAGGAGCGAGCTCAAGTAGCGCAGTCCTTTAGCCCCAGAGCCTCCGACAGCTCCAGAAGTCCCGACGTCAGCGCCGTACACGATGGCCCTCAGCCTAGGGAAGGCCAGCCTGACCCTCTCAGCCGCCTCCCTGCCGTCGCCCACGTAGGCAGCCTCGCCCTCGCTCACCTCCAGCTCCCTGCGCCTAAGCTCGCTGAAGAACCTCCAGACCATTTCCTCCTTGCGGGGTGGAACTCGGCCACGACCACGTCGAAGAGCTCCAAGACGCCCAGCGCCCTGAGGGCCTCCAGCGCGTGCTCCTCCAGGCTCCAGCTAGCCAAGCCAGCGCGACCCCCCTAGCCTTA
The DNA here is from genome assembly GCA_964497915.1 of uncultured Thermoproteales archaeon. GTDB lineage: Archaea > Thermoproteota > Thermoprotei > Thermofilales > CAYSTQ01 > CAZCFI01. The sequence goes on from CAZCFI010000085.1 coordinate 5,427, forward strand.
GCCAGCTCTAGAAACTCTCGAGCGCCCTCGTGGGGCCTCAGCGCGCCCCCTCCAGCGTCGGCCAGCGCGTCGCGCGACGCCCTGGAGAGCGGCAGCTCCATGGAAGACACGTCCTCGTGGTCCCACAGGATCCTATCGCAGTCCAGGATCGCTAGCCTGACGCTCCGCATAGAAGCCCTTGGGAGGGCTAGGGAGTCAAGTGCTGCTCGCTGAGGGGCGGCGGCACTCACAGGGGCGGGGACTTGAACTTCTCCAGCTCCCTGCCGTCCTCGCTCAGCCTGACGCGGCCTAGCGCCACGGCCGCCACCTCCCCCTCATAGGCCGTCCTGACCTTGATTGCCCTCTCGCGGTAGTCGATGGCCTCGAGCAGGCCTATGGCTGCGCACCTCACCCCGTCGCTTAGGAGGCCCACCAGCAGGCCCCTCTCGAACCCCTTCCTGAGTATCCTGACCACGCCGCCGAAGCTTAACAGCTCCCTGAGCGCCTCCACCTTCCCCCCTCTGCACCTCACCTCGCCGTCAACGACGACGACTAGGTGCTCGGGCGACGCCTCGGCGTGGACCACTGGGGCCTCGAGCACCTCGCTGATCATGGCCACGACCCCCTCTGGCAGCGGCGACCCAGACAGCGAGTAGGAGTACATGAGGGGCACGTCCCTGAGGACCCTGACCTTGGAGCCCCGGAGGAACCTGAGGTAGCCCGACTCCCTGAGCGACCTCCTCTCCTCGAACGGCACCCTCCTCGCCGCCCTGGGCGAGCTCACCCTGAGCACCCGGCGCCAGCTGATGGACCTCAGTATGTGCTCCAGCTCCCCAGACCTCTGTATGGCGACCACGGCGTCGGGGTCGAGGGCCTGGACGAGCGCCACCTTGTAGTCCTTCGCCCCGGGCCCGGAGACCCAGCCGTCCGTGTTGACGATGACGATGTCGGCGCCCCCGGCCACAGCGTCGTCGACCAGCGAGTGGAGCGCCCACACGACGAGGTGCTTGACCGCGCCCGGGCTGTCCACGCCTATGAAGCGCATGCTCTCAGGCTCCAGCTCGCGCAGCGAGACGACCCTCCTCTCCACGCGCGCTAGCGAGACGCACGAGGGCGGGCCCACGTCAGCCTGCCCTATGTCCCCGTCCACCACCGCCACCCTCAGGCCCCTCTCGAGGCAGAAGTTGGCCAGGAGGGCTGAGAAGCTCGACTTCCCCACGTCAACGCCGCCGAGGACGACGACCCTGTAGCACCCGCTCCCAGCCCGGGCCTCGCGCGCTATGGCCTCTGAGGCCGCTAGCCACTCGTCGACGACCTCCTCCTCGGGCCTGGCCTCCTCGAACGCCCCGCCCGCCCCCAGCGTGAGC
>CAZCFI010000086.1:0-6760 GCA_964497915.1 uncultured Thermoproteales archaeon
GCCTCTCGACCCCGGCAGGCAGGCCATAGGTGTGGGAGCTGCCGCGGCAGCTCCCCCCGGCACGGCCTACGAGGGAACCATCACGGTGACGTTCAGCGACGGCAGCAGGGACAGCAAGCCGTTCAGGGGGGCCGTCGTGGCCAGGGGCTAACCAAAGTTAAACTCACATAGTTTTTACACTCATGGAGCGATGATCTCCAGTCATCTTACAGTGATTAGGGAACGCAAGTGAGGTCTCTCTAGGGTGCCTGGCATCTCCTTCTCGAGCCTCAGCGACTGCCTAGCCACCAGGTGCTGCACTTGATCTGGCCGAGCGCAGGGGACGCCTATCTCCCCAAGGGACCTGCATACCTCATCCTCCATCCCACCGCTCTCGCCCTGGATTAGAGCGTAGAGCGCCAGCTCATGGGGGCCTGTCGATAGCCATAGCCTGAGGAGCCTGGGGGTTATCAGCTCACGGCGCTCGACTCGGATCCCGTACTCGCTGAAGGCCCTGTCCACGACCTCGCGGGCCCCCTCACCCTCGGCCCTCACGCGTGTAGTGGCGGAAGCCCCCCGACGCGCCTGCCCCGAGAAATTTTTAAATTATTAGTAAATAGAATAAGTGATGGCGCGGGTGGTAGACGAGTACGAGCTCGGAGGGGGCGTGAGGGTAGCCGTGCTGAGCTCGGGCGAGTACCGCGTCACAGCGCCTCACCCCAGCAGGAGGGCCGTCAGCGCGCTCCGCTCCCTCCCCTTCTACCTAGACCCCTCAGACCTGGTGGACGAGGGGAGGCTGAGCGACCTCGCGTCAGGGCTGGCCCGCAGGCTCGGCCTCTCCGAGCCGGATGCCGAGTGGCTGAGGGCCAAGCTCAGCGGCTACGGCCCCCTATACCCGCTCATGGCGGACCCCAAGGTGACGGACATCAGGGTGCTCCCGGGCAGGCCAGTGCTGGTTAGGCACCAGGAGTACGGCGACCTCATAGTCACGGTCAACGGCAAGCCGCTCGTGCTCCCGGAGGCGGAGGTGCGCGGCCTGGCCCTGCGCCTGGCCTCCAAGGCTGGCGCGGCCCTCAACGCTAGGAGGCCAGCCATAGACGGGGCCAGGCTGCCGAGCGGGGACAGGCTCACGGCTAGCCTGGGCGTCGTCGGGGAGCCCCAGGTCGTGGTCAGGAAGTTCCCCAGGCACCCCTGGACCCTCCACAAGCTCGTGGCCAGGGGGATGCTGAGCGCCCGCGCGGCAGCCCTCCTCTGGCTCCTCAACGAGGCCAAGGTCCCCATCCTGATATACGGCCCGATGGGCTCCGGCAAGACCTCGCTGGCCGGGGCCGTGATAGCCACCGCCAGGCCGAGGGCCTCCATAGTCATCATCCAGGACATGCCTGAGATAAGGGTGGCCCACCCGTACGCCCACTACCTCTACCCAGCGCCCACGCTGGAGTACCCCAGGCTGCTGTCCTACGCCCTCAGAACCTCGTCGGACTACCTGGTCGTGGGCGAGGTGAGGGGCGAGGAGGAGGCCAGGGCCTTCGTCCAGGCCGTCAAGACCGGGCACGGGGGCGTCACGACGATGCACGCCGACTCTGTGGAGGGGGCCCTCAGCAGGCTCAGGAACTACGGGCTCTCTCCCGCCGACCTGGCCAGCGTCCGGGCCTTCGTCCGGACGGGCGCGTTCGAGGCGAGGGTCCGGGGCCTCAGAACCCTAGCTAGGAGGGTCCTGGCCGTCGACCTCCTGGAGGGCTGGGACGGCGGCCCCTCGCTCCTCAGGGTCGTCGAGTACTGCGAGGGGGGCGGCTCGTGGGTGGAGAGGGTCGAGGACCCCCGAGTCCTGGAACTGCTCGGGCTGAGGGAGGGCGTGGCGCTGGCAAAGCTGAGGGTGAGGGAGGCCTGGCTCTCCCTGCTGGCCGAGCGCTACGCTGAGAGGCAGTTCGTCGAGACCGCCGAGGAGTGGTACGCGTGCCTCGAGGCCTTCTACTCGGAGGAGGACAGGCTCCTGGGGCTAGTCGACGAGCCAGATAGGCTAGCCATCTCGCTGCTGCAGCTGACTGCTCGACTACCGAGCCGGGGGTGAGGGCGCGTGCTCAGGCGCTGGCTGCGCTCAGTGGCCGGTGAGTACTGCCTGAGGTTCGGCGGCGAGCCGCCGCGCGTCTACAGGGCGTGCCGGAGGTACCTCGCCGCGTCCGCCATCCTGCTCGCAGCGCTGGCGGCCGTGGCCGCGCTAGCCGCGCTTAAGGCCCTGGAGCTCCCCTGGATGCTCCTCTTGGCGCTCCTCGCTGCGCTCGCAAGCTCAGGGGCCGCCACCCTAGTGGCGGCCATGGCACCCTACCTCAAACTGAGGGGCCACTTCGATGAGCTAGAGCGGGAGGGGCTCTGGGTCGCGAGCGTAGCCAGGTTCTATGCCGCCCCCAACTCGCCCCCGTTGGCCCTCTTCAGGGCCCTAGCCAAGTCCCCCTTCGAGGCCGCTCGCAGGGAGGCCGCCGCGTTCCTGAGGCTCTCCGCAGTTGAGGGCGAGCTCGCGGCGCTCGCCAAGCTGCTAGCCAGAGTCCCTAGGGGCGCGTGGTACAGGCTGCTGCGGTACGTCGAGTCCGTGGCCGTGCACGGGCAGGATCCCGAGGCGGCGGCTGAGGCCCTCTACAGGACCGTGGAGTCGGAGTACAGGGCTCGCATGGAGCGCAGGGCCTCGGAGCTCCAGGCGCTAGCCGTCGGCTCAGCCTCCCTGTTCACGCTGCTGCCCATGACCATGCTCACGATGGCTGCCGTCATGGCATCGAGCGCCAGCGCCCCCCTAGCCATAGCCACCACGCTGGTCAACGGGGCTGCAGCGGTCGCCGTCGCAGCCCTCTCGTCGGGCGTGCTCGGCGAGAGTCGAGTGATGACGAGGAGGTACCTCCGCTGCGCCCCGCTGGCGCTAGTCCCGATCGCGTCGCTCCCGGCCCTGGCCCTCGGCGGACTCAGCGTCAGCGAGTCCTTCGCGCTCATAGTCGCCGCCACGGTGGCGTCTCTGGCGCTAGCCGCGCTGGAGCTCAAGCCCCAGGTGAGGGCGCTCGACGAGCTAATGGAGCACACGCCGCTGCTCCTGAGCGACGCGCTAGTCTACATGCACCAGGGGATGGACCTGGTCTCAGCCCTGAGGGAGGCGCTCGAGGCAGGGTCGTACCCAGAGGACTTCAGGGAGTTGATGAGGGCGCTCGTCAGTGCCGCCTCCGTGAGCGGATTTGAGGAGGCGCTCAGCGAGCTTGAGGAACTGGTCCAGCGCCCGGTGTTCGCCAGCCTGGCCCTGGCCGCCGAGGCGTCGCGCGCCGGGAGTCTCGCTGCCCTCTCAGCGGTCGCCGAGGCCCTGAGGGACTACAGGGACGCGGTCCTAGCGCTCAGGAGGAGGCTTGGCGCCGTCAGGGCCGTGTTCTCAGCGGCCACCGCGATCTCCGTCGCCCTGACGGGGCACATCCTCAGGTTCGTGGCCCCCGCGCTGGCCGACGTTGGCGCCAGGGTCTCAGCGGCTCCCGCCGAGCTCAGGGCCGCCCTACCCATGGAGTTCTTGGGGCCTGAGGACCTCCCCGGCCTCGAGTGGCTCGTGTGCCTAACCCTGTTCGCCAACGTGGTGGTCGGCGCGCTCGCGGTGGGGGCGGTGAGCTCCCTCAGGCTAGCTGGCGGCGTGAGGTTCGCTCTGCTCGTCTCAGCGCCCACAGGGCTCGCCCTCTCGCTGCTCCTGCTGGGGGTGGTCTGATGGAGTACTCGGTGGACGCTCTCGCGTCCCTCGTCGTGTTCTCGCTGGCGCTGTCGGCCGCGCTGACGGCGCTCGCAGGCTCGCTAGAGGCGGTCGCGAGCGCTTCTACGCGCCGAGGGCTGGTGAGCGCCGCGCTGCCGATTAGCATAGAGGTCGAGTCGCTGGGCGGGCGCTGCGTCGTCAGGGCCCCTCGCAGGTGCCTGGTCAGCGTGGTCGTCGTGTCGCCGAGAGAGGGCGGCTTGGAGTACAGGGTCGTCAGGGGGCTGGTGCCGCTAGAGGTGCCAGCGGCAGAGGGGGACTGGGTGGTGGCCTTCACCTACGCGTCGGTGGCCGTGAGGCCAGGGGCGCCGCTGCAGGGGAGGGCCGTGGTCACGATGTACGGGGTAGCCCGCGCCGAGCCGGAGCTGGGGCCGTACGTCGTGATCGAGGGCTCTGGCTACAGAGTGGTGCCCGACCTGAGGCCAGCCGCTAGCGCCGCCCCTGAGAGCTCCGCGTACCTGATCCGCAACTCAACCCTGGCGCTGGGGGTGAGGGGTTGAACTTCACCCTGGACGCCTGCGCGGCAGCCCTCATCTTGGCCGTCGCCCTCGCCTACTTCGCTGACTCCGTGGCGGGCGCTGCGTGGGGCGCTCGCGAGCACTACGACGACTCGCTCACGGTGCTGGGAAGGCTCCTCAGGCACTACGACCTGCAGCGCGCGGTCTACTCGAACGACTCGGCGCTCGTGGAGGCTGTCGTCCGCGCGGCCATACACCCGTCCCACGAGTACTACCTAGCCGTGGTTGACCCTGAGTCTGAGGCGGTCGTGCTAGAGTGCGGGAGCCCCGGGCTCTCCAGCCACCTGGCGTCCGTCACCCTGCCCGGCTGGAACGGGACGCTCAGGCCCCTCGCGATATGCTTCAGGGTGGGGGTGGGAGGGTGAACTACACGGCCATGGCCCTGGTCGTGGCGCTAGTCCTGGCGGCGGCCGCAGCGGCCATCCGCCAGTCGCGCGTTGAAGTCGTCTACGTGTGGCCAGCTGAGGCCGACAGGGGGCTGTGCGACGCGGTGACTGCCAACGCGGCGGCGTACTACTCCAGGGTCAAGGACAGGGCAGCGGCGCTGGAGTTCCTGAGGCGGAACCTCGAGGTGGCGCTAGAGCGCAACCCGCTGTTCAGGGTCCTGGGCTACGAGGTGATCAACATGACTGGCGCGTCAGGGCCCGACTTCGCGTGCGTCAACGTGACGGTGGCGTACGACCTGCCGTGGGGCCGCCACGTCTCGAGGTGCTGGCTGCTAGCCGTGATCCTGAGCAGGGCTAGGGTGGTCGACCCGCTGACAGGTGAGGAGTGCGTGAGCCTCACCGTCTCCTGCGCCACGGAGCTGGGCGCACCAGTCAGCCTTAGGGCCCTGGGCGGGGCTCGCCTGACCTACTCCTGCAACAGCACCTGGGTGCTTGTGGCCCCCTCTTCAGCCAGCTCGGTCACACTGGAAGACTGGCGCGGCGTCAGGGTCGAGTTAACGCTGGGGGGTGGCTGAGCTTGGAGGAGCTCGTGGTGGCGTTCGCGGTCCTCACGGCCGCGACTATGGCTGCGCTCTGCGTTCTCGCCTCGTGGAGGCCCGCCCCCACGCTCGACGTGGTGGCGCTCCACCTAGCTATCGCTGAGGCCGTCAGCTCACCGGTCAATGAGGTGGTGGTAGTGGTGGCGGTGCCCGAAGGGGTCGAGGTGGTCCTCGAGGGCAGCTCCGTCACCGTGAGAGGAGCTCTAGTCGACCCTAGGGTCCTGGCCTTCAACCACACGGGCATCCTCAGGGGCGTCACGGCGCACGCCATAGAGTACGACCCCAGCAGGGTGCGGTTCGAGGGCAGGGTCGCGCTGGCTGGGGTGACGGCGGTGAGGCTCGTGCACAGGTTCGGGGCCATCAGGGTGGTGCCAGTCGGGGGGCGCGGGCCTTGAGGGGCACCCTCGCGCTGCTCGTGCTGCTCGCGCTGGCCTCAGCTCGTGCCGCGCTCTGCCAGCCCCAGTACGACACATACATCGTCGTTAGGAACGCCAAGGGCGAGGTGGTGAGCCACCTGGTGGAGGTCTACGTGGAGGGCTGCGCGGTCGCGCGCCTGAACGTCACCCACTTCGCCCTGCGGCTCGGCAGCAGGCCCGCCGCCCTCGCGGTCGTCAAGGACGGGGTCGTGGTCTACGAGGGCAACTTAACCCCGCCGGGGGAGGGCAGGGTCCAGCTCGTCGAGGTCAGGGCCAGGGTCCAGCACCTGACAGTGGTTATTGAGGGGCTGCCCAGGGAGTTCTTAGTAGTGGTCAGGTACTCTACGGTCACGGTAGCCAAGTACGCCAGGGGCGCCGTGGTGCTGAGGAACGTGCCCTACCCGGTGAACCTTACGGTCTCTATTCCCCGCGCTGGGTACTCCGCGACCCTGGCGTACCGGGGCGAGGAGGTCGTCAGGGTGAGGGTGAGGAAGCCTGAGTGCAACGTCTACCTCAAGTTCTACGACGCCCTGCTGAGGCCCCTCTCGGCGCGGCTGGTCAACGTGACTGGCGCGAGGCCCCACTCCGCCAACGAGACCCACCTGGGCTTTAGGCTATCTCAGCCAGCTAAGCTCGAGCTCTACGTCCGTGGGGTGAGGGTCGCCGAGGTCGCCGTGGCGCCGCCTCGGGGCGCCTTCGACGTGAAGGTCGTCGAGGTCAAGCTCCCGGTGGGGCCGCTTAGGGTCCTGGCTCCCAAGGGGGCCGTAGTCGAGGTGGAGCTCCCCTCCGGCGTCAGGCTGTCAGCCAGGTGCGAGGCTGGCGAGGTAGTCTTTGAGGGCCTGCCAGCGTGCAGGCTGCTGGTCGCCGTCAGGCGAGAGGGCGCGTCCGTGAGCAGGTACGTGGACTTCCCTGGGGCCCTAACGATCAGCGTTGGCCTTGAGGGAGAGGAGGGGGAGGGCGACCGGCTCAGGCTGCTAGCGGCGGCGGCCGCAGGCCTCTCAGCAGCCCTGGCCGCTGCCTCGCTAGCGAGGAGCGCCACTCCTGGGCGCGCTGCCGTCAGGAGGGCTAGGAGGGTCCGTGCCAGGCGCGGGGCGAGGGG
>CAZCFI010000087.1:0-6260 GCA_964497915.1 uncultured Thermoproteales archaeon
GGCCTGCAGCTTAGTGGAGCTAAAGGGCGTTGGAAGCCCAAACTTAAGCCACAGCTTGAGCCCCTGCTCTTCGTCCTTAGGGCGGAGCTAGCCGATGCTTCCGCGAGGGCTCGAGTCGGCGCTCCACAAGCTTTTTTACACTCAAGCAGCTTCTGCTGACCGGCAGGGTGCCGACTCGAGGTGCGGTTAGGGGCGGAGTCCATGGCGGCCGCGCTGTGCCTACAGCACCTAGCGAGCATGGCCCTCAGTGGCCTCGACCAGCTCAAGTTCCTCTTAGTTGCCGTGCTGGCCGGGTTCGTGGGCTCCATCATGGGCATAGGCGGCGGCTCCATAATAGTCCCGGTGCTCACCAACGTGTTCGGCGTCCCCATCAGGGAGGCGGTCGCTGCCAGCTTGGTGGGCGTGATAGCGACGAGCATCTCGGGCCTCTCCACCTACTTTAGGGAGGAGATCACCAACATCAGGATGGCCCTCTTCCTAGAGACCTCCACCACGCTGGGCGCGGTGCTGGGGGCCCTGCTCTCCCTCGTCACGCCAGGGAGCTTCCTCTACGTGATATTCGCCGCCTTCTCCTTCTACATCGCTGCCTCTCAGGCCTACTCGATAAGGGTGGAGGAGAGGAAGATTAGGAGGTCCGGCTTCAGGGCCGCGAGGCCCGACAGGATCTCGCTGCTCCTGGGGCTCTCCGGCAGGTACTTCGACGAGAGCGAGGGCAGGAGGGTGGAGTACGTGATCTCAGGCACCCTGGCGGGCTGGCTCGTGTCGTTCTTCGCTGGAGTGGGCTCGGGCATGCTCGGCATAGGGGGTGGCTTCATCAAGGTGTCAGCCATGAACCTCTTCATGAACGCGCCCCTCAAGGTCGCCATCGCCACGAGCAAGTTCATGGTCGGCATAACCGCGGCGACCAGCAGCGTGGTTTACTACCTCAGGGGCGTCGTGAGGGCGGACGTGGCCGCGCCAGTGGCCCTGGGGACGACGCTGGGCGCGATAGCTGGCACTAAGGTCATGAATAAGCTCAGGGTCAGGTGGCTGAAGGCCGCCTTCTCAGCTCTCGCGGCCTACCTTGGCTACGTGATGCTGAGGAGGGGACTATGGCTGATGGGGGTGGCGGAGCTACCTTAGGGCGTGTGAGCCTCCACTGGCTCGTCTACAGGATCCTGTCGACGGCGATGGTGGTCAGTGCAGCCCTACTAGCCGCGGGCATGGCGCTGGACGCGCTAGAGCCGGGCGCTGGGGGGCGGCTCGTGGAGGCGGGCATACTAGCGCTGGTGGCCACGCCCTACACGACCATAGTCGCGGTGCTAGCCGTGGCCCTCAAGAGGGGGGACAGGGCGCTGCTGGCTCTGTCCGCTGCGATACTGTCGGTGCTGCTAGTGGCGTTAGCGGTGGGGCTCCTACTCAACTTGGGGCGGTGAGGGCGGCGATGCTGTTAGACGCTTATTAAGGGATTCAGGTCCATTAATTACAGGGGTGCGGATGGCTTCACAGCTCCAGCCCCCCAGCGCCGAGCGCGAGGAGGCGTCGGCACCGGTCACTGAGAGGGAGGTCGCCTACCTAAGGGCTATTAGCGAGCTATCAAGGGACGGCGCCTTCGTCAGCACGAGTGAAGTGGCGAGGCGCATGAGGGTGAGGGGGCCGACGGCCATAGAGGCCATAAGGAGGCTGTACGAGAAGGGCTACGTGACGTACGTGCCGAGGAGGGGCGCGGCGCTAACGGGGAGGGGCAAGGCTCTGCTGGCGAGCATAGAGAGGAGGCACAGGGTGCTCGAGACGTTCCTGGTGAGGGTCTTCAACCTGGACCTGAGCAGGGCGTGCACTGAGGCGTCAAGGCTCGAGCTACACGTATCAGACTACCTAATCGACCTCATGTGCCGCTATCTAGGCCACCCGCGCAGGTGCCCCCACGGCCGCGCCATACCGGTGAAGGCAACGTGCTGCTTAAGTAGGTAAGCTTATTAGGCAGTTAGGCACATCCTACCAGGAATGAGGCTCGTCTCGCCTCTAATCTTAAGTTGTCTAATCGCGTTGGCAGCCTCCCATGCGCTAGCGGCCCCGGATCCCAAGGGGGCGAGCGGCCAGCTGCTAGTCGTCTCCACCATAGCCCCGCTGGGGGCCATAGCGAGGGAGGTCGGCGGGGACAGAGTGCGAGTTGAGGTCCTGGTGCCAGCGGGGGGCGACCCCCACACCTTCGTCCCAGAGCCACGCCACAGGGAGCTAGTCTTCAGGAGTGACTTGTTTCTGTCCGTCGGGCGCGAGCCCTTCCTCAAGATGCTGGGCGAGGGGGGCAGGATCAGGCTGTCATGGGACGACTGGGTGGGCGCTGGCGTGCGCGTCAGGGGCGGCAACCCCCACTACATATGGCTCTACCCCCCCAACGCTAAGCTCGTGGCCGAGGCCGTGTACCGCGCGCTAGCGCGCCTCGACCCCGACGGCGAGCCGTACTACCGCAGCCGCCTCGAGGCCTTCGCGAGGCGCGTCGACGAGCTGAGCTCCTGGGCCTCAGCCGTGGTGAGCGCTTACGGGGTCGAGGGCGCTAAGGTGGCGCTCGCTGCCCCGCACTTCGAGCCCCTGGTGGAGTTCCTGGGCTTTGAGGTCGTCTGCGTGATAGTCAGAGGGGCTGAGGTGAGGGCTGGGCCCGGCGACGTCGAGGCGGCGATCAGGGCTATCAAGGAGAGGGGGGCTGACGTGGTAGTCGTGCTGGTAACGGCCAAGTGGGGGGACGAGGGCAGGGCCGCTAGGCTGGTCTCTGAGGCGACGGGCGCCCCGGTGGCGTACCTAGCCGGGGTGCCCCTGCACGCAAGCGACGACTACGTCACCTTCATCAAGGAGAACGTCGTGGCGCTGGTGAGCGCGGTGAGCGCCAGCAGGGAGCGGGCAGCGGCTGCCGCCCCCTCTCCGTCGCGGTCGGAGCTCGGCTGCTACCTGCTGCTCCTAGGCCTGTACGCCCTGACGGCCTTAAACCTGCGCCTCGCTAGCGGGGTGAGGGGCCGTGGACGTGATTAAGGCTAACTCGCTCACGGTCAGGCTCGACGGCAGGGTCGTGTTAGAGGACGTGACTTTCAGGGTGAGGGGCCCCGAGATATTCTGCATAGTGGGGCCCAATGGGGCTGGGAAGACCACTCTGCTCAGGGCGACGCTGGGCCTAGTCAAGCCTGAGAGGGGCTGGGTCAGAGTCCTGGGCGTCGACCCCGTGGAGAGACCCAGGGTCGTCAGGAGGTTAGTGGGCTACGTCCCGCAGAGGACGTCGCTGAACCTGGACGCCCCAGTTCTCGTCAGGGACGTGGTTCTCATGGGCCGAGCCGCCAAGGGGCGCATTGGCCCGTTCTCCGACGAGGACTACGAGGCTGCCATGAGGGCCCTGGAGGCCGTGGGGCTGGCTGACCTGTGGGATGAGCCGTTCAGGCACCTCTCGGGGGGGCAGCAGCAGAGGGTGCTGCTGGCGCGAGCCCTGTGCGCCGAGCCGAGGCTCCTCCTCCTAGATGAGCCGCTAACGGGCGTCGACTTAGCGTCCAGGTCGGCGATCGTGAGGGTGCTGAGGGAGATGCCGAAGCGATCCGTCGCGGTGGTCATGGTGTCGCACGACATAAGCGAGGTCGTGGGGCTAGCGGATGAGGTCATGCTCCTCAACAGGAGGGTGCTCGCGGTAGGCAGGCCCAGAGAGGTCGTCGAGCGCTACCTGCGGGGGGAGGGGGGCACGGATTGATCCAGGCCTACCTGCTGAGGGCCTTAGTGGCCGCAGCCATGACGTCCGTGGCCACGGCAGTGCTGGGCGTGTACGTGGTCTCTAGGAGGCTCTCATCGGTGGGGGCAGCCCTAGCACACACGGCGCTGGCAGGGGCGGTGCTGGGGCACCTGCTGGGCGCTGACCCTTATCTGAGCGCCCTAGTCGTCAACGTGGCCTTCTCGGCACTGATAGCCTATCTGAGCCTCGGGAACGTGAGGGAAGCCGAGACCGTGATCGGCCTCCTATTCGGCTTCTCGGCAGCGCTCGCCGTGACCCTGGTGTCACTGATTAAGGAGTACACGGTTGTGGCGTGGACGTACCTGGTCGGCGACGTATTAGGGGTGTCGCTGGGCGACATCATGTTCCTGGCCGCCGTCTCGGTGACGGCCGTCAACCTGGTGGCCGCGCTGTACAAGGAGTTCAAGTTCGTGACATTTGACTTCGAGGGCGCGAGGGCCATGGGCCTCAACGCCGCCCTCTACCACTTCGTGATGGTGGTGCTGATAGCCCTGGTGGCGACGGTCTGCCTGAGGACCGTGGGCTCCATCCTGACCACGGTGCTCCTCGTGGCTCCAGCGGCGGCCGCCAGGAAGCTGACGCACAGCTTCGAGAGGGCCATGGCCCTGTCAGTCCTCATATCACTCGCCTCCTCTCTGACGGGGCTGTACCTCTCAGTCCAGCTCAACCTGGCCACGAGCGGCGTCATAGGGCTGTCGGCCGCCGCTGCTTACTTCGTCGTCAGCCTGGTGGTAGCCAAGCTCAAGTACTGCAAGAAGTGCAGGCTCCTGGTCCAGAGGCCCTCGGAGCTTAAATTAATAGATAAAGATTAGTGGAGGCTTCCGCACCCAAGCTTGAGACGATGCCGAGGAGGAGCCTAGCCGACGCGCTGCTAGCGGAGGCGGCGTCTGAAGCTGACGACGGCCCCGAGGGGGGCGCCTACCTGGTGCTCTACGACTTCAGGATGGGAGTTAGGAGGAGCATACCGACCAAGTTCTACGAGAACCTGTCGAGGATCATGAGGCGCGGCAGGTGCAGGTTCGTCCAGAAGAGCGTCGTCCTGTGCGAGGACCTGGCAACGGCCTATGCCGTGGCTAGGCTGGCCCGCTACTACGGCGCCGAAGTCGCAGTATACAAGGTGAGGCCGCTCGAGTGGAGGCCTGGCCCCTAGCGCACTGGCCGAAGGCTGGCTCTGAGCTAGCGTGAAGGCCGCGGAGCCGACTCCACGAGCTGGCCCTAAGGGCGTCGCTCGAATTACGCTTCACGCTACAGGTCTCACCCCGCCAGCGCAATGCTGGTGGCCCACGTAGATAGACTGGAGATTCGTATGTGTAAAAGAGGAAAGCGCATCTAGAATTTTGCGTGGAGTTTTTATCTTTTTAGCAAAAGTGCCCCGGGGGGGATTTGAACCCCCGACCTTCCGGTTTATGACCGCGCCCCAGCGCAGCGCGGTCTTCAGCCGGACGCTCTCCCGCTGAGCTACCGGGGCTACGAGTATGTAATGAGCTGAGAGGTTAAAAACTTTTCCCGGCGCCCTCCACGCCCCCGACCAACCCTTAAATCCGAGGTCGGTCACTCTGAACTCTGTGCTCGAGCTCGTGGCCGAAGTGGTGCTGGTGACGGCGTCGGGGGCCCTATCGCCAGGCCCCCTGACGCTCTCCGCGGTGGCCCTGGGGATGAGGAGAGGGTGGAGGGCTGGATTTCTAGAGGCAGCTGGGCACGCAGCCTTCGAGTTCCCTCTCGTTATCGCCCTAGCGTTGGGGGCGGCCGAGCTCTCCAAGAGCGGCACAGCCCTCGGCGTGGTGGGCCTCGCGGGGAGCGCCGCGCTCCTCGTCTTCTCAGCACTGCTGGCCAGGGAGGCGCTGAGGTCAGGCGCTAACTGGCAGCGCGCCCTGGAGCCCTCGGGCGCCCCGATCTTAGTGGGCCTGACTCTGACGGTCCTCAACCCCCACTTCTTAGTCTGGTGGGCCACCGTGGGCCTCAAGCTGGTGGTGGACGTCATGCTAGCGGGTGGGCTGTGCTTGGTCGCGCTGATGTACCCAGCCCACGTGTGGCTAGACTTCGCGTGGCTATCGCTGGTCGCGCACCTCTCGAGCAAGGGCAGGGCCCTCGGGCCCAGGGCTCAGAGAGCCTTAGCTCTATCTCTGTCCGCAGTCATGGCGCTATACGCTGCGCTGTTCGCCCTTGACTCCGCCAGCAGGCTACTCCCGTAGTTAATGATGCATCTCGGCTCAATCCTTCACACCGTGAGCGCAAGCCCCCTCTCGACCTCGCGCTAGAGAGCGACGTTGACAAGGCGCCCCTCTACGAGCACGCGACCGATCTTGAGGTCGTGGAGCTCCCGCCGAGGCTGGGCTTAGGAGCCTGGACTTGAGTAAGCCAAGCCGTAGGGAGCGCTACGTCGAAGCGCCCGCTAAGTTCCTTAGGAGCTCAGGTGCGACTACGTCCCCTTCGAGGTGCGCTCGACCTGCCGCTGACGACGTGCCATGGGCGAGGTCTCTCCTCCGTCTACTAGACGGAGGAGAGACCTCGCCCATGG
>CAZCFI010000088.1:0-6234 GCA_964497915.1 uncultured Thermoproteales archaeon
GGCCGCGGAGAGGTACCTCAGAGCGTCCATGGAGCTCGTCGAGCGGGCTAGGGAGGAGCTCGCCAAGGGCGACCTGAGGCAGGCGAGCGAGAGGGTCTGGGGGGCCTGCGCCCTAGCCATCAGGGCCCACGCGGCGAGGAGGGGCAGGCTCGTGGCGTCCCACGCCGAGCTCTGGGCCTACAAGGACGAGGTCGCCAGGGAGCTCGGGGGCTGGGTGAGGGCGGCCTTCCTGAAGGCCGACTCGATGCTCAAGAACTTCTACGAGGGCCTGGCCACGAGGGAGGACGTGGAGGACTCCCTGAGGGACGTCGAGAGGCTCGTGAGCGAGGTGGCTAGGGCCCTGAGGGCGTGAGCGCTCGCGCCACGTCGGGGGCCCACAGCGCTGCGCCTGCCACGTCGAGGGGCTGGCCTCCGCTGGCTGGCGGAGCGCGTCGCTGAGCGCGAGCTCCCCGACCGTGACCGCAGCGACCGTTCGCGGCGAGTGCCAGCGGGCATCATGAGCGCCGCCTAGCTGGTCTAGGCGCTCCGGGGAGTGCCGCTCTGCAGCGCAGAGCGGCCATCGGGAGCGCGCTAGGTGGGGGCGGCGGGCCAGCGATCTGAGCGGGTAGCTGGGGCGCGCGGAGCGCTGCGCGGCGCCCGAGTAGGAATTCCCACTTTATATATAAAGTGGGAAATTTTATATTGTGGGATAGCGTTGTGAGTGGGGGGAACTCCGTGGGTTTGGGGAGGATACTCCGCGTGGACGACAGGGGGAGGGTGGTGATACCGAGCGACGTGAGGGAGAGGCTGGGGATAAAGAGGTACGTGAGGATGTACGCCAGGGACGGGAAGGTGATACTGGAGCCCGTGAGGGATGCATTCGAGGAGGTCTCCAGCCTCGTGGTCGAGGTCAGGGTGAAGGCCTCCTTGGAGCCGTCAGTGCTGAGCCGGGTGGCGTCGCTCCAGCTAATTAAGGAGGCCAGGGGGGCCAGCGATGCCGCTCCTCGAGACGGACGTCCTGATAGCGGCCATAGACCCTGAGGACCCCAACCACGACGTGGCGAGGGCTGTCTTCGAGGAGGGGGGCGCCGCCCTGTCGCCCTACGCCCTCGTGGAGCTCGACCTCCTGGTGAGGTCTGACGTAATCGTGGTCAAGGACTACGCCGAGTTCTGGCGCAAGGTTGAGGAGCTGCTGAGGAGGCTCAGGGTTCGGGTGGTTGGAGTGAGGCCGCTCCACTTCGCTAAGGCGCACGAGCTGAGGAGGAGCTACGGGCTGACCTACTTCGACAGCCTCCACGCCGCAGCGGCCATGGTGGAGGGCCTCGAGCTGGTGAGCTTCGACCTGAGGGCTTACGGCGCGGTGAGGGGTCTGAGGTGCAGGCGCCCCTCCCGCCGCTAGCGTCCTGGGCGCCCGCTGGAGCTGGGCGAGGGCGGGGAGCGTGGCGGGCTAGCGCTGAGCGCGGCAATTGGAGGGCGCTAGCTCCCCGATGGCGCGCATCCTCGCCTAAGCTGGGATGAGCTAGCTGATCGAGCGCCCCTCGGGGGGCTCCACGCTCACCTCAGCGCCCGCTCGGACGAAGTAGCTGCGCCAGCGGGAGCCGCAGTGCGGGCAGGCCCACTCGTCGTGCAGGGGGGCGTCGCACCTGATCCCCCTGCCGACGACGTAGGCGTCAGCGTCGCCCCGCAGGGCCACCCTATCGCCTGACTCCCTCAGCCTGACCTGAGCCTCGCTGCCCCCCTCAGCGTAGACTATCAGGCTGACGGCTGCCCCGCCCAGCTCGAGGACGGCGCGGACGGGCACCCTGCCCAGGTTCCTGGGGTCGCCCTCCCCGAGCTCGCGCACCTCGGGGGCCCTCACGTAGACGGCCTCCCGCTCCACGGCGACCTCGACGTCCGTGCCGAACAGCGAGCAGCTCACCCGCCCGCCCCTGTCGAGGACCACCACCGACACCGCGGGCTCGCTGACCCCCGGCGCGCACGAGCCGTTAATGTAGCACTCGACCCCCGAGGAGCTGACCCTCGCGGCCTCGTGCGTGTGCCCCGAGAGCACGAGGTCCACCCCGCCGGCCCTCAGCGCGAGGTAGGCGTACCTGTGCCAGTCGGTGATCGGGTGGTGCGCCAGGACTATCTTGTGGCCCTCGCGCCTCAGCCTGCCGCGCAGCCAGAGCACGTCGTGGAGGCTGAGGAAGGAGTAGGAGGTCCCCGGCACCACGACCTCCTCGTTGTACGTGTCGAGGCCCAGGATCGTGAAGTCCCTGACGGCGAACTCCCAGAGCCTCTCGTACCAGTCGTAGTAGGAGAGGCAGCCGGGGTCCACGTCGTGGTTCCCCTTGACCCACAGGTGGTTCGGCAGCCTGTCCCTGACGTAGCCCCACGCCAGCTCGAACCAGCTGCCGTCCACCCTGGCCTCGGCGTACTCGCCGGACCCGTTGACCACGTCCCCGCAGAGGACCGAGAGGTGTGGGTTGCACGCCGCCACGGCGCCGACGACCTCCTCGAAGTTCCTGCTCAGGCTCCCCGAGACGTGGCTGTCCCCGAACCACGACAGCACCACCGGGTAGACCTGGGCGAACTGCGCGGTGACGCGGGGCCTGGGGACTATGCTGCGGCCCCGGGCCTCGTACCGCCCGTGGACGCACCACGTGGAGCTGTCTATGTAGACTGCCTTGCCCTCGTCGGCCATCACGAAGTCGCTCACCGGCCTCAGCTCGCCGCTCGGGACCTCCAGCAGGCCCTTGTGCACAGTTTTGAGCGCTGACGAGCGTTATTAAAGCGTTGCCCAGGGGCTGCTGGCCTCAGCGAGCGTGAGGCCTAGTGAGCTGGACTCTGAGCCGCCACGAGCCAGCGACCAAGATCAAGGCTGAGGCCTCTCGCCGTCCCTCAGGCACCGCTAGCTTCTCGCTGCGGCGCTGAACCCAGGCGCCCTCACGCTTAAAAGGGAGCGGCGCCAAGTTGAGCCTTGATGGGGAGCCCCCACCCGCCTGAGGACGAGCTCGAGCGCGAGCTGAGGCGCAGGATGGCCGACTGGGACTTCATAATGAGGCAGCCGCCCAAGCTCAGGGCGGCGCTCAAGCTGTTCGTCGAGACTGGGGACTCGTACAAGGCCGCAAAGCTGGCCGGGCTGACGGTCGACGAGTTTGAGGAGCTGCGGATCAGGGCCCGGATCCCCAAGGTCGTCATGAGGTGGGGCCGGTGATAGCCAGCATCGACACGTGCTTCCTCATAGACTGGTCGAGGTATAGGAGGAGGGAGCTGCTGGAGAGAGCCTTCGAGTACGTCTTCGTGACGGAGGAGGTCCTCAGCGAGGTGAGGACTGAGAGGACCGTGGAGTACGTGTCCGAGCTGCTGGCCAGGGGCTTCCTGGTGATATACCCCTTCAAGTCCGAGGTGCTCCCCATCGTGAGGAGGGCGCTGGAGCTCTCCACGTCAGACCCCAGGGTGCCGGTGCTGGACCCCCCAGAGGCGTACGCCCTCGCCATAGCTTACAGAGAGAGCTGCGTCTGCCTCACTGAGAACAAGGGGGTCCTGAGGCTTGTCGAGTACTATGACGAGTTCAGGGGGGTCAGGGTCTGGAGGAGCCTGGAGCTCATCGAGCACCTGTATGAGCGGGGTCTGGTAAGGGATTTAGAGGAGGAGCTGGAGAGGTATAGCGAGGACACGGGGCATGTGTTCCCTAAGGAGAGACCTGGCTAGGAGGCTGGGGCTGAGGGAGGAGCACATCCTGGAGGACGAGCTCGAGCGCGAGCTGAGGCGCAGGATGGCCGACTGGGACTTCATAATGAGGCAGCCACCGAGGGTGAGGGCCGCCCTGAGGCTGTTCGTCGAGACCGGGGACCTGAGGCTGGCCCAGAGGCTCTCTGGGATGCCGCTCGAGGACTTCTACGAGCTCGTGAAGAGAGCCAAGATCCCGATAGTGGTGGTGAGGAGGACTGGCTGAGCGAGCTGGGAGGTCCAAGGCGCTCCCGTCCTCTGAGCCTCTGCGGCGAAGTGCCCGCCGCCCCGCACTAGCGTCCTCGCCGCAACGCGAGCTCCCCCAGTCGAGACTCATGAGGTCGGCCAAGAGCAGCCCCATGGGCTCAACCGAGCAAGGCCGGGGTTGCTGGGCCTAGCAGCCAGTTGGGTTCTCCCAGCTCAGAGCTCATCAGCCCCCTCCGAGCGGCGAGAGCCCTCAGAAGCGGGCATGGAGTAAAGACGGCGGATGGGAGCTACAGGTGCGATAGGGCGATCTCCTTAGCCCTCTCCAACAGCTCGACCAGCTCGCGCACCTCTCCTCAAGCTTCATGGCCTCCCTAGAGTACCTCTCGAAGGGCTCCCCATACCTCCCAACCCTCTCCGAGGGGTCGTCGACGTGCCTCAAGCCCCCCCTTCACGTCCCCCGGCTCCAACCCGCAGCCTCAGACAGTTCACTCACCCACCTCTCCTCGGCCAGGGTGAGCCTCTCGCCCCTCCTCAACCTCGCGGCGACCTCGTAGATCTCTGGCCACTCCCTCTCCAGGACCTCGGACAGCCTGCGGAGCTCAGTCACGAAGCGAGGGGTGCGACTCGGCCAGGTGAGGCCGCGGAAGCCAACCGCGCTCCAGGCAGCGGTGGCTCTGAGCTCCAGCCTAGAGCGCAGCGGCGCGGGCGCCAGCTCAATCCCTCGCTCAGGAGCAGCAACTCCGAGCGCTCCGACGGAGTACTCAGCGCTCGCCTGAGCGGCCCATGCCTCCTGCCTCTAGGCGCCTGACCCCTCCCAGCAACCCATGGCGCTAATCCTCCTCAGCCTGCTCAACCATGATCTCTCCAAACCGCCTCTCGTAGCTCTTACTATTAAATTATTTATATTGACCCACCCTGAAGGCGTTAATCCTCACCGGCCTCGGCAGCCTCGAGTTAAAGTCAGCTAGGACGGCTCCTCCGAGGGCGCCCCTCTCCAGAGCCTGGAGAAGTCCGGCGAGGGGCCTCGCCTCCAAGTGCTTAGCGATGACTAACCGCCCAGCGCCATCCCCCACGCCTTAAGCTGGTGGCGTTGAGCTGAAGACCTCAGTGAGCCTGCCAATCACTTCACTCAGCCTGGCAAGAGCTCAGGCAGGCCCTTCTATGCGCGACGTCCATGAGGATAAATGGAGCTCGATCGCAGCGGGCATAAAGGCCTCAGCCAGATATACGCTGTTGCAGCGGAGTAGCAGTGGTGCCCCGATGAGCTGCAGCGACCAAAGTGGCGGTGCGAAGAGAGTTGATATCTTTAGGGGCATCTTCTACTTGGTTGTGCTGGTAAGCGCTTGGAGGGGCCTGGTGTCCCCCTTCGTCGAGCAGTACTACTACCTCGCTGGGGGGAGCGTGCCCCTCCTGGGGGCTCTGGAGGGGGCCCTGGAGCTCTCGACGATGCTCCCCCCGCTGCTCGGCCTGCTCGCAATCCGGAGGCTCGGGCTGTGGCACGCGATAGTACTCTCCACCCTCTTAGACCTAGCTGGCCTAGGCCTCCTCCTCTCGGGCTCGCCGCCGCTGGTGCTCGCATCCATTGCCGTGTGGTCCCTCTCTCGAATGAGGACGCCCGCGATAAAGTCGGCCATCGCTCATGTCAGTGAGAGAAGGGGTCAGGCCTTCGGCCTGGTGGAGACCGCTACGGGCGTAGCGTCCGCCGCCTGCCCCGCGCTGGCGTCGCTCGCGCTAGTGGCGCTCGGCACCCTCACAGGGCTGAGGCTCCTGACGGCGGTCGCGCTAGCTCTTTCCTTCGCATCGCTCCTAGTCGCTGTGTCTGGCCTGAGAGGCCTCGCCTACCTGGCGCGGGGCAGCGGGGGCTCTGCGCGTCAGCACCTCCGCGCACTCAAGCGAGGCCTGAGAGCGCTCAGGGCGCCTCTGCTGGCGTTCGTGCTGCTCGAGGGCGTCGAGGGGCTGGGCTACCTATACCCCATAGTCGCCGTGGACTACGGGTGCGAGCCCTGGCTGTGGGGCCTAGCGGTCAGCGCGTCTGTATTTGTCTCCACCCCCGCGCCCGTGCTGGCTGGCAGGCTCCTGGACGAGGCCAGCGATAAGGCCGCGCCGGTCAGGGCGTTCATGGCGTGCCTCGCACTCCTGTTCGCTTGCTCCTTCGCGCTGCCCAGCTACTTCTGGGCGCTCTACGTGGCCGTAGTCTTCTGCGGCACCGCGCTGCACGCCCTAGCCAACGCTTACGTGGCATATACCTGCGGGGCTGGCGAGCGCGAGGAGGTCTACGCAGCCCTCGACTCGCTCGGAGCAGCTGCTGCCTCACTAGTGGCGCCGGTGGCGGGGCTG
>CAZCFI010000089.1:0-6020 GCA_964497915.1 uncultured Thermoproteales archaeon
GTTCGGGGTGATAGTTGAGGGGCACGGGAACGACGCAGGGAAGGGGCTGGCAGAGAAGCTGAGGGCCATGTGCGCCGACATGGCCGAGGCTAGGGGGATGGTGGTCGAGGACGTGGGCGTGAGGGTGGAGTCGCTCAGGGTCCCCAGCGGCTGCTACGGCTCGGTGGTGGCGGCTGCCGTCCTCCTGCCGGACCTCCCTGCCCTGGCGCCTAAAGTGAGGAGAGCACCTCCTCAACTATCCTCTTCAGGTTCCTCATGCAGATCTCAGAGGCCTCTTCGCCGAGCTCCGAGTACGCGGCGCCGCCGGGCTTGAGCACCTCCTCCTCGCTCAGCTTCTTCTTGGGCCTCCAGTGCGTCTCCAGGGACAGGTACCCCCTGAACCCGTCCTCTATCAGCGCCCTTATCTGCCCCCTGTAGTCGACTTCCCCCTCGCCGACCGGCGTGAACTCGCACTTGCCCTTGCCTATCCTCTTGCCGTCCTTCACGTGCACGTGGACGACCCTGCCCCTCACGTAGCTGTAGCCGTCCGGATAGGGCACCTCGCCCGTCGGGTCCCATATGTCGTTGCCGGGATCCCACAGGGCCTTGACGCGGTCTGACCTGATCCTGTCTAGGAAGAGGGCCAGCTCCCTCCCGTTCCTCACGAACGTGGAGGGCTCGTTCTCTATGGCCAGTATGACGCCCTCGGACTCGACTATCTCCAGGGGCTCCTGGAACTTCTCGAGTATCCTGTCGATGTTCTCCTCTATGGGCCCCCTCCACCAGAACGTGAACCCCCTTATTATCTCGGTGTCGAGCGACTTGGCCAGCTCAGCGCACCTCCTCAGGATCTCCAAGTGCTCCTCGTACTCCCTGGGGTCATCTATGTTGGCCTTGAAGAATGGCGACGCTATGGCGCTGACCTCAAGCCCGTAGCGCGACAGAATGGCCCTTATCTCACCAGCCCTCTCGACTAGCTCCTGCGGCTTCATGTTCCAGGCGGTCCTTATCTCGACGCCGTCAAGCCCCATGCGCTCAGCGAACCTAGCCACCCTCTCGAGGTCCTGCGAAACCTCGTCGCTTATGACGGACAGCTTTATCACGGCTCCCACCAATTCCTAGTAGCTCCGCATAAATATTTTAGCTGTCCGGTGCGGAGCGGCCGCGCTGCCCGGAGCCCGGCCTAGCGGCCTGACTCTAAGGCGTGAAGGTGCACTTCCATTTTTTTGAAATGCAAAAAAACTAAATTTAGGGAGGGGTCTCTGCTTACCTAGTACGTTGCGCGGAGCGTCGCGGTGATGGCATGGGCGACGGCTACAAGGTAGTTCTCACAGCTGACGAGACGATGATGAGCACCTATGGCGGCAGGCTGTTCTTCGGCTTCCTCACGACGGGGCCGGTTAGTGGGTTCATACCGCTCCCCCTCATGGAGCGGTTCGTCCTGACTCCGCCGCCATCTGACGAAGAGGGCAGGGTCCTGCTAGCCCCGCACGGCTTGAGGAGGGTCGAGGCGACGCTCCTAGAGTCTGGCGTTGTTGACGAGGACGAGGTCATCGTGGCCCACCCCCACAACCTGAGGCGGGTCGTCGGGAGTGAGACGAAGGCCATCCTCATCAGCGCCATAGACCCGCTGGGCATGGGACCAGCGTCCACCACCTTCGCCGGCCCCTACGGTGTGATGCACGCCGAGTCCCTGACGAAGCGGAAGTTCCGCGAGCTAGTCTGCAGCGACATCATCCAGAGCGTCAGGAGAAGGGGTGGCGTCGTCATGGTCGGGGGGCCGGGGGCCTGGCAGCTCAGCGAGGACGCGATGCTCGACTACGGCATAGACTTGGTGGTTGTCGGCGAGGGCGAGAAGCTAGTCCCCAGGCTGGTGAGCGACGTCCTGAGCGGCTGGAGGCCGAGCGGCCCCCTGATAGTCCACGCGACGAGGGCCGACGTGCCGTCGGCTGAGGAGATACCCAAGCTGAGGGGCGGGACTATAGGGGGCCTCGTGGAGATAAGCAGGGGCTGCGGCAGGGGCTGCAAGTTCTGCTCGCCCACCATGCGGCTACTGAGGCACCGAAGCGTCGAGGACGTGGTCGAGGACGTGAGGGTCAACGTCAAGTGCGGGCAGGCCGGCGTCTGCCTCCACGCCGAGGACGTGCTGCAGTACGGCGGCACGCCCTTCAGGAAGAGGCCTGAGAAGGTCGTCGAGCTGTTCGAGAGGGTAGCGGAGGTGCCGGGCCTTAAGAGCATGGGGATAAGCCACGCGAGCCTGGCCTCGATAGTCGAGATGCCTAACATCGTGGCCAGGCTGAGCGAGATCATGGGCCTCGGTGACGGGCGCTGGATCGGCTACCAGACGGGCATTGAGACCGGCAGCCCCAGGCTCATAGAGAGGTGGATGAGGTTTAAGCCCTACCCGTTCAAGCCGAAGGACTGGCCCGACGTCGTGGAGCAGGCCTTTGCCATATCCAACGACTGCAACTGGGTGCCCGCCGCCACGCTCATCGTGAACCTGCCGGGCGAGACGGAGGACGACGTGATGAAGACCGTCGAGCTAATAGACAGGCTCAGGCCCTACAAGAGCATCATGGTGCCGCTCCTCTTCGTCCCCATGCGCGAGAGCGGGGAGTGCAGGAGGATGAGATTCGTGGAGGACGCCACGCCAGCCCACTGGGAGCTCTACAGGGCGATATGGGATCACGACATGTACTGGCTCAGGAGGGTGACCTCCGAGTACTTAAGAAATCAGCCCGTCATGAGGGGGACGTCGCTGCTCATCAGGCTAGTAGTGGGCCTAGTGACCTGGTACGCCAACGGGAGGGTGAGGAGGTTCATAGAGAGGAGGAGGCAGGAGGCCCTGTCTAGGGCCCTCGTGGTCGGGAGGGCGGCTTAGCCAGCGCCGCCCTCAGCCTCTCTAGGTCCTCCTCGCCGACGCTCACCTGGTAGTGGCCGCTGTTCCTGCCCCTACCCTCCTTGACCTTGATGCCCAGCTCCGCTAGAGCCTCCATGACGTCCGCGAGCACCTGAGCTGCACGCTCCCACCTCAGCCCGGCTGGCAGCAGCTTCACGATCCTGTACGACCTCCTCCTGCCCCCGCGCCTCTCGACCTCCCTTATCAGGTTGGAGAGAGCCCTCCTAGCGGCCTCCCTCCTAGCGCCCTCCTCGCTGACCAGGAAGCTGCTCAGGCACTCAGAGCAGAGGTGCCCGACGAAGTTGAGCCCGTACTCGTCGGAGAGCACCGCTCCATACTCAGCCCCGGGCCTCTTGCACAGGTAGCACGTCCCTCCTAGCCCCTCACGGCTCCAGTATACCTTAACAGATACAGTCATTCACGCCCCCAAGGCAATTATGCCTGGCTACAGCGCGTATGCAGTATTTATATCTTTCGAGAGAGGAAATTAGGTAGTACCCAGGGGTGCCGCGAATGGCCAGGTGCCAGTACTGCGGCAGGGAGGTGGCGCTGCCCTTTCGCTGCAGGTACTGCGGGGGGCTCTTCTGCGTAGAGCACCACCTCCCCGAGAAGCACGAGTGCCCTGGCCTCAGGAGGGGCGCTGAGGCGTTCAGGAAGCTGGTGGCCGCGAGGGAGGCCGAGCTGGCGGCTGAGAGGCGCAGACGCAGGCTCAAGCCGAGGGCTCCAGCGCTCATTAGGAGGAGCGAGGCCATGGAGCTAGCAGCGGCTGCCGCCCTCGTCTCGCTGGTGTACGTGCCCACCTTCATCTGGCTGGGCGGGCTCGTGGTGGCGTGCTCCGTGGTGGCGGCCTTCCTGACCCACGAGATGTCCCACAAGCTCGCGGCCACAAACTTGGGCTACTTGGCCAGGTTCAGGCTGAGCAAGCTGGGGGCGCTCCTAACGCTGGTATCAGCGCTGCCATTCGTGCCCATCAAGGTCATAGCCCCGGGCTACGTCCAGGTGGTGTCGATCGGCCGGCTCCCCAGCGTGAGGGACGAGGGCCTGATCGCCGTGGCAGGGCCCCTGAGCAACATGCTGCTAGCCGCAGTGGCCGGGGCAGCGCTACTCGCAGGCTGCCCCCTAGCCAGCGCGTGCTTGCTATTTGCTAAGGTCAACATGGACATAGCGCTCTTAAACTTAATGCCGCTCCCCATACTCGACGGGGAGAAGGTGTTCAGGTGGAGCGCCACCGCGTGGGCCGTCCTACTCCTGATAGCCCTAATAGCCGACCTCAGGCTGACCTTCTGGCTCCTCTAGGCCCGTGCCAGCTAGCGCTCATAGCTGGCGGGCGGCGCTGCAGCTTTTTATGGGAGGCGGACTAGGGTCTCTGGTGGAGAATATGTGGAGGCTCACCAGGTTTGGCGAGATCGTGTGGGGCTGGGGCAGCCTCAGCTACCTCTCACAGCTCAAGGGCTCCAGGGCCTTACTCGTGACCAGTAGGGGGGCGCTTAAGAGGCTTGGCTTCGTGGACAGGGCAGCTGGATACCTGGCGGAGGGCTTCGGTGAGGTCAGGGTGTACGAGGGGATCGAGCCGAACCCGAGGGTCTCAACCGCGCTCAAGCTTGCCAAGTTCATGGCTGGCTACAAGCCCGACACCATAGTAGCGCTCGGCGGCGGCTCAGTCATGGACGCCGCGAAGGCGGCGTGGATCCTATATGAGTGCCCCTCGCTCTCGCTCGAGGACGTGATAAGGGACAGCGGCCTCATACCCAGGCTGGGCTCCAAGGCGAAGCTCGTGGCAGTGCCGACGACCTCGGGGACCGGGAGCGAGGTCTCGAGGGGGTGCGTGCTCACCGACGACGAGACCCAGGTCAAGTACGCGATAGTCAGCCTCAACCTAGTGCCCACGCTCGCCATCCTCGACCCCGAGCTGCCAGCGTCGATGCCCAGGGACCTGACGGCTGACTCCGGGATGGACGCCATGAGCCACGCGCTCGAGAGCCACGCGTCGAAGGCGGCCAGCGACTTCACCAAGCCCCTCAGCCTCTCCGCGTTCACGACGATATGGACCTACCTCAGGAGGGCCTACGGGGACCCCGGCGACAGGGAGGCCCGGGAGAAGATGCACTACGCCCAGTGCATAGCGGCCCTGGCCTTCACGAACGCTGGCACTGGGGCCGTACACGCGATCTCCCACGTGATAAGCGTGCCCCTGGGCCTATCTCACGGAAGGGCCAATGCCGTCCTGATGCCGTACGTCGTGTACTACAACGCCCAGACGCGCCCAGACCCCTACCTAGACCTAGCGCTCTCCGTGGGGATAGACTCGACAGAGGAGGACGTCGGCTTCGAGCTCGCGAGCGCCCTGCTGGACTACAACAAGAGGCTGGGCATACCCCAGTCGTTCAGCGAGGTCGGCGCCAACGAGAGAGTGCTCATCAGCCGCGTCGAGAAGTACATGAGCTACATACTGGGCAGCGCGCCCATGAGAACCAACCCGAGGTCAATGGCGGCCGAGGACGTGAAGGAGGTAGTCAGGCTAGCCTGGAGCGGCGAGCTGGGGTAGTGACATAAAACATGGACAAAGGGAACCTTTAAATACACCTGTGCCCACCTTTAAGCGAGATGGAGAGACGTTACCGAGTGGGTGAGGTGGCAAAGGCACTTGGCGTGAGCCGTAAAACTGTCAGGAGATGGATTAGAGAGGGCAAGATTAGAGCGGAGAGGACGCCTGGCGGTCAATACCGCATTTCCGAGAGCGAGGTAAGGCGTATATTGGGCAAGCCAGGGAATAGAGCTGTGATTTATGCCCGTGTTGGTGCTTCAGACCAGAGGGCGGACTTAGAGAGGCAAGTTCAATATCTGCGTGAGTATTGTGCGGCCAGAGGCTACATGGTCGTGGAAACCTTAACCGACATCGCTAGTGGTCTTAACGAAAAGAGGCGTGGCCTCAATAGGCTCTTCCAGCTCGTGAATGAGGGCGAGGTTGATGTGGTCGTGATTACGTATAAGGACAGGCTTACCCGCTTCGGCTTCAGATACCTTGAGGCTTACTTCGCTTCTCATGGTGTGAGAATTGAAGCTATCTTTGGAGAGGAGCCCAAGGACATGAGGCAAGAGCTTGTGGAAGACCTCATAGCCATAGTAACCTCATTCGCTGGTC
>CAZCFI010000090.1:0-5863 GCA_964497915.1 uncultured Thermoproteales archaeon
TCGAGGACCTCGACGAAGCGCAGAGGCACGTGGATCAGGTTCCCTCCCAGATTGAACAGCGACGCCAAGCGGCCCTGCCTACCGCTCAACTTGCTCACAGCGTCCGCCAAGTCCATAGAGTGGCTTCCAGTAACCACGATCTTCAGCCCGCCCCCCTCGACTACTCCGGCGTCGACCAGGTTCTTCAGGACGAGCGCCCAGTCCCTCCGCATAGACGCCTCGTCTAGGAAGACGTACTTCTCCCCCGGCAGCTGAGCGATAGCGCCGATTAGGCCGAAGAGGTCCACGTCTCTCAGTTTCGCGTAGTCGAGCGGAACGTAGAACACGTTCTCAGGCCTCACCCCCGCCTCTGAGATGAGGTAGTCAACGACCATCATAACCAGCGTCGTCTTGCCGACTCTTCTAGGTCCTCTAATCGTCACTATCCCGTAGTACCCTGGCTCGGGCAGGTACCGCCTGATATGGTAGTAGAGGCGCGGAGGTCTCCCGAGAACAGATCTCCTGACTGCTTGGAGCAGCGGGTTTTCCTGACTCCACTCGGGGTCGTGCCACCACGGGTTGAATGGGGCTAGGAGACGCCTAGCCTCCTCCGCGTTCAACCGGAACCCCTCTTGGCCCCAACGGTCCTTATGACGTAGGCGAGGTCCCTCTCGATCCTCCTCAGCTCCCTGGCTATCCTCTCGTACTTCTCGTCGAGCTCGCGGACCTTCTCCGCAAGGCTCACGGTCTCGTCGAGTCCGAGGTACTCGAGCACTATCTTCTTGGCCAGCGCTGTCGGGGTCATCCCAAGCTCCCTGGCCAGGCTCTCAAGCCTAGCGTATTCCTCCTCTTTCAGATTGAACTTGACCTGCCTGTACTTGTAGTCTCCATGTCGTCTGTTCATGCTTATCAGTACTATTTAGTACCATTTGGTACTTAAAGCTTTCCAAAGTACTAAACAGTACCAAATGGTACTAATGGTGGACTTCGAGTACCGGGGCGAACCAGTTAGTCCTAGCCGCCGCGGAGGAGGCCCTCAAGGCAGCGCTTAGCGCCGTAGAGCAGGCGATCGTCAGGGCCGTGGCCGAGGGCTTGAACCAGACGGTCGACGTCGGCGTAGACGCGAGCTTGGCGCCCCGGCGCTCGCGCCAGCCCGCGCAGGCGCGTTAGAGAGCACGAACCAATACGGCTCCCTCTGGCTCGGCTGGTGAGCAGGCCAGTAGGGCTCTCGGGGGAGCTACAGCTTAGTGGTGAGCCCGCACGCCCCGCGCCGACGCGCGGCCTGCATGCCTACCAGGAGCGGATCTCGGAGTCGGAGTTGGGGTAGATGCGGCTGTGGAGATCCGTAGCGGTGTCGAGTGGGCCCCTGAGCCCTGAGTGGGCGCGCTCGGCGCGCAGATCTAACCATCCACCTTGACCACGTCTCTCCCCGCCCTTCTCAGGTATGCTTCCGCCTCCTCCGGCTTCACCAGGTGCATCTCGAACGGGTGGTAGTAGGGCAGGTCGAGCCTCTCCTCGATCATCACCTTGACCCTCGCCCTCTCCCTCGCCTCGTCGGGCACGCTTGGAGACACTATCAGGATGTCAACGTCACTCCCAGCCACGTAGTCGCCCCTAACGACGCTCCCAGTGACGTAGACTTCGGCGTCGGGCAGTAGCTCCCTAGCGGCCCCAGCTATGCGGCGAGCCCAAGCCCTCCACTCCCTGAGCATCTCTGCTCTACGCAGCGAGGTCTCAACGAACGCGCTCAACCTCTCCCACCCAGCGCCCTGCTGATGACGCTCAACGTCTCCTCAACCAACTTGACCATGTCCTCGGCGTCCTCTCTGCTGTACTCCTTGACGAAGTACCTAGCCATTAGGTAGGCATCTTCGAGAGCTGAGAGCCTGACTCTGTTAGCCTTGACGTGCTCCTCCAACTCCCTAGAGCCCAGGACCCTGCTGAGCTCCCCCAGTAGCCTCCTCACACTGTGAGTTCTAAGGTACTCGCCGACGACCCTGAGCAAGACGGACTTCAAGTACAGTTGAAGCGCCTGCTCAGCTAGGAAGCATGACACGTCAAAAGAGCACCTTCTCAAGGCTGCCCTAGCTTCCTCCAAGAACTCTAGAGCCCTCCTCTTGAGCACCTCGACCTCCAACCTATGAGCGCTCATTCCACGTCCACCCATCACGTAGTTCAAGCGAGCTACTCTACTTAAAAGCCATGCCAAATGGCGCACGCCCCTCCCCGCATCGCGAGCAGAGTCGCCAAGGGATGCGCTCAGGGCCATGTGTGAACATTGTACTGGGAGGGGCGAGGAAAGGTTGCACGTATACCCTGAGTAGGGGGATAGCTCATTTTTACGGTCCCATGCCAGACCTCAATCATTTGGGGGTTTGTAAGGGTGAGCTCAGCACTCAAGATCCAAATCATCGCGGGTGCTCATCTAGGGCTAGAGTCATCACCTCTGACGGGGCCGCGCCCCCACGCACGTATCCGCTCCTGGCAACTATAAGCGTTGCGGGTCGCCGGTGGAGCCCAGCCCCCGCAGAGGCGCGGCTTGGCGCGCAAGGTTGGGCCAGAGACCTGCCTCAGCGCCATCCCCTGGGGGTCACTCGAGGTGCGCGCCGCTCAGTCGGGCTCCCTTGACCTCCACCTCGGTGGCGGATGACCGTACCACCGCCGTCATGGCTACTGGGAGGGGAATTGCTCTAAGCGAGAGGCGCTTCGCGTGACGATCTAATGGGTCTTGATAGCCCGAGCCCCCTAGGGCCCGTGCGTGTGGGCAGTCAGCGTTAAGGGCCTCACTGGCGCGCCGCGAGGGCTGAGAGCAGCCGGTCTGGAAATCCCACACCTGCGTCGCGTCATCCTCGTGGGCCACTTTGGCGACGTTCCTCACGGTGATGTACATGGCGTCCTCGACCCCGCACAGCCCCCGCTGGCCAACTTATGAGCGTGGCCCGTGGCCTCCCCTCACGATCACGTCCTGACCAGACCCCTCTTGGGCAGCCTGTCCACCTTTATGAAGAGCGGGCCCCCTGCCTGCGCACTACCCTAGCCATCGCTTAGGGGATGCAGGACTAGTGTGAACCTTCATTCTTCTCGCGATCGAGGGTTTTCCGGGTACCGAGAGCAGCCAAGCGCCCGAGATCAGCCCTGGGCCGGGCGCGAGCAGGGGCGCTCCACAGAGGTAAAAGGCCTAGTCGAGAGGGTCAGCCAGCGCTGCCTTGGTGGCAAGGAGCGACGATGAGCTCCCTCGCGCGCCAACTCCCTGTCCGAAAGTAGTTAAGATGGTTCGTAGGTCTCCGGCCCAGCCTTCCGGCGAGAGCCTCGGCGCGACAGAATGGCAGCACGCGGTAGCGAGGTGGTCGCGGAGAGGAGAGGGTGGGTAGCCATTCCGTCCAGCGTGAGGTGGATGCTCGGCGTAGGGGGGCGCCGAACTCGGCATCAGGGGGCAGGGTGGTACTAGTCCGCGCTGTCAGTAAGGCTGGCCATGCTCCTCGACGTGGGCGCAGGAGGAAGGTGCACTAGTGGCTACGGCAAGAGGTAAATGCCCGCTTCTGGTAACTCCGCTTGGTATGAAGAAGGTTGCCAAATACCTGAGAGGTAAGATATACATTCCCAAGGCAATCGCCGAGGAGGTAGGGCTGGAGGAGGGGGACAGGGTGGAGGTCTCAGTGGGCGGGCCCGAGACCCTCGTCGTGAGGCTCCTTAAGGAGACGCCCGACGAGGTCCTGGAGAGGCTCCTCGAGGAGCCACTCGAGATAGGCGTGCCGGACAGGATCGAGAGGAGCGAGATGTATGAAGATCTACGTTAACGGGAGGGAGTTCGAGGAAACGGAATACTACGGCAAGAGGATACTGCTAGACACCATGATCCTGTGCTACGCCCACGACGCCCTGAGCCCCCACCACGAGAAGGCGAGGCTGCTGGTGCTGGCCGGCCTTGTATGCCTGTACGTGCCGTACGTCTCCATCCAGAACATCCTGGAGTTCTACTCCGTCGTGACCTCGAGGAGGGTTAGAAAGCCCCTGCCTCCAGCCAAGGCATCTGAAATAGCGACCACGCACCTATCCTCCAAGAGGGTGGGAAAGCTCTACCCGGGGGACGTAGGGGAGGCGTTGGAGTGCGTGGCCGAGAGCAGTGTGAGGGAGGATGTGTTCGACGTGGTGCCAGCCTACACCGCCAGGGGCGAAGTGGACTACCCCGACTTCAATAGCTCAGGGTCCTCAGGTGGGAAAACCCCCTAGAGCTCAAGGGTAAAGGCGGGGGAAGATGGCTGAAATCCGACTCCGGCTAAGACTGCTAGGTGCGACCCTTCTGCTTGGGGCCTGAGGCAGCCACCTCGACGCCTAGACCGCCGGGGCGCGTAGAAGCCGCAAAGCAAGAGCGTTCGCCGTGACGCTGGACTCCTGCCTGCAGTTCATCGAGGGCCTTAGGCCCGTCATAGCGCTCACTTCCGGAGGGGCGCTGCCAGAGAGCTCCTCGAGGTTGCTGAATCTAGGGGACTTAGGGCGGGGCTGCTGACCGAAGAGCTCCTGAGGAAAAGGGCACGGGATCCTGGAGGAGTGCTTCAGGGCCCTGAGGGACGGGACTAGGGAGGAGATTGAGAGCACGCTAGCCCTACATTACGACATCGCGGTGCGGGACTCGTACAATTATAGCGAAGAACAGGTGGCAGCCAAAGAGGGTGGGCCCCTAAGAGAGATGGCGGAGCGTGGTAGGAGCGAGCTTGGAGGCCCCGCAAGCGTCCTTCCCTCCCCTCGGCCTCACAGCACCCCCAGGGATGGGCTCCTCCCTCAGGGAGCCCAGCTCCTCAATCAACTTGCGCCTAGTAGCAGGCTCCAGCCTCTCCAGGGGCTGGGGGCCTTGGATGAGCTCGACCCTGCACACGCTGAAAATTGAGAGGGATGGGAGTATGGCAAAGAGGAGGATTGGAGAGCTAGCAAAGGAGGATGTATGCTTCTTTACAGGAGGAGGGAGCGGCCTCTCTAAATCCTTATCAATGAGTAACTCAAGGAGGAATTATCACGGTCAGTAAACTCGGGGTGCCTACAATCTGACGGCTTTGAGATTAGCGTTTATGGCACTCCTGACTTCGCGTTTATAATGGCAAATGTATTTATATTTGCGGTTGCAGTTTGTTGTTCGATGTTTAGGTATATTGAGGTTGATCCTGAGGTTTGCGGGGGTAAGCCTGTCATCAAGGGCACCAGGGTTACTGTTGAGGTCATCTTGGAGTCTCTCGCTAATGGTTGGAGCGTCGAGGAGACGGCGAGGGAGTTTAAAATACCTAGAGAAGCCGTCCTGGAGGCGTTAAGGTATGCTTATAGGATCGTGAGAGAGGTTAGTATTGTCAAATGATATTGGCAGACGAGAATGTACATTATTCTCTTATAAGAGAGTTGAAGAGGCTGAATGTGGATGTTTTGCCTGTGGTTGATACTAACTTTAGAGGCGTTGCCGATGAAGAGTTGGTGGAGATCGCTAATAGGACTAGGAGGATTTTGCTAACTAGAGATTCGGACTTTGTAAAGATCGCTTTAAAGAGAAAGATTAGAGTTGGCATAATCTACGTGGCTATACCCATAACAAAAGAGAATTACCGCAGGCTAGCCAGATTGATAAGGAATAACTTGAGGAGGTGCAGGGGGAAATTGATGATTGTCTACGAGAGTTACGCTGAGTTAATCAGTGTCTAAGTATTCTCTCTTGGTGCCGTCTTAGCCGTGAATTGCTAGGGACTTATGCATAGTGCTCATCGCAAGTGCGAATTGCGCGCATGCTACTCCTCTAGCCGCTCAACGGCCTCCTCGAGCGGTAAGGTCTCGCCTCTCCCGCGCTCCCCGAGGGCCTCTCTCAGTGCTTCGCGGCCCTCCTCGCTCATCTCCTCGGGCAGGAGCC
>CAZCFI010000091.1:0-5529 GCA_964497915.1 uncultured Thermoproteales archaeon
ATGTACACCAGCGTTAAGGTGACGAGGGAGGCCAAGAGGAAGCTCAAGGAGCTGCAGGCCCGCCTGAGGCTGAGAGGGGTCGAGGCGAGCCTTCACGAGATCCTTGAGAAGCTGATAGAGCTGGGGCTCGATGAGGAGGACGCCCTCCTGACTAGGCTAACGGCGACGGGCCAGGAGGACCCCATGCTTAAGCTGCTGGAGGCCCCCCTAGACTGGGGCGTTGAGGACGCCTCCACCAAGATAGATGAGCTCCTCTACGGTGGTCCCCATGGCGGCGTTCATAGACACGGGAGTCTTCGTCGCGGCGAGGAACAGGAGTGACGTCAACCACGAGAGGGCGGTTAGCCTGCTGAGGAGGGCCCTGGCGGGGGAGTACGGGGCGCTGTACACGTCCGACTACGTATTTAATGAGGCGGTGACCGTCGCGCTGGTGAGGACTGGGAGGCCTGAGGTAGCAATCGACGTGGGCAACTTCATAATGTCGTCGAGGAGGCTGCGGCTGCTTTACGTAGACAGGGCAGCCTTCGCAGACGCCTGGCGCATATTCAACAGGTACGCGGAGAGGAGGCTGAGCTTCACCGACGCCACGTCGATAGCCCTCATGAGGAGGCACGGCATAGACCACATCATCAGCTTCGACAGGCACTTCGACGGCATAGTGCCGAGGATCTCCTAGGCGACTGGCGGGGCGCCGCGCCTCGGTCGCGAGCCTAGCGGCCCACTCGGCCAGCCCCTCACAGCAGCCCCCTCTCCCTAGCCATCTCCTCGTAGAACTGCCTGTACGAGACTATCCTGACGCCCCTGTCCAGCGCGTACTCTATCATCTCCTCGACCATCCTCATCTCGGGGTCGTTCCAGAAGCTCGAGTGGTCGTGCTGGCAGTAGCTCCACACGAGCCCGCGCTCGGCGACCTCGTCTATGTAGCGCTTCACGTAGTCCATGTACTCCTCCCTCGTCTTTATCAGCGCCTTCAGGGCGTTGTCGTGCCAGCCCTGAACGCAGCACTCCAGTATGGGCGGGTAGCCCTCGACCGCCTGGTCGTACCAGAAGGGCTGCACGTCGAGGCTGACTGGGAGCGAGTCCCTCTCGTCGCGCCCCCAGCTCCTCACGAACCTTATCCCGCACCTCCACAGAGCCTCGAGCACGTCCGGCCTGTCGAGGAGCCCCCTGTGGTAGCAGAAGGGCGCCGTGAGCCCGATGCACTCGACGCCGAGGAGGGCCCGCAGCATCTCAGAGGTCACCCTGACCTCGCACTCCACCACCTCCACCGGCGCGCCCCTCACCAGCTTGTTCCCCCTGTACGCTATGACCACGGTCTTGAAGAGGACGTGCGAGAACGTGTGCTGCTGGATGTCGACGACGTCGGGGTAGTACCTCTCGGCCACCCTCCTGAGCTCCTCGAGGTGGTAGAGGAGCGTCCTGCCCAGGACGAAGAACGTGCAGGGGACGCCGTACTCCTCGTGTATCTTGGGCGCTAGCTCAAGGAACTTGACGGTGGCCTTGGACCTCGGGCTCGACTCCACGTCGTACCCTATCAGCAGGGTCGGCCTGCCGCCAGGCGCCCCAGCCGCCGAGCCGCCCCTCAAGCATCTCACCCCCTAGAGCCTGAGGCCAGCCTCCTCGCTCTTGGCCCTGACGTACTCCCACCTCGGGCTGCGCCTCTCGGGGAGCGCGCTGGCCAGCCTGGCGACGACCGCCTCCAGCTCCCTCGCCAGGGCCACCACCCTGTCGAAGCTGCGCCTGACGTACTCCCCAGCCGCCTTGGCGGCCTCGCTCACCCTGCCATCGCTGAGCATCTCGCCGAGCCTCAGCCTAAGGATCCTGACCTCAGCTAGCTCCACCTCCTCCACGTAGTCCCACACGCCCCTCACGACGGGCGCCAGGGCCCTGTAGTTCTTGTCGACCAGCCTCTGGAGCCTCTCGAAGAGCCACCATGGCGAGCCCTCCTCGTACCTGTCCGAGCCCCTGCCGAGCTCCTCCGGCACCTCAGCGCCCAGGAGGAGGGGGAAGTAGACGCTCGTGCAGGGCGACGAGAGGAGGGCCCAGCACACGCACCTCAGGAGCGCGTGCCCCGCATCCCTCAGCTCGACCACCATGCTGGCGGCCGTCTCGCCCGACCCGTGGACGCACAGCGTCTCTGTCACTGCCTCGTCGCCAGCCCAGATCGGCTCGGTCAGCGTGCCCTCCCCGTGGTCCCTCATGGCCCTCATCAGGTGCCTGACGTCAAGCTCGCCCCTAGCTGACCGTAGCAGCTCCAGCGACCTCCTGAGCCTCATGTGAGCCTTCCTCATGTACGGCACGCTGTAGTCCCCGTAGGCCCTGGCGAAGCTGAAGTCGCCCTCCGAGGCGCACCACCCCCTCTCCAGCGCGTGCTTGACGAGCTCCGGGTGGGCCTCGTCCCACTCGGCCTCGATGGTGTAGGTGTTGGAGATGGCGTCGGCGCCCCTGACGCGCCTGGCCGCCCAGTACCTGCCAGCGGTCTCGAGCACCCAGGCCTCCCTGGGGTCGGCTATGATGAAGGAGTTGTGGTAGATCGACTGGGGGTACCTCTGGATGACCTCGGTCACGACCCGCACGCCCTCGTAGGCGCAGTCAGCCCTCTCTAGGGCCAGCCTCACCAGGTCCATGCCTATGATGCCCCTCTCGGCCAGCGGCTCCTTAGAGGCCACCGCGACGTTGCCAGCGGCGACGCCGCACTCATTGACCCCCATCTCGGCGCCCCACGTCCAGTGGGGGCAGAACAGTATCGCCTCGTAGGTCTCGGGCGCTTGGGGCAGCTCGACATAGGTGCACTTGACGAGGGCCTCCCCGTGGGTGGCGCGGGGCGCGTGGCGGACCTGCTGGCACTCGTTTATGGCCCTGTCGCTGTTCTTGGCGAATAGGGTGGATCCGTCCCTGGTCCAGGGCCCCAGGGCTACGAGCACGTCGCAGCTCATGACGTTGGAGTGGCGAAAGCGATATTTCTGCTTAAGCGCTGACCCCTGCTAGGTGAGCGCGTGGGCGGGCCAGTGGCCTACGTCGCCCTCCCCATGGTCAGCAGGGGTGACTTCTCCTTCAACAGGGAGTACGTCAGGGTCATCGAGTCGCTGGGTCTCGAGGTCGCGTCCAAGTGGGTTACGTCATGGGACGACGCGGACCCGAGGGAGGTCTTCGAGCGAGACCTGAGGGCCATAGACGCCTGCGACGTGCTCGTGGCTGACGTCAGCGAGCCGAGCCACGGCGTGGGGATGGAGGTGATGTACGCCTACCTTAGGGGGAAGAGGGTTGTGCTCACCGCTAGGCGCGGCAGCAGGGTGTCGCGCATGCTACTCGGGCTACCGGGGGCCACGCTCATATGGTACGGTGACCTGAGGGAGCTCTGGGAGAAGCTGCGTCGAGTCGTCAGGGCTGAGCGCCGACATGACTGATATTATCCAACAGGCTATGGTCGCAGCTTCGGCTTAGTATTTAAGTGAGCTGTGGTGTGCTTGTAATTGAGCAGCGCGCTGAGTGCCATCACAATAAGTAAAATGATTTTAAGTGGAGCCGTTTATACTGTCACATGGCTCGTCAGCTAGTTAAGGGCGTGGTAATCGCGCTAGCAACCATTGTAGTCCTCTCAACGCTGCCAGTCGCCGCGCCCAGGCAGCCCACGGAGCGCGTCAGGCGCGTCACCCTGTCCTTCCCCGCGCCTCTGGTCGAGAAAGCGCTGCTGAGGGGCTACGTCACGGTCTCCATCCCGGGCGCGGGGCTATACACGGTGCCAGGGGCCCCACTGGTCCCCGTCAAGCCGCTCGTGATCAAGCTGCCCTACGGCTCCAAGGTCAGGTATGTCAGGGTGTCGGCTAATACGGCTAAGCTGAGTGGTAAGTACAGGCTGCTGCCGTGCCCCCAGCCCTTGAAGCTGAGCCCGCAGCCGAGGGGCAAGGCTAGGCTGTTCAGGGAGGACCCGAGGATCTACAGGTCGAGCAAGCCGTACCCTGGCAGGGTCTTCGAGTACGAGGTCAAGGTCGGGATAGACCCGCTGACCCTCGAGAGGGCCACGTTCGTCGTCGTCAGGCTGTTCCCGGTTCAGTACACGCCCACCACCGGCGCCATCAGCTACGTCACCAGGGCCACTGTGACGGTGGGCTACGTCGAGCCGCCGACCGCGCCGAGGCCCGCCCAGGCAGTAAATATGATTGTCATAACCAGCGAGGCCCTGCTGAGCGCCGCCACCGAGTTCGCTCGGTGGAAGAACTCCACCGGCATCGTGGCGAAGGTCTACACGGTCGAGTGGATAGACCAGAACTTCCAGGGCGAGGACCTGCCAGCCAAGATAAGGGCCTTCATAAACTCGACGTGGAACGAGTACAACATCACCTGGGTCGTGCTCTTCGGGGACAGCGAGCACGTGCCGGCCAGGAAGGCCTATGTTTACATAGAGTACGAGGGCGGCAACATAACCTACATAGAGACCGACCTGTACTACGCTGACCTCCAGGGGACCTGGGACACTGACGGCGACGGGCTCTACGGCGAGCCTGAGGACGACGTGGACGCGTACCCGGACGTCATCGTCGGCAGGATCCCGGTCAGCGACCTTAGCGAGGCCGACGCCGTCCTCACCAAGCTCGAGAGCTACAGCCCCCTCAACGAGTGGTTCAGGAGGGTGCTCTTCCTGGGCACCGTGACATTCGGCGACCCGCTGGCGCCCGAGGGTGAGATCCTCAAGGACTACATCGAGGCGAACTGCCTGCCGGCGAACTTCTCGTGGGTCAAGCTATGCGAGAGCCTGGGTGACCTGACGCCTGACAACTTCAAGGAGGAGGCGAGCAAGGGCTACGGCTTCATAAACTTCGCCGGGCACGGCAACGTGGACCTGTGGTACTTCGGGGAGGGGGGCTGGATAACCAACGACGACATCTTCCAGCTGACGAACGGCTTCAACGCGTCGGTGGTGGCGACGATGGCGTGCCTGACTGGCGACTGGGCTGACACTGACGTGTGCATAGGCGAGGCCTTCCTCATACACTCTGGCGGCGGGGCCATCGCGTACCTCGGAGCGGCTGACGTGACGTGGAGCTACGTGGGCTACTACGTGACTGAGGGCCTGGCTGGCGAGGTGGACTGGAGGTTCATAGCGGCCTTCAAGGAGCTGGAGGAGTCAGGGGTGACGCCGACGCCGGGCCTAATGTACGTGATGGCGATAAGGGGGTACCTGGACAAGCACGGTAGGTCTGACAAGTACGACTGGTGCGTGATCGTGGAGTATGGCTCGCTCCTCGGCGACCCCTCCCTCCCGCTGGTAGGCACTGGCTCACCGCCACCACCGCCCCCGACTCCGGTGCTGAAGGGCTACGTGCTCGATGAGGAGGGTAACTTGATAGCTAACGCGACCGTCAGAATCTACGACTACTACGAGGGGACGCTGGTCAACGAGACGGTAGCCGCCAACGGCTACTACGAGTTCACGGGGCTGAGCTACGGCACGTACACGCTCGAGTTCTCAGCTGAGGGCTACATGACCAGGACCATCGACATGTACTACCCGCGCAGGGTCGTCGAGCT
>CAZCFI010000092.1:0-5488 GCA_964497915.1 uncultured Thermoproteales archaeon
GGTCGGAGGGGCGTGGCGCGAGGCCGTGGCGGGCTGCCTGTTCGACTTCGCCAGGTCGCTGGCTGCCGCGGTGTCACCCAGGTGAGACGGGCATGTCTCGCTGGTCGTGATCGCCTCAGCTCCAGCGATAGGCACTAGTTGCCGCTGGCAGTACCATGGTCGGTGGTGCGGGCTTGCTCCACGCCAGGATAAGGAGGTGCCTCGCGATAATAGACGAGCTGCTGCTCTCAGAGCGCATGGCTGAGGACGAGAGGAGGAAGCTGGTCGAGCTCAAGCGCGAGATATTCATGATAAAGGACGAGGTGATCAGGATCAAGGTGGAGGTGTGGGGGGCTAGGGAGTGCATAGAGAGGCTGGCCGCCTCGCTGGATGTCGACGCGGAGCGCAGCTCCGCTGGCAGGCGGCTCCGCGCTGAGGCGCCCCTGATCAGGGCTAGGCTCTGACGACTTCCAGCCCCATCTCGTCCAGCAGCGGCAGGAGCCACTCCTTGTGCCTCCGCTTCAGGCCCTTCCAGTCCAGCACGGCGCACGTGACCCTCTCCAGCGTCCTCTCCACCGCCATCCTGATGGCGCCCTCGCCTATCTCGTCGAACACGTACAGGGGGACTATGTGGCCGATTGGCAGGTCGTGCTCCCTGA
Source organism: uncultured Thermoproteales archaeon (assembly GCA_964497915.1). Lineage (GTDB taxonomy): Archaea > Thermoproteota > Thermoprotei > Thermofilales > CAYSTQ01 > CAZCFI01. The sequence continues at coordinate 639 of CAZCFI010000092.1, forward strand.
CGAACTTGTTGAAGCGCGGCGCGTAGTGCGGCCCGCCGAGGCCGACGCCAGCCTCGCGCCCCTCCAGGGGCCCGCTCAGGGCCCTGCAGACGGCCTCCGCTAAGAGGGCCCCCGCCTCCGGGTCCCGCCACCTGGACTCATCGCTCCCTATCTCGGCGAAGACCGCTGGCGTCTCCTCGAGGTAGGGGCCGTGGTGTGTCACCTCGAACCCGCACCTCCACCCGCTCAGGCGCCTCTCCTCAGCCAGCTCGAACTGCGCTCTAACTAGCCTCGTCAGGAGGAGCGCTGGGGCCACGCACACCGAGCTCGGCCTGCCCCCGTACTCGGCCGAGGCCGTCCAGTTCCCCGGGACGTGGGCTGAGAACATCGGCAGCCCGCTCTGCGACGAGTGCCTGCTCAGGAACACCGCCACTCTGCACCTCACGTACCGCTCGACGTGGTCAGCGTGGATCAGGTCGCGCTCCAGGGTGATCAGGGCGACGCTCTTGCCGCAGTAGCTGCCCCGCAGCACCTCCTCGCCCTCGACCACCAGCCCTGAGCCCTCCAGCCCCATTGCCTCGGCTAAGTGCCCCCTGACGTTGAGGCTCGCCGGGTCCCGCTTGGACGCCACTAGGGCGACATCGGCGGTCAGCCTCATGCTCACTACTAGTCCGCGCCACCGACTTATAACGGCTGGGGGAAGGGCTAAATTTCCGGGCCCAGGCTAACTGTTTGGGGGATGAGGAGGGGTCCAAGCTCCTCGACCGGTGATGAGGCCTCCGCCTGACCCCGTCGTTAGAGTTATGAGTGCCGTCGGCTGAGCTAGCACGGGGGCGCGCATGGAGGGCGCCGAGGAGCTCCGCGACCTGCTGGAGGAGCTGATGGAGGTCGTTGAGGAGGCGCTCAAGGCCTCGAGCGAGGAGAGGGTCAAGGGCCTCCTCAAGAGGGCAATCGATATAATAGATGACGCCCTATGCATCGCTGAGTCGCAGCTGCGGTGACTGAGTTGCGCCGGGTCAGGTTCGTGATAGAGCACCTGGAGCCCGTCGTCAGCAGGTGGGTGTGGCTTGAGTACAAGCACGCCTCCGAGATAGTGGGCAGGGAGAGGCTCGTGATAACGAACGTGAGGGACCCGAGGGAGAGGGCCAAGCTGGCTGAGGTAGCGGCTGAGGTCCACGGGGCGAGCGTCGCTGAGCTGGGCCTGGACGAGGAGCGGCTGGTAGTCCTCGACCCCCAGGCCCCCCAGGAGCTGAGCCCCCGCGACTTCGAGGTCTGCGACTACGTCGTCGTCGGGGGCATAATGGGGGACTACCCGCCCAGGCTCAGGACCAAGCCCCTGCTGAGCGACAGGCTGCCGCGCGCCGCCAAGCGCAACATAGGGAGGGGGCAGTTCGCCGTGGACGGGGCCGTGTACGTGGCTAAGCTCGTCTCAGAGGGCGTGCCCCTCAGCGAGATACCGTACGTAGTCAACTTGGAGATAGCGGTGGGCGAGTTCGGCGGGATCAGGCACACGATAGTCCTGCCCTACGCGTTCCCGCTGAGGGGCGGGGAGCCCGTGATAAGCGAGGAGCTGGTGCGCTACCTCATCCACGGCATAGAGAGGGACGAGCTAGCGGCCATAAGGGCTGGCAGGCAGCTGTCAGTCGTGGAGCTGGAGGGGGCGTGATGCGGGAGAGCGAGCGTGAGGACGGGCTGGGCTTCAGGAACGTCGTAGCCCTGGGCCTCGTCAGCTTCTTCACCGACATGTCCACTGAGATGATACTGGGCCTCTACCCCCAGTTCGTCGTGGAGGTGCTGGGGGCCTCCAGGGTCGTCCTGGGGGTGGGTGAGGGCCTGGCTGAGATGCTCAGCTACGCGTTTAGGCTCGTCTCCGGTGTGATCTCGGACAGGGTCGGCAGGAGGAAGCCGCTAGTGCTGGCTGGGTACGCGCTGTCGAACCTGGCAAAGCCCTTCCTCTCGGCGGCCAGGACGTGGGTTGACGCCGTGGCCGTCAGGCTGGTGGACAGGCTCGGCAAGGGCGTGAGGACCGCCCCGAGGGACGCCCTGCTCAGCGAGTCGGTGGAGTCGGCGAGGGCTGGCGTCGCCTTCGGCGTCCACAGGACGCTAGACCAGGTGGGTGCGGTCGTCGGCCCGCTCGTGGCCTTCCTGCTCCTCCCGCTGATAGGCATCAGGGGCGTGTTCCTGCTCTCGCTGGTGCCCGGGCTCGCGGCAGTCCTCGTGCTGGCCGCGCTGGTTAGGGAGGGGGGGAGGCGAGCGCCCTCAAAGAAGTACCACCTGAACCTCAAGGTGCTAGCTCAGAGGGACTTCGCGGCCCTGCTAGCCGCGTTCACCCTGTTCTCAGCGGGGGCGTTTAACTTCTCGTTCCTGCTGCTCAGGCTGGGCCTCATGGGGGTCACTGGGCCGCTCATACTCCTGTTCTACGTCCTAATGAACGTGGCCCACACAGCCGTCGGCATACCCGCTGGCTACATGGCCGACAGGGTCGGGAGGGAGGTAGCGGTGGCTGCTGGCTACGTGCTCTTCGCCGCCGCGTGCGTGGCCTGCCTCAGGGGCTCAGGCCTCGCTGGGGCGGTCGTGGCCTCAGCGCTCTACGGGGCCTACATGGGCTTCATAGAGACCACGCAGAGGGCTGCCATCCCTGACTACGTGCCGAGCGATCTCAGGGCCTCCGGCTACGGCGTCTACTACCTCCTGGTGGGGCTGTCGTCGCTGGTAGCGAACTCGGTAGTCGGGGCCCTCTGGGACGCGTACGGCTACGCCGCGGCCTTCACCTACAGCTTGAGCGTGTCCTGCGCGGCCACGGTGGCCATGCTCGCCCTGGCCGCCCGCAGGGCCGTGGCCAGCAGGGCGCTCACCGCGACTGAAGGAAGCCCGCAGTGAGGACTGGCGCTAGCGGGCTAGCGCGAGCAAAGAAGGAGGGAGGCCAGGTGCGAGCTAGCTGGGCTCAGCTAGATTTCAGTGAAGCTCCTCACGGTGTCGGCGTCGAGCCTCTTGACGACCTCGACTAGCAGCCTGACGGCGTTCTCCAGGTCGCTCACGCAGCACACGCCGACGTGCGAGTGGATGTGCCTGGTAGGCACCCCTATCACTATGCTGGGCCTGCCGGTCCTGTAGAGGTGGAACCTGCCAGCGTCAGTCCCGCCCCTGGGCACCAGTGAGAGCTGGTAGGGTATCTTCGCCTCCTCGGCCACGCTTATCACGAACTCCTTGAGCCTCTGGTTCGGGATCATCGAGGCGTCATATGTCACTATCGACGGCCCCTTGCCCAGCGACGTGGGGGCCTCGTAGGGCGAGATCCCCGGCACGTCGCCAGCTACGTCGACCTCGGCCACGAGCGCCACGTCAGGGTCGACGACCCACGACGTCGTCGAGGCCCCTCTCAGGCCCACCTCCTCCTGCACCGTGGCGGCCACGTAGAGCGTGTTCGGGTGCTCGGCGCCGCTCTCCCTGAGGTACCTCATCACCTCGAGGGCCATGAAGACGCCCAGCCTGTCGTCGAAGGCCTTCCCCATGACGGTCTTGCCAGTGGCCGACTTCATGAAGGGGGACCACGGGGCTATCGGGTCCCCTATCCTCACGCCCAGCTGCTCGACCTCCTCCTTGCTGGTGGCCCCCACGTCGATGAACATGGCGTCCCTCTTGACCACCTTGTTGCGCTCCTCGTCCTTCAGGAGGTGGGGGGGCTTGCTTGCTATGACGCCGTGCACTAGGCCCTTCCTGGTCTTGATCACCACCCTCTGCGAGAGCAGGACCTGGTCCCACCAGCCGCCGAGGGCGTGGAACTTGACGTAGCCCTCCTTGGTGATGCCGGTCACGATGAAGCCGACCTCGTCGGCGTGCCCAGCTATCAGGACCTTCGGCCCGCTTGAGGAGCCCCCCTTCACGAGTATCAGCGAGCCGAGGTTGTCTCTCTTCACCTCGTCAGCGAACCGGCTCCCGTACTCCTTGACCATCCTAAGCACTTCGTCCTCGAAGCCCGGCGGCCCGAAGGCCTCACAGAGCTCCTTGAGGAAGCTCAGCGCCTCGTCGCTAAGCTTATACGGCTCCATCCGACCACCAGACTGAATAGGCTGGGCGCGACTATATACCTTAGCGCGGTCGCCCGCTGTGATGAGGTTTGCACGTCGGTGACTGGTGATCGGCCTCCACCGGACTGAGCGCCTCCCACGGGAACAGGACGCACTCGCTCGCCTCGACGCCGACCGCGTCGACCTCTACCCTCCCCCTCCTGACAACCACCGCGGTGGTCACGCTGGCCGCCCCGCACGACAGGAGGTACTCCCTCACCGCCTCCAGCGTCCTCCCAGTCCTGGCCAGGTCGTCTACCACCAAGACCCTCTTGCCCCTGACCGAGCTGGGCTCAGGGGCCTGGAGCACCACTGGGTCCTCGGCCAGCAGCCTAGGGGGCTTCTCGTCGGAGTAGCGCTTGACCACCATCACGTAGAACTCCCCCACGCCCAGCAGCTCGCGCAGGATCACCGCTGGGATCAGCCCTGAGACTCCGACCGCCACGACCGCGTCGAAGTCGCGGCCGCGCAGCTGGCGCGCCACCCTCCTCACCGCCGCCACCAAGTCGCCCCAGCTTAGGCGGACTAGCCCCACCGCCCAACCCCCAGGGCCCTCAGGGCCCTCACGTAGAGCCTCCTGGACCTGACCTTGACCATGAACTTGCCGCCGCCCGCCTCCTCGATGACGGCGCGCCCCTCGAGCAAGCCCTCAATCGCCCTGAGCTCCCCCTCGCTGACGACTAGAACGTAGTAGCCGTCGGGGCTCTTACGCATGTGCTCCCTGATGGCCAACGGGACCCCCCAGGTATGCGGCCCTCGGCCTCCCTAATATCTTGTCGGTTAAATCGGCACCGGGAGCGGTGC
>CAZCFI010000093.1:0-5343 GCA_964497915.1 uncultured Thermoproteales archaeon
CGAAGAGCTTGACGAACAGGGACAGCTGGCCCTCGACCCTAGCGACCCTCTGCTGGAGCTCGCCGAGCTCCCTCCTGAGCCCACCGGTCTCCCCCCTCAGCGAAGCCTCCAACCTCCTCATGTCCTCCCTCAACGAGGCCTCAAGCGACTTCATGTCCTCCCTCAGTGAGGCCTCCAGTGCCTTCATGTCCTCTCTAAGCGAGGCCTCTAGCTCCCTCATCTCCCCCCTGAGCTCGTCCAAGTCGCCCCTCAGCGAGGCCTCCAGTGCCTTAATCTCGCCCCTCAGCCTCTCCAAGTCCCCCCTGGTGGAGGCAGCAAGCCTCTCCAGGTCGCTCTTGGTGGCCACGTCCCTAAGCACCGCGTTTATTATCGCGAGCCTCACGCCGGGCTCGGAAATCAGGAGCTCGGCCAGCCTCCTCCTCGCCCTCTCGTCCTCCTCGAAGAGCCTGACGACGTCCTCGGCGGTGAGCTGCATCTGGGTGGGGTCTTGGGGCAGCAGCTAATAAGGCTTGCGCCGACGCGCCGACCTGGCGGGAGGCGGGGCAACAGATATCTTGAGCGAGCCCCACTTCACTGTCGTGAGCGCGGCCACGCCCCCGAGGCAGCCCCAGGCCTGCCAGCGCGCTAGCCGCGACGCCCTTAGGCAGGTGGTGGAGGCCCTCTCGTCGGCCTCGGAGGAGCTGGCCAGGCGCCTGGGGAGCGAGTTCGTGGGGATGGTCCTCTTCGGCAGCTGGGCCCGCCGAGAGGCGAGGGAGGACAGCGACGTTGACGTGCTCGTGGTCCTGAGGAGCCTGAGCGGAATGAGGGCCCGCTCCGAGATATATAGGGTGATAGCCAGGCGGGTCAAGAGGCCCGTGACCCTGATAGACATGCGCCTCAGCGAGCTGCTGAGGGAGGACCTCGAGCTCACCCCGCTGCTGATCAACATAGTGGCGGATGCCGTGGTCATCTGCGACAGGCACGGCGCGATCAGGTCGTTCATCGAGAGGGGGAGGAGGCTCATAAGGAAGGCCAGGCTCGTCAGGTACAGGACTCCCGATGGGAAGTACGGCTGGAGGAGGGAGGACATGAGGCCCATTGAGCCAGTGGAGCTCTAGGTGGCGCTGGTGAGGATAGACCCCGCGAGTGAGGTCTCCTACAGGCTGAGGCTCGCCGAGCTATACCTAAGGGACGCGGAGGGCGCCTACGAGCGCGGGGACTACCGCGGGGCCGTCGCGTCATCACAACTTAGCGTCGAGAACGCGGCTAAGGCGGTCATAGCGCTCTTCAGGGTGCCGAGCTGGAGCCACGACCCCTCGCACGAGCTGAGGGAGCTGCTGAGCGACATCCCAGATAGGGCGAGGCGGCTGGCGGCGGAGCTGGCTGACATGGCGGAGGCCCTGGCCCCAGAGCACGGCAGGGCCACGTACGGCGAGCCCGCCAGAGGCCTGACCCCGTGGGACATATATGGCGAGGAGGACGCTAGGACGGCGCTGAGCTACGCGAGGAGAGCGCTTGAGCTCGCGAGGGAGGTGCTGAGGGAGCTGACGGCTGGCCCAAGCCCCCCTCGCCAGTCTAGGGGGCCCTGGGCGGCACCGCCCCGCGACGGGGCTGACCCGTCCCGCCCAGCCGCCTCCGGGGTGCCCACATAGGCTTATAAGGGCGTCTGAGGCTCTACGTGGTGGCTAGTAGCTCCGGGGTCAGCCAGCTCTCGGGAGCTCCCTGGGCGAGCTGGTCGCGCGAGCTCCAGCCCAGCTCAGCGCGCGTGGGCGGGGCTCGCTCAGTGGCGGCTAGGGCCGTCGGTGGGGGTCCGTGGCGCGCCGAGCTAGCAGCGACCCAGGAGGGAGAGTACAGGGTTCAGGTGCTCGCCCCCTTCACAGGCGAGGTCCTCGGGGAGAGAGCGCTCGAGCTGCACGACAGGCCCGCCGTGGAGGGCGTCTCCGCCGACCTCGAGGATGGCCTGTTCAAGGTGAGCGTCAGCGTCAGGGACCTGAGCGGGATCAGCAGGGTCCTGGTCGAGCTCAGCAGTAGGAACTACACGACTTCCTCATTAAGGGTCGACGAGCGCGGCAACGAGGTTTACCAGGCTAGCATTCCGCTCAAGGACTTCGACCTGGAGGATCTGTGTCAGCTAAGGCCTACGCTATCAACAGAGCTCCTGCCATTCCAGTTAGCTACCACACCCCTGGGTTTGCGCTGTCCATCGTCAGTCTTTTCACAGAAAATTTTCCAGAGCTCATCAAAGCTTCTCGTACACCTTCTCCTTCTCAGCGATCACTAGTATTACCACCTCCCTCTCTGTCCACTTGACTTGATATATTATTCTTAACTTTTCTACCCTATCCTGTAGACATTTTTAATCACTTAGTTTAACTGTGTTGTACACTCTAAAGGGTACTAGGTTCCTCTTTAGCGTTTGGAAGATTTCAGCAAATTTGCCTCTGCATTGAGGGTACTGCCTTAATGACTTTAATGCCTTACCCTTGATTCTAAGCCTAAAGCCTTCCATATCTCCTCCTCGTTCAGCGTTTCGTCGTCTAGAGCCCCCTCTCCCACTCCTCCGGCTCCTCAACCCTGACAACTTACCCTATGATGAATTCGAGCATGTTCCTAATCGCTCTAACCTCCTTCAAAATGGTTTCTATACAGAGGTACCGAGGCGAGGATGGTATTAAAGACTTGTCGTACTTGCGCGCTTGGCTTGGACTCTAGGGGCCGTCCTGGGCATGACAGGCTACGGCAAGACCTCGCTTGTCAAGAGGGCTGCTGCATGGGCTCCACGAGCGCTCCGTCCGCTTCCTCGTCCTCGACTGGGAGGGCAAGTACCAGGCCCTGGTCGAGGCGACTGGGGCCCCCCACCTGAGTCCGGGCGACCCGTACCGCCCTCGCTCGGCGCCGGGTCCACCTTAAGCGACACGGCTTCTTCGATAAAAAGGCATGGAATTATCTGTGACTCTGAGAAGAAGCTGATCCCCTGAGGTTTCACGCGGAGTTCACCTTCCTTAGAGGGAAGTGGACCGACCGGGAACTTAAAGTAAAGCCTTCGCTGAGTGGGGGCCCTTCAGCGCGGATGGGCGCCCCGGCTGGTTGGAGCACTACGCCAAGCGCTCCCTACTTAGGCCTAGCGCGGCCGCCGCGTCCGAGGCAACTATCGACTCCTACCCTCGCCGCCACACTCGCGCCGAGCACGGCCACCTCGCCCTCCCTCTCCCTTACGCTCTCGAGTTACCCCGCCTCGACGCGCTCCTCAAACTCCCCGCGGCTTTATATAACTCCCTCTCACAGTTACATTTTGAAGGCTATGGAAGAATCCATCGTAGTTAAAGGTGCCATAGCCAGGCGCCTCAAGGAAAACGCCAAAAAGCTCGACGTGAGCTTAGAGGAATACCTGCTAGACCTACTAATCCAAGCTCTAGACCCGAGAAAGAGGGCTAGAGAGTATGTCAAGGCTTCGGAGGAGCTGCTCGCCGAGGCCAGGAGAGAGTTAGAGGGGGGTGACGTCAGGCAGGCCGCCGAGAAAGTTTGGGGAGCCGCAGCGCTGGCAGTCAAAGCCTACGCGTCCTGGAGGGACGGCAGACGACTGACGAGCCACGGCGAACTCTGGGAGTACAAGTCCATCATGGCAGAGGATCTAGGCAGCTGGGTTAGAGTAGCGTTCCAACAGGCCAGCTCAATGCATACGTGCTTTTACGAAGACTGGTGCGACAGAGGCGACGTAGAAGAGGCGCTCAAAGCCGTAGAAAAGCTCGTAAGGGAGACTAAACAGAGAATTCTACGCGAAGGCAGCGCACTCACCGAGACGCCGCCGCGCAACAACTCACCCGACATGCAAGGGGGATCCTGACCAGAGCCTCTTGCGCTCCTGAGGAAGCCTACAGCGAGCCTACTCCACCTACCCTGGCTTGTAGCCCTCAGCACCTCTCGCTTTAAACGCAAAGTAATTTTGACTTTTGCGGGCTTGTCCTAGCCGAGAGAATCGCTCATCCGCGCTTCACAGTCTTCGGCCCATCCTCCTCGTCTGGAGTTAACCACCACCTGTGCCGATGGGCGCTAAGCCTGTGCGGCGGTGCAAGTGGCAGTGGGCCCCCGAACCTTCCTCCAGAGCCTCGCCGTAACAGGTGGGAGGCGCTTTGAGAGGAGAGTCCCTAGAGGCCTCCGCGCCGTGGCGCGCAAACTACTCAGTCCCATCGCCTCCTATAGCCCTAGTCTGCGCAGGGCTCGCTCAGCCGTTTGTGGACTGGGAGCTGCCCACAGTCTACAAGTTCGTCTACGAGTTCAGCGGCCCTAGACCTTAGGGGGTGCCCGCTAAGGGCTAGGCCCTGGAGGAGTTGGCCCCGCGGCAGCCGCTGCCGCAGCGGCCTACTTCAGCCTGGGGAGGGAGGCGCGCAAGCACATTGACACAGTAACCTACGCGTGCCTGACGTACAGCGCCTCAGCCGCCTCGCTCCTGGCCCTGGCGGCCGTCACTGGCACCGAGCTGGTGGGGTACGGGCCTAGGACCTGGCTCTGCCTGCTCGCGCTGGCGCTGGTCCCGATGCTCGGGGGCCACACGGCCCTCAACTACGCGCTGAGGCGCATGAGCACAGTAGCCGTCGCCGCGTGGCCCTGGGGGAGCTGGTCAGCGCGACGCTCCTCGCCAGGGCCTTGCTGGGCCAGGAGGTGGGCGCTGAGGCTTACGCGTACGTGGCCCTCACGCTCGCTGGCGTCGCCCTCGTTGAGGTCGAGGAGTCTAAGCGCGGAGTGCGGCGCCCCACCCGTAGCGGGCCCGCTAGTCAATAAGCTCAGCCGGGCTTCTCGGCAACTAGGAGCAGCAGCCTGCTCCTCCTGTACCCGTGCCTAGCCGCTCTCTCCAGCAGGCGCGCCAGCCACGCCCTGAGCCGCTCCCTCGCCTCTGGGTCCCTAATCCGCTCCACCTCCTCGGCCACCCGGCTCTCGGACACGACCCTGGCGAAGTCCCGGCCCGAGAGGAACCCGCCCACCTCCACGGCGGCGCGCGAGACGACCCTCAGGCCAGCCCCCTCGATCAGCCTCACGTAGTCGCTCTCCGCGTGGAGGCCCCAGGGAGCGCCGCGAGGGTCGGTCAGCCTCGCGACCTCGTGGCGGAGGCTCTCCCACATCAGGGAGTTCCTCTCAGCCTCGTCAGCTGGCGGGTACAGGAACTTGTCGAGGACCACGAAGCGCCCCCCGGGCTCGAGCACCCTCGCGACCTCCATCACCGCGCAGCGCACGCCCTCGCCCGGGCGCAGCTCGTGGAGCGCCAGCGCCGCGACGACCACGCGAGCGGAGCCATCCCTGATGGGCAGAAGCCTGGCGTCCGCCTGAACCAGGTCGACATTGCCGGGGCGCGCCGCCCTCCCCCTAGTC
>CAZCFI010000094.1:0-5323 GCA_964497915.1 uncultured Thermoproteales archaeon
GAGTGGGTACGCGGCTGGTCTCGACGGTGGCGGGGCTGGGCGGCCCCTCCTGCGTAGGAGGACTATGGCCACGATGGCGATCACGGCAATGGCGGCGATGACCAGTGCTAGTATGGGTATCGGGTGCCCGCCCACAGTGACGTAGCCCAGCGCGCCTAACGCTCCGCCCAGCACCCCGGCTGCCCCTCCTGCGGCCACATTGGTCTCCTTTAGGAGCGCTAGGAACTTAACCTTAGTCCTGCCGGTGCTCCTAGACATGTACATCTTTATGAGGAGGCCTGTCGCCTTGTCGAAGTACAGCTCTGTTCCCTCGCTGGTCACTACCTTCCAGCAGTTCCACGCCCTGCCGCTGGCGTCGATGACCACCTCAGAGCCGACGACCGTCGCGGTCCTGCCCCCGCCCACACTGACCTTAGAGCCCTCCTTGACGTCGGTGGGGATCCAGGAGCCCTCGCCCACCACTCCCCGGAACGTGAAGGCCTGCTGCCCCCCTGGCCCGAGCCACTCGATCCTCCTGACCTTGCCAGTGTTGGGATCCATGTACACCTTGCACTTGTACTCGATGGTCCCAACGCCCCACGCGCTGAGCTTCACGCTCGTCAGGACGATGATGTCGCTCGCGGTTCTCTCGATGACCTCCCAGCTGGTCTCCCCGCTAGCGGCGGTCATGCGGCCGCCGACCTCGATGGGCATCTTGAGGATGTACTTGGCGTAGGCCCCCTTGACGTACCATGGGGGGACTGGAGCCGCGAGGGCTGGCGGCAGCAGCGCTAGGCACGCAAGTAGCGCCAGCAAGGCGGCTACCCTACGCTCCATGACTATATGTAGAGCTATCTCTCTTAATAACAGTTTTACTGCCCGACGAGCATACTCCCAACTTAGACTTGACTTGAGCTACTCTAGCTTAGCGACTGTAAAGGCTCTGGCCCTCGCGGTAGACCTCGTAGCCCGCGAGCTTGGCGAACATCTCGACCTCCCTAGCCCAGTCGCCGTAGAGCAGCACCCTGTGCCAGCTGTGCTGCCACTCATCGATCAGCCTCTGGGCGTCACCCACTCTGACGGCGGCCTTGCACCTGCACCCCATGTCCACGTCCACGTGGCCCAGCAGGGTGCCCCTCAGGAGCAGCACCCTCCTCTCCGAGGGAACTATCTTGGTCACCGTGACCGGGATTCCGGACCTGAAGAGCACCTGGGCGCAGGCCCCCTTGTCGTCCTCAGCGTGGCTCCTTATCACGAAGGGCTCCCCCCTCTCTGAGTACCCGGCCATCCTCGTCGGGGCCACGCAGTGAGCGTATATTGCTAAGCCCCTGCTGGTGTCTATCGCCGGCTCGCAGAGGAACCCAGGCCTCCCCGCGACGTGCTTCATGACGAGCTTGGTGAGTAGGGAGTCGAGGTCGTTCTCGCAGGCCGTGACGTATTTGCCCTCGTCGTCCAACAGCATGAAGGCCAGGCACGGGTAGGCTGGCAGGTCGCCCCTGGCGAAGCCGCCCAGGCAGTCTATGGCTACGCCGTCGGCGCGGTGCCTCTCGAGGACCCTCCTTATGGCGAGGTAGAGCCTAGCGCTCCTCACGACCTCCTCGAAGGAGGGCTCGACGACCCTGACAGCCCTCTCGACCAGGGACCTGGCTACCCCCCTCGCCTCCTCCTCGCTGGCCCGCTCGTACTCCTCGAGCAGCTCGTCGTATCCTAGCACCTCGACCTCGACGCCCAGCTCCCTCACTGACTCTAAGTCGCCCAGGTAGCCGCGACCCACGAGCAGCAGCTTTGACCTCCTCAGCCTCAGGTAAGCCTTGATGACGTCGACCGCGCGGTCTATGTCAGCCCAGTCGGAGCTGGACACTATGAATGCCCTCGCCCCCGTGCTCCGGATCGCGTGGGACAAGCTCACCATGCCGGCGTAGCCCCAGAGGAGGGGGTCGGAGATCACCGCTGTCGGTAGCTTGGCCACCAGCTCAGGCCTCACGAACCAGCTGCTGGCCAAGTTGAACAGCACCATCGCCTCCTCGCCTAGGCTGCCCAGCTCCCCGATGAGCCTGTCGCAGGACTCCCGGTCGTGGACCACATCCCCCCCGACGAACTCGACGTCCGGGTGCCTGGACCTGAGAGAGCTCATCAGCTCCCTGGCCCTAGCCTCCGTGTCGAAGTGGACGTTGGGCCACTTGCTGACGCCCTTCAGCGCCCCCAGGAAGGCCACCCTAATCACGCCAGCCCGCTCGCCCACAGTCCCACCCACGACTAAGGCTTGGGCGCACGGTTATAAGACGCTTGGGGCTCGCGACCTGAGGCTTATATCCTCGCAGGCGCAACTACCTCACGATGGGCGCTCCGAGCAACGCTGAGGTGGCTCGCGCGCTCGAGAGGGCGCTGCCCACGCTCGCTTACGCGTGCCAGAGGAGGGCTCAGGCGCTGGACGAGCTGTACGGGATAGTCAGCGGCCTGCTGCAGAGGAGTGGCGTCTCCGCGGACTTCAGCGTGGGGTTCGTCTTGAATAGGTGGCTGCTGAGCCAGGGGGTCGTGGACGCGCTCAAGAAGGCTGGCGCTGTCCTCAGCTACGGCGACTACAGGCGAATGGCTGACTGGTACGAGAGGTGGCGCGGGGCGCTCGCCGAGTCGTCGGCGCTGGCCCTGCTTATCAGGGCTGCCCTGAGGCTGGACCTCGCGGAGGCGGCGTCTAAGGTGAAGCTGGGGTGGCTGCCCAGCTCTAGGCTGGCGTCGCTGCGGCGGCTGAGGGAGCTCATACTGGGCTGGCACAGGGCGGCGGCGGAGGCCTGCGAGAGGGTCAAGTGGGACGATCTCCCGGCTAGCCCTCCCCCACCGCTCGAGGGCTTTATCATCAAGCTCAGGTGCAGCCGGTACGTGGGCGAGCTCGAGCTGTGCATAGCCGACCCGCCAGAGGTGCCCGAGTACCCAGCCAAGCGGAAGATGATGGCAGTTCAGTACTTCGCGTCGAGGGCGGGCGAGCTACCGAGCTTAGTGGACTACGCCATCAGCGCGGCTCGGGGGGGCGCGGCGAGCCCCCCAGCGCTCCTCAGAGGGGCGGTCTTCGTGGACAGGCCGAGGTACGCTGAGGAGGAACCGGTCTCAGCGGCGTTCACGCTCTGCAGGCAGGTGCTGGCCTCCCTCGTGGCCCTCTACGACGACGTCTTCATAGAGCCGATAGGGCCGCGGCTCGACAGGCTGCCCTACGGCTTCCTGCTGAGGGCGCTCGGGCGGCAGCTGCGCTCAGAGCTCCCAGCGAAGCTGGAGGGTAGGGACGAGCTCCCACTCAAGGACAGCGACGCTGAGTGGACCGTCAGGTACGCGCTGATGCTCCTCATGTAGGGGGTGGTGCGGTTGAGGAGCAAGCTGGCGCCAGCCCTGCTGGCGGCGCTCGCCCTCCTAGCGTGCGCTGCATGCGTCAGGGGACAGGGGCTAGCGGTCGAGGTCTGGACCTCGAAGACCACCTACTACGTTGGGGAGACGGTCCTGGTGTACTTCAGGGTCAGCGCCAGCGCCCACGTCAGGGTGACTGTCGTGAGGCCCGACCGGGCCGTGGTGGTCTTCGACGATAACGTGCAGGGCGGCGTCACATACGTGGTCGGGGGCGCGGCTGGCTGCCCGCCGGGGCCGAGGACCATAGTGGTCGAGGCCTGGGCTGACTCCTCCTACGCCAAGGGCACCGCCGAGTACGAGGTGAGGCTGGTCTTCGCAGCTGAGGTGGAGGTGACCGTGCTCGAGAACTACACGGCCGAGGTGCGCATCAAGTACTCCCCGTACGCCACGCCGTGGGACGTCTTCCGCTCAGCGTGCTACGACAAGTACAAGGACGAGTACCACGCTGAGCAGGTCAAGGTGGCCCTGGACGTGACTGGCGTGGGCCAGGACTCAGCTAGGGTGGTCGAGAGGGGGCTCGGCGTCAACTTCTTCTACACCGTGGTGAGGGTTTACCTGAACGACTCGCGCTACTGCGACGTTGAGAGGGCGGTGCTCTCGTTCAAGAACGCCCTCAAGGGCTCCAGGGACAGGGTTCTCTCCTCGTTCACCGTCATCTGCGCCAGGGGGATCAACAGGACAGAGCCGCCCCCCTCGGCGGCCTACGCCGACAGGGCCACGTGGGTCAGCCCGCAGGCCAGCGACTTCCTGGTGGTCTCGTACATCTACGTCCACGTGGCGGTGGAGGGGCTGCCCGAGGGCGCGGCGGCCAGGGTGTACGTGGACGGCAGGCACTGCGGGGACGCGAGGGCAGGCCAGCCCCTGAGGCTGGCCCTAGGAGGGGGGAGGGCTTACACGGTCTCGGTCGAGAGGGAGGTCGAGACCGACGGGCTCCTGTACGTCTGCGAGGCGAACGAGGCCAGCGTCGACAGGGAGTCCAGGCTGACGTTCAGGTACTCCGGCCCACTCGTCAGGGTGGAGATAGGCGTCAGCATCCCCGTCAAGGTCTCGGCCAGAGTCGGTGGGAGGCCGGTCGAGCTGCCAGCGACGCTCTGGCTCAGGCGGGGCGAGGAGGTGGTCGTGGAGGTCCCTGAGGTGCAGGGGCTCGGCCCCGGCACCAGGGCCGTCTTCAGGCAGTGGAGCGACGGGGCGGCCGACGTTAGGCGGACCATCAGGGCGTCGGAGCCAGTCAGCCTAACCCTAGTCTACGTTAAGCAGCACCTCGTGGAGGTCGAGGACCCCCTCGGCGTCGCGAGGGGCGGGGGGTGGTACGACGAGGGCAGCGTGGCTGAGCTGGCGGTGGAGAACGCCACGGTGTACGTCAGCAGCGACGAGCGGTACGTCTTCGACGGGTGGCGCGGCGACGTCACGTCAGGGGAGCTGAGGGTCACGGTCAGGGTCGAGAGGCCAGTGAGGGTCGCAGTGAGGTGGAGGCACCAGTTCAGGCTAGTGGTCGAGACTGAGCACTCAGAGGCCCTCGTGGCCCCCAGCTCGCCGGGCGGCTGGTACGACGAGGGCGCCGTGGTGACCGTCAAGATCAGGGAGCGGGAGGTGAGCGACACGCCGTTCACGGGCTACAGGTTCAGGGGCTGGCTGCTGGAGGGCGCAGGCAACGTGACCGAGAGGCCTGAGGTGACAGTCAGGGTCGCTGGGCCCGTGAGGCTCAGGGCCCTCTGGGAGAGGACGTACAACGTCCCGCTGATACTGGCGGCCGTCGGGGTCGGCGCAGCGGCGGCTGGCCTCGCCTGCCTCAGGGCCCTCGGGAGGAGACAGAGGCTGCCCAAGGTCGCGCTAGCCGCTAGGGTTCGCGGAGCTGTCGAGAGGGCTAGGAGGAGGGCGGCTCCCGCGCTCGCGAGGCCGCCTAAGCCGGCCGCGCCGCCACCTCCCAAGCCCGCTGAGCTCCCCCCTGAGC
>CAZCFI010000095.1:0-4966 GCA_964497915.1 uncultured Thermoproteales archaeon
TGCCCCTGTCTATCAGGCCAAATGCGACGTGCCCAATGAGGGGCCACTCGTCAGGAACCCTTACAAGCTCGCGCTTGAGCTCACTCGAAGAGCTCCTCGACCTCCTCATACTCCTCGCTCTCGGTCACGTCACCGTATCTCTCAACCTTCACCGGTGGCCTAAGCACTAGGCGCACTGCCCCATCTCCAGCTGCTACCTTAGCTAGCCCCCTACCCCTAGAGCGTTGCATCCCTCCAACGGCTAGCCGCTGCCCTCCCTCTCCCCGCGGCAGCACTCTCCTGAAGTATGCTAGCGATCGCCGAGCCTTAGGCGCCGTCCCTGGGGTGGCCTCAACTATCATCGACCCGAGGCGGCGCAGTCTCACGTACTTGACGGCCACGACTGCTAGCGCGGCCGAGAGAAATACCACCGCCAGCAGCAGTGGCACCTCATGCCTCGTCACAACGTAGCCCCCCGGAAGGACTAGGGCTGGGCACCTCAGCACGACCTCGCCCAAGTTCCTGGTGATGGTGATGGTCTCGCTGACCACCTCTCTGCCCTGGACCCTCACCACGACCACGTAGTCCTTGGGCTCAGCGGGCACCCTCTCGAACACGTAGACTGAATGCTGCAGCACCGCCGTAGGCCTGAGGGCCAGGAGTGAGGGCAGCGGGATCTTAGTGGCTGCTGGCATTAGCAGCACCTCGGCCCCTGGCACGGGCTGCCCCAGCACGTCGAGCACCCTGACTCGTATCGTCTTAAGCTTCACCACGACCTCCTCAGCGACATCCCCCTCGAGCTCCCAGCGGAGGCGCGCCTCGCTCTTCACCGGCGTCCCGTTCCACAGCAGCTCCTCAATGTAGTAGGTGCCGCCGGGGAGAGCCCTCAGGACGAGCTCTCCCCCCTCGCCCGTCCTTAGGTGCCTCCTCGTCCCGTTAGCGCACACCAGCGTGAGCTCGAGGCCCTCCACCCCCTCGCCGTCCATGTCCTTGAACACCAACTTGAGATCCCATATTCTGCACCTGACCTCGATGGAGCGAGAGCTGACGACGCGCTCGCGCACCTCAGCGACGGTCACGTTCTGCCAGACTACGACGACATGCAGCCACCCCGCAGGGATGGAACGCAGCCACACTGTGTCGTTAGCGCCCCCCACCACGTACTCCCTGACCTCGTGGTCTAGCGACACCCTGACGCGCAGGCCCTCGGGAAGGGGGGCCCCGCCGCCCTCCCTCTTGAAGTTCAGCAGGACGGTGACGAACTCCTTCAGCGTCACCTCGTAGCGGCTCTGCCCGTCCAGCCGCAGGCGGTACTCCGCGCGCCCGCCGCCTCCATAAGTGACCTTGATTGTGTATATCCCGCGGGGGAGGCAGCCCAGCCTGACCTCGCCCCTAGAATCTGACGTGCAGTTGAATTCCTCACCCCACGGCGTCTCCACGATCACGCTGGCGTTGGCGAGAGGGTTGCCAGCCTCGTCGCACAGGACGATGTGGACGTCCTCCATGATGTCTATTTTCACGGTCTCGTCAGTAGCACCGTTAGTGTGATTCAGGAGCAACACGCGGAATAGGTAGTCCTCCCAGTAGAAGTTGATGGGGTAGGTGCCCATGGGGAGCTGGTCTATCTTGATGATGCTTCCGTTGATGCTAAGCTGCACGTCGCCCTCCCCAACCTTGAGGAAGGCCCTTATGTGGCTGATTGCGCTCGGGGGGAGGGGGTTGCCGTTAACTGTAAGCAGCCTGACCACTGCGGGGTACACGCTGAAGGCAACGGTGTCGGATGGGGGCGAGTCCGGGGCCAGCACGACCGCGCCGTCTCCTGAGACCTTGACGGTCACGGCGAGGGCTGGCTGCGCCTGGACGTACAGCTCCCCGACGCCCACCTCTGCCTTAGACACCGAGTACGTCCCGAAGGGGAGGATGCACCTGACGATCCCCTCCTCGTCGGACGTCAGGTTCCCCACATTTCTAAGCTCACCCTGGTGCATTAGGTACAGCCTGGCCCTCGGAAGCGGCCTCCCAAGGCCGTCGACGAGCCTGAGGTAGACCAAGCTGGCGTTGCACCTCAGCACTAACGTGGCGTTGCCGCTTAAGGTGTAGTTGGCTATGTGGTACACCTCTATGCCCCTCCAGAGCACGGTGAGCTCGTAGTCCCCGGGCTCAAGCCCGCTGAAGGTGCACGTGACGTTGGAGCCCGCGAGCGTGGCCTCCCGCTCCAGGCGGGTCGTACTCCCCAACCTCCTGAGCGCCACTCGGGGCAGCGTGCCGTTCTCGGCTAGCGGGAGCTGCCCCGAGCTGTCGTAGAGCACTATCGTCAGCCTGCACGTCGCAGTGTAGCCCGCGGCCTGAGCTAACAGGGCCGCGACCGCTAGCGCGAGTGCCACGAGTACCGTGAGCTGCGGGTGCGCCACGTGTATACCTTACGAGAGGGCACTGATATCATTAATTCCCCTCGCCTGGGCCTGCGCCGCCAGAACGCCATCAGTAGGTGCCCCGGCCGGGATTCGAACCCGGGTGTCCGACCCCCTCGGGCCTTCGGCTCGAAAGGCCGACATACTTGTCCTGGCTATACGACCGGGGCCCCGAGAGATAGTCGGAGCCCTCAGTAAAAAATGTGCCGCACTTGCCAGGAGCCGAACGCTTATTAGGCAGCGAGCCCCCTTGAACCCCATAGATGATGAGACGACGGTCTCTTGACAGGTGATGAATCTTTTCGCAGCTGACGCACCCTCTCGAGCCCCCGCTGCGCCCGTCATAGCGTCCCCCCACGATTCAGGCCTTCAGCGGTCTTATAGGGTTGAGGCCGTTAGAGGGGGCAGGCTTGCATCCTCCCATCGGTGAGGAGGCGTTGAGCTGAGTAAGGCCTCCTAGCTCGCGTGGCGCTTAGCGGCTAAGCTAACACCAGAAGGTCAGCGGCCTTGCTCAAGGGGTGGGTGGCGAAGTCGTCGTGGCTAGGACCTAGGGCTCAAGCGACGGCGCGCGGACGGCATGGCTAGCCCTATACGCCTCCGTGGGCGTCAGCCCTACGCCCCACCCTCTCCCCTAGCAGCCTCGTGGAGAGCTCGTAGACCAGCGTGGCGCCCTTAATGGCCTCAGCGGCGTCGGTCTCGTCGTAGAGCTCCTCGGGGGGCACCTCAGCGTCCTCGTCGCCGTACATGGCGGGCCCCCTGTTGTAGCACAGGTCTCTGGACATCCGGGCGATCTCTGGGATCCTCTCCCTGAACCAGTCAGGGAACAGGTTGGAGTACTGCCTGAGGACGTGGCCCACGTCGTGAGCCCTGGGGTACTCAATGCCGTAGAGCCTTAGGACAGACTTTAGGCAGAGCTCCACGGCCTCCTGGCACAGCCTCACGGCGTTGTTGTAGAACCCCCTGCTCGAGGAGAGCTTAGCTAGCTCTATCCTCTCCCTGGCGTTCCTCAGGTACGAGGTGATGAACCTAACCCTCCTCTCCGCGCTAGTCAACCAGCCTCGCCCCGCACAGCTCGGTGAACGGGTTGCGCCTCCTGAAGACCCAGTACCACCTGCGCCCCGCCCACACGCGCTCGCCGCCGAACTCAGCGACTAGCTCGGCGACCCTCTCCAGTATCCTGCTGAAGAAGCCGCCCTCGTCGTACAGGATCTCCGAGTCGTGGATCAGGTCTAGGTACAGCGGCCTGAAGCGCCTCGCCTCCTCCACGCTCAGGATAACGGGGCTTATGCCGGTGTACACGCCAGCTCTGGCGAGCTCCTCCCTGAAGCTCTCGACGCCATCTATCGCGTCAGCTATCAGCTTGTACCTCTGGAGCCTGGACTTGGGCAGGCCCCTCATGACGATTAGTAAGTCAATGTCGCTGGTGCGCCTGAAGTCCCCCCTCGCGAGGGAGCCGAATAGCACCACTGACACCACATTGCCTCTGTGGCACCTTAGCAGCTCACCTACGAAGGACGACACGAACTCCCTGACTAGCTTGAGCTCGGCGGCGCTTAGGCTAGACATCGGGCCCTGGTAGAATTAGCGGAGGGCCTATAAAAGGCTGTTAGGCTAGCGCTCAGCTCAGCAAGTCTAGAGCACCCTGACCCTGCACAGCACCCTCCTACGCTGCCTCCTGGCCTCGGTGAGGGCGGAGTAGGCGAGGGAGGCTAGCGTCACCGCTGCGAACAGCGCCGCTGAGAACTTGAGCACTGCCGCGGGAGGCGGAAGAGTCCGCGTAGCTGCCAGCTTTGCGGCTACCACCAGCTCAGCTAGCATGAAGACCTCGAGGGACCTTAGCAGCGCCCTCCTGATGAACGCCAGCGCCGCCACGGCTGGTGAGAGGGCGGGGGTCGAGATTTCAGTGCCGCATAGAGTGCTAGGTAAAATTAATTAGCTGGAGGCGGGGTGGAGTAGTGGTGGCGATGAGGAGGGTTTCGCGCAGCGACGCGGTGACTGGAGGTGCCCTTGTGCTGAGCCGCCGCTGAGGTGCTCTCGATGGGCAAGCCGTACAGCGCCTTGCTCAGGCTCTCGGCCCCCATCCACTGGTGCTACGGGTGCAATGTCCCTGTGCTGAGCAAGCGCTGCTCGATCTGCGGCAGGGACACCATGAGGATAAGGCTGACCCCGCCGGGGGACGCCTACCCAGTGCTATACGACGCCCAGGAGAGGGTCTTGCGCGAGGCCCTGAGGGAGTACTTCGGGGGCGAGAGGGGGGCGGACGCCTTCCTGCCGAGGGGCAAGCTAGTGCTCCTCAACGAGATACCCCACGTCGACGCCGCCGCCGAGGTCGTGGTGGACGGGCAGATAGTCGGCCACCTGATATTCGACCCCCTCGCCAAGCGCTGGCGCTTCAAGCCAGTGCTCCACGGGGTCTCCAGGATACTCGAGCTGAGGGTGGGGTACTACGCGGTGGTCAGGCTCCCCAGGATAGCGCGCAGGTTCGAGGTTCATAGGTCCCACGTAGCTGAGGGGGAGCTGCCCGAGAGGAGGGGGGAGTTCGTGGCCCTGGGCACCGCTAACGGGAGGTTCCAGGG
>CAZCFI010000096.1:0-4884 GCA_964497915.1 uncultured Thermoproteales archaeon
GTCGAGCACGGGGTGACGGGCGAGGACGGGTCGTACGCCACCGAGCTGCCCGAGGGCGACTACACGGTCGTGGCCTCCTACAAGGGCAGGGAGGGGAGGGCCGAGGTCAGCGTCGCCGGCGGCGACACCGTGAGCGTGAGGGTGACGCTAGACGTGTTCCTGGAGATCCTCGGCGTGCCCCTCAGCGCCGCGGAGTTCGCGGGCCTGGTGGTCGCGCTGATCCTCGCGATCGCCGCCCTGTTCGCGGGCCTCTACGAGTACGCCGCATGGAGGCGCAGGCGCCTAGTGGCGGCCGTCGTCAGGGCCAGGTGAGCCTAACGCCTTAATAGCCGAGGCCTCATCTTACACCGGGGTCGGCATGCCAGTGGTAGCTAGCGTCAGGAGGCTGTACGAGGCCGAGATCCCCAGGGGCGGCGCTGGCCTGGTCTACCTGGGGTACTCCGGCGTCCTGGTGAGGGTGGGCGAGTGCGCCCTCCTCTTCGACCCCGGGGACCTCCTGCCCAGGAGGGCCCTCAGGGAGCTTAGGAGGCTCGACCTCCTCCTGTTCACGCACGGCCACTACGACCACTTCGACGAGGGAGCGGCCGTGGCCATCTACGAGGCCGCCAAGCCCAAGGTGGTGTGCGAGGAGTCCGTCTACCGTAGGCTCAGGGGCAGGGTGCCAGAGGAGGACCTGGTAAGGGCCAAGCCCGGCGAGAGCGTGGCCGTGGGCGGGGCCTCTGTCGAGGCCGTGGCTGGGAGGCACGTGGGGCCGATAGCGCTCTACCTCGTGGAGGTCGGGGGGGTCAGGGTGTTCCACGGCGGCGACTCGGGCTACGTCCCCCTCCGCCCCAGGAGGGCCGACCTGGCCATAGTCCCGACGGGCGACCCCTCCCCAACCGCGTCGCCCGACGACGCGCTCAGGATGGTCCTCGACCTGGAGCCCTCAGCCGTCGTCCCGGTGCACGGCTCCGAGCGGCAGCGGAGGGAGCTGGAGCGCAAGCTCGGGGAGCTGCGCCCGGGCGTCGAGGTGCTGGTGCTCGGGGAGGGGGAGTCAGCGGTGGTCGAGCTGGGGTGATGGCGCGTGCTGGTGGGGGTGATCTCAGACACCCACGACAACCTGGAGAGGGTCGACAGGGCCGTCAGAGTGCTCAACGAGAGGGGGGTGGAGCTCGTGATCCACTGCGGCGACTACGTGGCGCCGTTCGTCCTCAAGAGGCTGGGGGCCCTTGAGGCCAAGCTCGTCGGGGTCTTCGGCAACAACGACGGCGACAAGGTGCTCCTGCTGAGGGCCGCGAGGGAGCTGGGCTTCGAGCTGCACGGCCAGCCCCACGAGCTGGAGCTGGCCGGCAGGAGGGTGCTCGTGCTCCACGGCGTGGGCGACGGGAGGATGACGAGGGCCGTGGTGAGGGCCCTGGCGGAGCGCGGCGGCTACGACGTGATCCTGTACGGGCACACGCACAGGAGCGAGGTCGCGAGGGTCGGGGGCGCGCTCGTTGTCAACCCCGGCGAGGTCTTCGGAATGCTCTACGGGAGGTCCACCCTGGCCCTCGTCGACCTCGAGAGGCTGGAGGCCGAGGTAGTCGAGCTCTAGCGGTGGCGCGCCTTGAGGCTGAGGAGCGAGTTCGCCAGGTACAGGGCCTTCCTGCTGGACGTGGACGGCGTCGTGTGGCTCGGGGGCAAGCCGATACCCGGGGCCCCGGAGGCCCTGAGCGCCCTGGCGGAGGAGGGCAGGAGGGTGGTCCTGCTGACCAACAACAGCACTAGGTCGAGGGAGGAGTACGCGGAGAGGCTGAGGGCGATCTGCGAGTGGGTCTCGGTGGGCGACATCGTCACCAGCGGCTACGCCACGGCGGCGTTCCTCAGGGAGAGGTTCGGGCGGCTCAGGGTCTACGTGATAGGCGAGATGGGGCTCGTCAGGGAGCTCTCGCTCCAGGGGCACGTCGTGCTCTCGGAGGACGACGACGGGCTCGCTGAGGCGGTGGTGGTGGGCCTCGACAGGCAGCTCCACTACTCCAAGCTGCGCAGGGCCCTGAGAGCCATAGCCGGGGGGGCGCTCTTCGTGGCCACCAACGAGGACGCTACCGTGCCCGCTGAGGGTGGGGCTGAGCCCGGCGCTGGCTCGATAGTCGCCGCCCTCTCCACGGCCGCCGGCAGGGGGCCCGACTACGTGGTGGGCAAGCCCAGCAGGTACATCTTCGAGGTGGCGCTCAGGGTGGCGGGGGCCTCGCCGGGCGAGGCGCTGGTGATAGGCGACAGGGTCGAGACGGACATAGTGGGGGCCAAGAGGGTCGGCGCCGCGTCGGCGCTCGTCCTCACGGGCGTGACCAAGGAGTCCGACCTGGACGGGCTGAGCGCCGAGCCGGACTACGTGCTGAGGTCGCTGAGGGACCTCTTCGAGTGAGCTTCAAGCTTTATTTTCTGACGGCCCCTTTAAAGTAGTGGGTGGCAGCATGAGCTACGTGGTCGGCATTGACGGCGGGGGCACCAAGACCGTGGCCGCCGTGGCCACGCTCGACGGGGAGATCGTGGCGACCGGCACCGCCGGCCCCTCCAACGTGGCCACGCTCGGCGTGGCCAAGGCCAGGGCGGCGGTCGAGAGCGCGTTCTTCAGCGCCCTCAGGGCGTGCGGGGCCTCGAGGAGGGACGTGATGGCCGTTTGCCTCGGGCTGGCGGGGCTCGACAGCCCCAGGGTCCTGAGGAGGGTCAGGGGGGCGGCCAGGTTCTGGAGGGTCGGCCCGAGCGCGAGGGTGGAGCAGGACTCGACGATAGCGCTCGCGGCGGCGACCAGGCTCGAGGAGCCGGGGGTCGTGGTGATAGCCGGCACGGGCTCGGTCGTCATGGGCACGGACGGCGCGGGCAGGATAGTCAAGGTCGGCGGGTGGGGCTACATACTCGACGACGAGGGCAGCGCGTTCCGCATCGGGCTTGAGGGGCTCAGGGCCGTCAGCAAGTCGTTCGACGGCAGGCTGCCGAGGACGAGGCTCATGAGGTACGTGCTCAGCGAGATGGGCGTGAGGGACTTCTACGGGCTCCTCGAGAAGGTCTACAGCGAGGAGCTCTCCCCAGCCGCCGTAGCCGCCCTAGCCCCAGCCGTGACCAGGGCGGCCAGCGAGGGCGACAGGGTGGCCCTCACCGTCGTCAGGAGCGCGGCCGCTGGCCTGGCAGCCATGGTCACGACGGCCCTCAGGAGGCTGCGCCTCAGGGAGGCCACGGTGTACTACACTGGGGGCGTGTTCGCCTCCGAGCTGTTCCTGAGGCTCTTCGAGGGCTTCGTGAGGAGGAGGAGCCCCCGGGTCAGCGTCGAGAGGCTGGGGCTCCAGCCAGTGGTGGGGGCGGTGTACCTCGCCCTCAGGCAGGCCGGCGTGGAGCTGGGGGAGTACGTGCTCAACCAGGTGAGGGAGTCGGCTGAGAGGCTGGGGCTCGCCCAGGGGTAGGCTTGAGTTGCTGAGACTGGTGGACTCACACGCGCACCTGGACGAGCTGCCAGACCTGGCGCGCTCGCTGAGGGAGGCCAGGGACTCGGGCGTCGTGGCCGTGGTGGCCGTGGGCTGCGACCCCGAGTCCAACGAGAGGGCGCTCGAGATAGCCAGGGAGTACGAGGGCTACGTGTTCCCAGCCGCTGGCCTGCACCCCTGGGACTACGACGAGGGCACCGCCGAGGAGGGGCTGAGGTACCTGGAGCGCAGGGCCGGGGAGTTCGTGGCCATAGGCGAGGTGGGGCTCGACTACAGGATAGGGCTCGACAGGGGGCTCCAGAGGAGGGTCTTCGCTAGGGTCCTCGAGGTCGCCAGGAGGCTGCGCAAGCCGGTGATAGTCCACGCCAGGGACGCGTGGGGCGACGCGGTGCGCGCCGTCCTGGAGTCCGGCGTCGAGGTGGCGGTCTTCCACTGGTACTCGGGCCCCCTGGAGCTGCTCGACGAGATAGTCGAGGCGGGGCACTACATCTCGGCGACCCCAGCCGCCACGTACCAGGAGAGGCACAGGAGGGCGCTCAGGGAGGCCCCCCTGGACAGGATCCTCCTGGAGAGCGACTGCCCCGTCGTCTACAGGGGGCTCGAGTCCAGGCCCGCCCACGTGGCCCTCGCCGCTAGGGGCGTGGCCGACGTAAAGGGGCTGCCCGTGAGCGAGGTGGCCGAGGCCGGGCTCAGGAACTCAATCAAGGCGCTCGGCCTACAGGTGCGCACGTGACTGCGACTTGTATTCGTTTCATGTTTAGTTCGCTATAGAATTAAACTCAAGCTTAAATACGCGCCGCGAGAACGTACCAGTGGTCGGCATGAGCTACGGAGTGCTGCTAGCCGTCCTAAAGGACTGGCTCAGGAGCCCCAGGTCGATCGTGCTGATGGTGGCACTAGTGCTCGCTCTCACCGCCCGCGCAGCGCTAGCGGGCGACGACCACCCCGGCGACCCAGCGCCCTCCCCCGACCCGCTCCCTTAAGGCGCGGGCGAACCTAAGGGAACACTATTTTTACTCCACCTCCCATTTTTCTTCTGTGACAGACATGGGCGAGTGGTGCCCTAGGCTCCCAGTCAAGGTGACGCCGAACGAGTGGAGGACGATGGTGGCCCTCACCAGGGCGTGGACGCTGCGCGAGGTGGCGAGGATCGGCGGCCTCCCCGTGTCGACCGTCCACAGGATCCTGAGGAGGCTGTACTCCAAGGGCCTCGTGTACTTCATGGTCGACATGAGGAAGGTCAACCTGCTGCCCATGGTGGCCGTGTTCCCCAAGCACAGGGTGGACAGGGCGCCCCCATTCACCGTCTCGGTGAGGGAGGTCTACAACATGGGCACTCACGTGCTGGTGACGGGGCTAGTCCCGCCGCCCTTCACGAACGACTACCTGGCCTGGTTCGACAGGGAGCCCATCATAGCCGTCAGGGGCTACGAGTACGTGAGGTGGA
>CAZCFI010000097.1:0-4805 GCA_964497915.1 uncultured Thermoproteales archaeon
CCCCTAGCTGCCCCGTCGAGCTTCGTCAGGAATATCGAGCCTATCGGCGTCGCCTCGTGGAAGGCCCTGGCGTGGGCGCCCGCGGTCTTGCCCATCGTGGCGTCCAGGACCAGCATTATCTCGTCGGGGCGTATCGCGTCGGCCATCTCCCTCATCTCCTTGAGCAGCGAGGACTCCTCCTTGTGCCTGCCAGCCGTGTCGATTATTATGACGTCACAGCCCTCCCTCACCAGCCGCTCGACCCCCCTCCTGGCCATCTCGACGGCCGAGGGCGCGTCCAGGGGGGCGCAGACGGGCACGCCGACCTTCTCCCCCAGCTGCCTGAGCTGCTCGGCCGCCCCGGGTCTGAAGTTGTCGGCGCAGACTAAGCCCACCCTGTACCCTTTCCTCTTGAGGTAGTAGGCCAGCTTAGCGGCGCTAGTAGTTTTGCCTGAGCCCTGAATCCCCACCAGCATTACCACGTACGGCCGCTTGGTTATGGCGAGCTCGAACCTCCTCTCACCTCCAAGCAGCTTGAGCAGCTCCTCGTACACCACCTTGAGGGCCAGGTCCCTCCTCGTGAAGCCAGGCGGGGGCTGCTCCTCCCTCAGCCTCCTCTCAAGAGTCTTAGAGAGTGAGAGGACGAGCCTGACGTCGACGTCGGCCTTCAGCAGCGCCCTCTGTATGTCCCTGACGACCTCCTTGACGAGCCTCTCGTCTACGTACGGAGCCCTCCTGATCTTCGCTATCGCCTTCGACAAGCCCTCCCTCAGGCTAGCCAGCGTCATCCCTCAGCTACCTGCCGCTCCTGTAGACCTGCTCTATCGGGCCCTTCAGAACTATGCCCTTGGCCCTCACGATCTCAAACACGTACTTGGAGGGGCGGACGGGCGACCACCTAGCCTTCCTGATGAACATGACCCTGTATATGCGGCCGTTTATCTCCTCGAGGCCGAGCATGATTATGCCTGTAGCCAGGAACTCCTCCACCCCGAACCTGCTCAGCTGCTTGCTCCCTGTGGGTATCTCACTGGTCATTATGGTCGTGACGTCCCTGCGCCTCTCTAGGGCGAACACCATCTCCCTGAGGAACTCCCTAGCCTGGAGGACATCGCCGCTGCCCCCGTACATCAGTGGAGCTATTGGGTCTATCACCAGCCTCTTGGCGCCTATCCTGTCCACGTTCTTGAGTATCTGCTCTATGACAAACTTAGGCTCTATCCTCCTCTTCTCGTCCCTCAAGTAGATCCTGCTGAAGTGCGTCCTCATGTCTAGGAAGAGGAGCCTCCTCTTCTCTATCAGCTCATCGACTATGCCCCACCCGAACCTGCGCACCCCCCTGAGGAGGTGCTCGGTCGGCTCGTCGATGGCTAGGTAGACGCCGGGCTCCCCGTTGAGCGCTCCGTGGATGAGGAATTGCAGCGAGAATATAGTCTTCCCAGTCCCCGTCTCGCCAGCTATCAGGTACGTCTTCCCCCTCAGGAATCCGCCGCTTAGTATCTCGTCGAGCCCGTCTATGCCTGTGGGCACGAACTCGTCGCTGGAGCTCGGTGGCTGGGGCTTGCTCAGGGCCCCCTCGACCTTAGCAGCGCTAGCGACGGACCTCAGGCTGGCGCGCCGCGTTGGCATCAGGCAGGGGGGACTGCTCGGATCGCTGACTATCACCTCTAGCTTGGTGCAGTACCTGACGCTTGGGAGGTAGTAGAAGCACTTGTCACACGACCTCCGCTGGGCCATGACCACCTCACTCAATGCCCTCCATCGGCCCTGTCAGGGTGCCCCGCGCTCCTACCTTTATGAGTGGGCTTAAAATATTTTAACTTTTTCACCACTTCCTAGGGCGCACCTCAACTTCCACTCCATACTTCTTGGCGAGCCTCTTTAGCTTCTTGTAGCCCCTGCTGGGTATGTGGCCAATGGCCTCTGGGCTGACGTAGACGACGGTCCTATTTTCCTCCACCATCTCGACCTCTACCTCCCCCTCAGGCAGGTAGCGGCTTAGGATCCTCTCCACCTCGCTCCTTATTCTACGCTCGCGCTCGCTGAGGTAAGCAGCCTCCCTCCTCTTGACGGGCACGACGAACGTCCTCTCGCCAAACACGTAGATCTCGTACTCAGGCTCGCCCGTGAGGAAGTCCCTAACGACCACGACCGGCCTAGCCAGGTCGGCCTCGCGGAGGCCGTGGGGTATCTTGACCACGGTCTCCAACTCGTAGACCTTCTCCACCCTGCCGTACCTTATGAATATCACCGTGTCGATTATCGAGGGGATCATGCCCAGCTCGACCCTACCTATGAATCTCTGAATTGCGTCGATCGGCGACGTGGCGTGGACCACGCCTATCATGCCGACCCCAGCCAGCCTGAGGTCGGCGTAGAGCTCGAAGTCCCTGGTGTCGCGCATCTCGTCGAACACCGTGTAGTCAGGTCTGGAGAGGAGGAGCACGTCGTGGAGCTCCTCAGAGGTCGCGTGGCTCTTCGAGTACTGCGTTACGTCGTCTGGCAGCTGCATGTCCCTGGGAGACTCTATGGTCTTTATCACCCTCCCGAGCCGCCTGTAGTACTCGGCGAGCGCCTGAGCGAATGTCGTCTTACCCATGCCCGGCGCTCCGGCGATCAGGATGCCCTCCGCCCTGACCTCGAGCCTCTTCAGGAGCTTGTCCGGTAGCTTGTAGTCCTCGAGCTTCAGCCTAGCTATTGGCCTGACGGCCGTTATCTCGAGGCCGTCGGACAGCGGGGGCCTTGTTATCACTATCCTGTAGCTCCTAAGCTGGATGATCGTGGAGCCAGGCCTCTCGACCTCGATGAAGGAGTCCGCCGAGCTCCTCGTCTCCTCGTAGATCTCCCTCACCATCGCCTCCAACTCCTCCCTGGTCAGGGGCTCGCTGCCTATCGGGACGTAGGCCCACTTGCCCGGCACGCCCTTCTTGGCGTAGGGCACCACGCCCTCCTTGAGGTGCACCGACATCGTGCTGTCGTCGAAGAACCTCTCCATTCTGAGCCTGCGCTTCACCTCGTCCTCTACGTGTATCACCCTGACCCCCATGGCCCGGCACGCCTTGCACTGTATCCTGTCAGAGGTGACGAGCGTCGCGTTCCACTCGAGCGCTAGCTCCCTGAGCACGTCGTCGACCTCGTCTAGGTCGGCGGCCCTGTAGCCGCTGGGCAGCTCCCTTGAGTACTCCACGACGACCCCGTCTAGCGACTCACAGACCCTCCTCAGCGCCTCCAACTCCTCCAGCCCGACGTGCCCCAGGCTGTGCCCCTCCCTCGCGAGCCTCTCGAAGTACTTGACCATGAGGGAGTGGACTACCACCTTCCCCCTGACGTCCCCCCTCTCCACTAACCTCTTCATTACTCCTCGGGAGACGGCTGTCGTATCGGGGATGTATATCTCCATTAGCATGGGGCTTGCTTCCCTTGCGACTTTCCTCAGAGGAATGGGGGAGAGGTATATAAGCGTTCCGCAGCTGGCCGCACTCGAAGCTCACTTGGGCTATCACGCGGGTGATACATAGGTGTAGGCCTCAGCGGCTCCTCAGAAACCCCAAAGCAGTTTCAGCCTAGTCTCTAACCATGCGGTACAGGCGCCAGAGTAGCGTCGTCTACAGGAGCTACGAGGAGATAAAGCTGATGGTGGTGTCGGCAATAGTCAACCTGATAGCCAGGACTAAGGGGACGTGCCTCACGTTCACCAGCAAGAAGCTGGCCCAGGTCGCTGGGCTCCCCACGCAGCCCGTGCTCCTCACGATCGTCAGGGATGTCCTCGAGAACCTCAGGAGGGAGGGGCTGATAGTCAGGTACAGCAAGACGAGCCATGGAGTCAAGTACATGATCACGAAGGACAGCCCCCTCTGGGCGTACGCCGTGAGCGGCGAGTGCGTCGAGCTAAGGACGCCCTACCTCGAGCCCGTCCTGGCAGCGATGAGGGGCAATAGATAAGGGGCGGCGCGGCACTGGTACCCCTGATGCCCCCACTTAGCCCTGAGGAAGTTCGCAAGATATGTGAGTTCGTGGCGACAGTGGCCGAGAGGGGAGGGCTCAAGGTGGAGCCCACCTACCGCGTGCTGTTCGTGGGGCCCTCTGACGCAGCGAGCCTAGGGACCGACGCCGTCGAGGTCGAGGAGGGAGTCTACGTCGACCCCAGGGGGGCGGTCTACGTCAGGTCAGACTTCCTGGCCAACGTGGCCATAGAGAAGGTGATGGCGGGCCTCCTGTCCCTGATACTCATCAGGAACTTTGGGCGGCTGAGCAAGGAGTACGTGAGGGAGTTCGTCGCCCAGTACTATGGTGAGGTGATAGCCTACCTCTACGGGTAGCTGCCATGCGCGAAGTCTTAGTGACGTCAGTG
Organism: uncultured Thermoproteales archaeon; assembly: GCA_964497915.1. GTDB lineage: Archaea > Thermoproteota > Thermoprotei > Thermofilales > CAYSTQ01 > CAZCFI01. Next base: position 4,331 of record CAZCFI010000097.1, read on the forward strand.
CCGGGCCTTGAGGACGTGGTTCTCGAGGAGCTCAGGGGGGTCTTAGGCCCCACTGAGCACAGGGTACTGTCGCCCGGGAAGATCCTACTATCACTTAGCGACGGCAGCTTCGAGTCCCTGGTGCGCCAGCTCCCGCGGCTCAGGTCCGTGGAGCGGGGCATCCTAGTGCTGCTGAGGCGCAAGGTTGGGGAGGGGCGGCTAGCCGAGGTGGAGAGGGCGCTGGCGGAGTCACTCGGTAGCGCCCTGCCTGAGTACGCGTCCCCTTACCTCAGCTACTCCGTTCACGCCAAGCGCAGCGGCGGGCACGAGTTCACATCCCTGGACCTAGCCAGGGTGGCTGGCGAGGTCGTCAGGGAGGTCGTGGGGGGAGGGGCTCCGGTTAACCTAGAGTGCCCGGACCTGAGGCTCTACGTCGAGCTGCGCGGGAATGAGCTCATCTTCGGGGTTGACGTGACCGGGCCTAGGCCGCTCCACG
>CAZCFI010000098.1:0-4636 GCA_964497915.1 uncultured Thermoproteales archaeon
CCCGAGCACAAGCACTGCCCGATCTGCGGCAGGGTGATACCCCCAGATCTGGAGTACTGCAGCGCCAAGTGCGAGTCCATAGCCCTCAGGCGCAAGAGGGAGGAGGAGTTCGCCCGCAAGCTCATGATAATCCTGATGGCGGCCTTCGTGCTGGTAGTGCTAGCCACGAGCTTCCTCAGGGGCTGACGGCTGCCCCCTCCTCCGGGCGGGTAGGATGAACCCTATCAGCGCCCTCTTCGACAGCATCTGGAGGTAGAGGAGGAGGGAGGCCTCAGCCTCCCTCCTGTGCAGCTTGTACTTCCTCATCAGCTCCCTTATGATGTCCTCAACCGTGTGCTCGCCGTCGCAGAGATCCCACACGAAGGTGCCGACCTTGTCCAGCAGTATCTTCTTCCTCGGCTCGACATTGGCGGCCCTCGCGACTAGCTTCGTGAAGCCCCTGACCTCCCTCTTCACGAATATCGCCACTTCGCCCGACGGGTAGCGCTGCCACTCCAGCTCCGGGTTCCTAACAGGCTTGCTCTTGAGCAGGATCTCCTTAGTGATCAGCGGCGCTCCGGGGATCTCGGGCGCCTTGCGCCTCCTAAAGAGGCCCAGCGGCATTGAGCCACCTAGGGTGAATTAAGCCTGAGGTGTGTTAAATGCCTTTGCTCAGCCCAGAGCGGCCTCGAATATCGACTTGACGAGGAGGGCGGCCACTAAGAAGGCCACGGCCCAGCAGACTAGCGAGACCAGGGACGTAAGCAGCACTGGGCTGCGGCCCTGCGGAGTCAGCCCTGAGGGCACAGAGCCTAGCGCCTGGTCCACGAGCGACCTCACCTGCTCGGCCACGCGCGGCGCCAGCAGCTGCTGAACCCTCAGAGCGGTCGACACGGTGACCACTAGGAGGGCCGTCAGGAGGACAACCTTTAATAGCCGCACTCTACCACCATAGACCGTCTGCCGCCCCGTATTTAAGGGAGGAGGTTAGCTCGTGCCAGAGGGAGCTTTTGGCCTGCTGCACCCAAGGCTCAGGTCCGTCATTGAGAGGCACGGCTACTCCAAGCCCACCCCTGTGCAGGAGAGAGCCATACCGCTAGCCCTGAGGAGCTACAACGTCCTGATAGTGGCCCCGACCGGCACTGGGAAGACGGAGGCCGCCCTCTTTCCCGCGATCTCCAGGGTGCTTAGCGAGGGCTGCTCCGAGAAGGGGATAAAGATAGTGTACGTGACGCCGCTAAGGGCGCTCAACAGGGACATCCTGAGGAGGATGCAACGGATAGCTGCTGAGGTCGGGCTAGCCGCGATGGTGAGGCACGGCGACACCCCCGCCTCCCTCAGGAGGAGGATGGCTGTGGAGCCCCCGGACCTGCTCATCACGACCCCGGAGACGCTGCAGTTCGTGCTGGCGGGTAGGGTCATCAGGAGGTTCCTCAGCAGCGTCCGCTGCGTGATAGTCGACGAGCTGCACGAGCTGCTAGACGACAAGAGGGGCGCCCAGCTATCGCTGGCGCTCGAGAGGCTGGCGAGCGTGGCGGGCGGCTTCCAGAGGGTGGGGCTCTCAGCCACCATAAGCGACGTAGACCTGGCCAAGCGCTTCCTGTGCGGCTACAGGAGGGCCTACGAGGTGGTGGTGAGCATCCCCAGGGGGACGGAGATAGTGGTCGACTGCCCGCAGCCAGCCCCTGAGGACGCGGAGGTTGCCGAGGGGCTCGGCGTGCCGCCAGCGACTGCGGCTAGACTGAGGAGGATAGGCGAGCTGCTCAAGACCTGCACCTCAGCTCTGATCTTCGCCAACACGAGGGACACCGCTGAGCTGCTCGCGTCGAAGCTTGCGCTCGCTTCGAGCGAGGGCGTGAGGGTGCACCACGGCTCGCTGTCGAGGGACGAGAGGCTGGAGGCCGAGGACGAGTTCAAGCGCGGGAGGCTCAAGGCGCTCGTGTGCACCTCCTCGCTCGAGCTGGGGATAGACATAGGGCACGTTGACTTGGTCATACAGTACCTCTCGCCCAGGCAGGCCCTCAAGCTGCTGCAGAGGGTGGGCAGGTCGGGTCACGGGCTCGACATGGCCCCGCGGGGCGTGGTCGTGGCGGAGGAGGGCGACGACGTCCTGGAGTCGCTGGTGATAGCCAGGAGGGCGCTCAGCGGCGATCTCGAGCCGCTAGCCCCCCACCGCAAGCCCTATGACGTCCTAGCTCACCAGGTGGTCGGCCTCCTCATCGAGCGCGGGAGGCTCAGGCTCGGAGAGGTGCTCGACCTGGCGTCCAGGGCCTACCCCTACTCAGACCTGACGCTGAGCGAGCTCCGCGATGTGGTCAAGTTCTTGGACAGCGTGGGCTACGTGAGGCTGAGGGGGGGCGAGCTGAGGCTGAGGCGCGGCGCTCACAGGTACTACTACGAGTGCGCGTCCACGATCCCCGACACGGCGAAGTTCCGCGTCAAGGACCTGGCCTCAGGCCGAGTGATAGGGGAGCTCGATGAGGAGTTCGTCGCCTCGTACTGCGAGCCCGACTCAACGTTCGTCCTCTCCGGGAGAGTGTGGAGGGTGGCCAGCGTGGACGAGGAGAGAGCGGTCGTTGAGGTCACGCCGACGAGCGACGTCTTGGGCGCCATCCCAGCCTGGGAGGGGGAGCTCATCCCAGTCTCGTACCACGCGGCGAGGGAGGTGGGGGCCCTGAGGAGGAGGCTCAGGGTGGCCCTGCAGAGCGGGCGCGACCCGATGGAGGTCCTGAGAGAGTACCCCGGGGCGCCGAGCGCTTACGCCAAGGCCGTAGAGTACGTGAGGGAGCAGCTGTCGAGGGCTGGCTTCGTGCCCGACGACAGGACGGTGGTCGTGGAGAACGCAGGCAGAGTGGTGGTCGTCCACTGCGCGTTCGGCAGCAAGGTGAACGCAACGCTCGCCCTGCTGCTCTCTTACATGCTGCTGCAGATGTTCCGCGTGGCGTCGAGGACGCACAGCGACCCCTACAGGGTGCTACTGGTGCCGTCAAGGCCCCTGTCGAACGAGGAGATAGCTAAGGCGCTTGAGATGGTGGTCAGGCTGCGCGGTGAGCTGGAGGAGCGGCTTGCTGAGCCCCTGAGGATGTCGGCTGCGCTGAGGTGGAGGATGGCTCAGGTCGCCAGGAGGTTCGGCGTGGTGGAGAGGAGCGCTAGGGTTAGCAGGAGGGTCATCGACGCCCTGCGCGGGACGCTGGTCGAGGTGGAGGCCATGAGAGAGCTGATGGTGGAGAAGCTCGACTGCGACAGGCTCAGGGAGGTCCTCGGCATGATTGAGGGGGGCAGGATCTCCGTGACCTACGTGGCGACCACCATGGAGCGCCTATCGCCGATGGCGCTGCCGATACTGAAAAGCGCGGTCTGGCGCGACTACGTCGTCTCGTCAGTGCCCCTTAGCGCCCTCGTCAGGGTCGTGAAGAGGAGGCTGCTTGAAGAGGAGGTCAGGCTAGTCTGCCTCCACAGGCTGGACTGGACCACGCTCGTCAAGGTCAAGGACTTAGACGATGGCGCCTCGTGCCCCAAGTGCGGGTCCAGGTTCCTCGCCGTGCTGAAGAGGGGGGAGGAGGAGACGCTCGAGGTGCTGAGGAAGAAGCTAAGGGGGCTCAAGCTTAGCCGCGATGAGGAGAGGCTGCTCAGGAGGGCCCAGCTCAGCGCCAGGCTGTTCCTGACCTACGGCAGGCTGGCGGCGATGGCCCTGGCCGGCAGGGGCGTCGGGCCGTTCACAGCCGCCAGGATACTGCGCGACGCCAGGGATGAGGACCACCTAGTGGAGCTCGTGCTTAAGGCTGAGAGGGAGTACAGCAGGACTAGGCAGTACTGGGACTAGCGCGCCAACCTATAATAGGCTGGCGGCATAGTGAGTGTGGGGTGGGGGCGTGAGGGCTATCTTAAGGTACCTGCTGAGCCTGGGCGTAATAGTACTCTTCTCATTCATATCCGTGTACCTGCCGCCGTGGGCCTACTCGTGGGTCGTGCTGGCCTACTTGGTGACCTTCATGGCCATAAACATGGTCATGGTCGGCATCAGCGCGAGGAGGCTGCTAAGGGACCTCGAGTATGTCAGCGGTGGCAGGGTGCTTTTCGAGGAGACCAAGAGGAGGGTTCAGCTCCTGAGGAGGAGGGACAGGAAGCTAGAGGAGGAGTCGAGGTCGCAGCTGAGGTCGCAGGCGAAGAGCATGCTCGGGCTCCTGCTGACGTTCGTAGTGATCATGGTGCTCTTCGGCACTCCGCAGATGAGGAACCTCATGGTCTCAGTCCCTAAGGAGCTCATCATGGGGTTCGTGGGTGACGAGAAGGTCGCGCTATTCCTCTCTTACCTGCTGTTTTACCTGCTCTTGATGGCCGTCTCGACCCTAGTCACCAAGCCCTTCGGGGCGGGCGGCGTCCAGGAGACCCTGGTCGTGCCATCCGAGTACGTGGTGACTGAGAGGGGGCTGATCATAGACAACAGCATCGCCTACAGGTTCCCGCTGAGGGCCAAGGGCCTGAACGTGAGCTCCTCGAGGAGGTACGTGGAGCTGGTGCTGAGCGGCGCGCCAGCCCTGAGGAAGGGCGGCGTGACTAGCAGGATCAGGCTGTACACAAGCAAGTTCGAGGAGCTGTACGAGATACTCAAGTCGAACGTGGTGCTCGAGGGCTAGCCGAAGAGGGCGGCTAGCCC
>CAZCFI010000099.1:0-4625 GCA_964497915.1 uncultured Thermoproteales archaeon
CCCTTAAGGAGAGCTGCGCGCCTCAGCTCGGTCTGGGGGGAGCGCTCGACTTAAGTAGCGACGGGCCCTAGTCTACGCTGCTGGGGGTGCTGGGCTTGAGCTACAGGCTGGTCGTGGAGTTCTCGACGGTCGAGGAGTTAGTGAGGAAGCTGAGGGCCCTGCTCTCGGAGCTGGAGGGGCGAGCTGAGGCGAGCGCCCGGCGGAGGGGGCCAGTGAGGGTGCTGTGCGACGAGACCGTCAGGAGGCTCGGCGAGAGGCTCCTGGCCGTCAGCCCCCTCGAGCTCGAGGTGTACGAGGCCAACTCCTCCATATCGGAGGAGGTGGTGATCGGCGGCGTGAGGCACGTGCCCGTGTCAGGGGACCTGGACATAGTGAGGAGGGCCAAGGAGCTCGGGGCTGTGCTCGTGACGGGGGACAAGAGGCTGGCCAGGACGGCTGAGGCCCAGGGCATCAGGGTAGTATACCTGCCGCCCGCTGGCGCCGCGTCGGCCGAGCACTACGCCATGGAGGTGGCGAGGAGGCTGGAGAGAGTGGTGTCGAGCGGCGAGGGCCTCAGCGGGGCCACGGCTGGGGGGGCTAAGGGCTAGGGCCGCTGACGAGCTTAGCGCTGCAGCGGCCCCGCTCAACCGTCTGAGGTGGGCGCTAGCGCGAGGCAGAGGCGGGAGGCCCGGGAGCCCTCCGTCTCGGAGCCCCTGCGCTGCGGCAGGGCCTCAGCGCAAGGCTTAAATTCAGTCAAGCTAGTCCAACTGTAGGTGGATCAGTTTGACCCTCAGGGTGACCATTGGCCGCAAGGGCTACGTAATAATTCCCAAGGCCGTGAGGGAGCTTGTTGATGTGCGTGAGGGAGACACCCTCCTCGTCAAGGTGGAGGGCAGGAGGATAATCCTCGAGCCAGAGGTCAGCGTCGACGTGGCCGAGCTGCGCAGGAGGCTGGAGCGGCACTGGGCTAGGGTGAGGAGGCACCTCAAGGCTCAGCCCAGGCTCGGGGACCTCCGAGGCGCGTCTCTGGAGGAGGAGTTCGAGGATGATCTTCCTGGACGCTAACCTACTCGTGTACCTAAACGCGGGCGTGAGGGAGGCGGCAGCGTTCTACGAGAGCCTCGTCGCGAACTACGCCCTCTGCACCGACGTCCTAGTGCTAGATGAGGCGATATACGTCTCTTGGAGGAGGTACGGGATACCCTTCGAGGACACCGCCGCCTTCTTAGACGACGCCGTGCTCCCCTACGTCTGGGTCTTGAAGCTGGGCCGCGAGGAGTACCTCAGGGCTAGGGAGCTGCTAGGCGTGCTCAGGCCATCAGATGCCCTTCACGTCGCTGCGATGGTGAACAATGGCGTGAGGGTGATAGCTAGCGAGGACCGAGACTTCGACAGGGTTGGGGGCATCGAGCGGATCTGGATCAGCGACGCTAAGCTCGCGCGGGGCTAGCGGGGCCGCAGCGACTAAGAGCCCAGCGAGAGGGCCGAGTGAGCGCGAGCGCCGGAGTCAGTCTGACCTAAAGCTCTCCCCTAAGTATTTTCGAAGCGGAAATTCAGCACCGCGCACTCTATGGTCGAGCTGAACTGGGCTCGTAGCGGGGGACGAGAGGCTGGCCAGGACGGCCGAGCTAAGTGCCGGAGCGCCCTAGCGCAGCCACTCCCTGAGCAGGCGGCCCAGGCGCCACTCCAGCCCCTCCCCCTCGGGCGGCCCCAGCTCCTCGAGGCCCCGGAAGATGGCCTCGGCCAGGGCCAGCCCCCTCCTCCTCCAGTAGTCGGCGCATGCCTCCTCGATGTCGCTGGGCAGGTCGAGCTCCCCCCTCAGCCTCAGGGCGACCCGGAGCGTGAGCGCCTCAGCCAGGTTCTCCTCGAAGTAGAGCTTGGGGTCGGGGTAGCCCGGGGGCAGCTCGGCGCCTGACCTGCGCACGGCCTCCTCCACGAGCTCGGTGAGCAGGTCGTCGTAGAAGCACCAGTCGGGGCACTGGAGCACGGAGTGCAGCAGCTCGTGCACCACCGACAGCGCGCACCCCCAGCCCTCGCGCTCGGGGTGGACGACGACCACGATCCTGTCCCCCAGCGTGAAGGAGTAGTTGCTGCTGCCTACCGACAGGGAGGGGTGGACGACCACCAGGCTCCGCGGGAGCTCCCTGCCGACCTCCTCGCTGATCGCGGAGGCCACGGCCCCCCAGTCGGCCAGCGAGCTCAGGCGCTCGGCCTCCCGCTCCAGCGCGCCAGCCGCCTGGGCCCAGTGCTCGCTGAACTCGCGCTCGAGCGCTCGCAGGAGCCTAGCGAGCGAGGCCGCCGCCTCCCCGAAGGCGCCGGGCACGCAGCGGGCCCTGCGCTCCAGGTGCGACGCCAGCTGGTCGGCTGAGGGGCAGTCGAGCGCCAGCCTGCCGACGTACCAGCCTGAGACCCTCCTGGCCGACTTGAGGAGGCCCTCCAGGTCGGGCCGCCTCGACGCGTCGAAGTTGTACGCGTGGTAGAGCCTCTCGACGACCTCCGAGGGCCGGGCCTCGAACCTGACCCCCCGCACGCTCTAGTGAGGGGGCAGGCCGCCTTAAGCCTTTGCCCCTAGCCCCTGACGACCACTATGGGTATCCTGGCCCTCTTGACCAGCTCGTAGAACTCCTCGAGCCCCATGCCAGCGACGCGCTGGGCCAGCCTCAGGTCGCCGGTCTCCACGTAGAGCTCCAGGGCCGCCCTCACCCTCGGCCTCTGCCTCCTTATGAAGTCCCAGTCGGCCATCTCGCGCCTTACCTCCCTCTCCAGCTCGTCCTCTAGCTCGTGCTCCCGCCTGAGGCCCACCCTCCTAGCGGCCTCCCCTCTTAGGGAACACATGCCCCGTCTCCCGGCTGTAGCGCTCCAGCTCAGCCTCTAAGTCCTCTATCAGCCCCGCTCTATAAAGGTGCTCTAGCAGCTCCAGGCTCCTCCAGACCTCCACTCCGCTGAACTCCTCGTAGTACTGCACCAGCCTCAGCACGCCCTTGTTCTCCGTCAGGCACACGCACCCCTCCAGGCGGGCCATGGCGAGCGCTAGGGCCTCAGGGGGGTCTAGGACCGGCACCCTGGGGTCCCTGGCCGATATCTCGACGGCCCTCCTGGCGACGGAGGCTGCCTCAGCCCTGAGCGGGTATATGACGAGGAACCCCCTGGCGAGCAGGCCCGACACGTAGGTCAGGGTCTCCTCAGAGGCCACCTCTCTCAGCACGTCCTCCGTGACGTACACGAAGTCAAACGCCTCCTCCAGCAGGCCGCGCCTGCCGTACCTGGACCAGTCTATCAGGAAGCAGGTGTCCATGCTGCCTATCATGGGCCCCTCACGACCACCTTCGGTATCCTAGCCCTGGCCCTCAGCTCCTCGAACTCGTCGAGCGTGAGCCCGGCCAGCTTGGCGGCCTTGTACGGGTCGCCCGTCTCGACGAACAGCTCCAGCGCGGCCCTCAGCTTGGGCGGCTGCCTCCTTATGAAGTCCCAGTCGGCCATCTCGCGCCTTACCTCCCTCTCCAGCTCGTCCTCCAGCGCCGAGCCCATCGCGCTGAGTAGCGGCCAGGCGCCTTATTAGCCTCTCGGCGCAAGCCACATTAGCTAGCGCGGCTAATGCAGCTCAGGGGCCGGTGGCGAGACCGCGAGGTGCTGAGGGCTGATGAGGCGTGCTGCTGGCCGAGGCCCGCTACGCCACCCTCTCCGCCACCACGACGAGCCTAGGGCTGCTCGCGGTGAACGGGCCCCTCCTGTAGTCGCCGTAGGCCCTGAGGGGCCGGGCCCCCGCCTCCAGCAGCATCGCCTTCAGCTCGCAGTAGCTGTAGAGCCTCAGCCTGAAGCCGCGGGTCGCTACGACCGAGCCGCCCCTGATGAACGTCCGCACGGCCACCAGGGCGTCCTCCTCGACGTCGAGGACGCTCCTCTCCAGCACCACGTAGCCGCCGCTCGACCACCACCTCCGCGCCTCGCCACTCTCCCTCACGAGGTAGGCCACCGCCCTGTACTTGTTCATCACGTCGATGAGGAGCCTGCCCCCGGGCCTGAGGGCCCTGACGGCCCTCCGGAGGGCCTCCACGTTCCCCTCGTGGTCGAAGTAGCCGAACGTGGTGTAGAACATGTAGGCCCCGTCGAACTCCCCGTCGTACTCCAGCTCCCTCATGTCGGCCTTAACTAGCTCCACCTCGACGCCGAACTCCCTCACCCTCTCCTCAGCGACCCTGAGGAGGTAGTCGCTGACGTCCACGCCCACCACCCTGTAGCCCATGGCGGCCAGGTAGACCGCGTGCCTGGCGTACCCGCACCCTATGTCGAGGAGCCTCGACCCGTGCGGCAGGTCGAGGGCCTCGGCGATGAACTCCGCCTCCTCCCTGTTCCTGTCCTCCCCCTCCCCTGGCCTGTAGGTCTCGTAGTAGAGCTCGTCGAAGAACGTCAGGTACCAGTCCTCGGGGACCTCAGGGACCTCCACCATGGCAGCACCCCCCAGCGGCGCCGGACTGTGAACTAGACCGCCAACTCGCTTATAGCTTAGCGCCCCAGCCCCTGAGTCTCAGCTGCGGGTTTTGTGTTTGTAAACTCATCTTCGCTAATGTGAGTTAAGAAATCAAACTTAAATATAGCTGGGCAGAGAGGTATACCGTGGGAGCCATGAGGAGCAGGCTGCTACTGCA
>CAZCFI010000100.1:0-4505 GCA_964497915.1 uncultured Thermoproteales archaeon
GCGGGGGCTGGAAGCGGCCGCAGTATATCGCGTACCTCCACACGCCCACCACCGCGCTCCCTCACCTTAGCGTCACTGACATATAAATGATTTGCCACTGATGTCTCAGTTAGATGTGAGCGACGGGTGAGCTGCAGCAGAGCTAATATATGCGCACCGACACGTGGTCTACGGATGTCAGGGGGGAGGCGCAAGGCCAAGGTCGAGTACGTGAACATCCCGATACCCAAGCCCCTCTACGAGAGGCTCTCGAGGGCGCTCGAGGGGACGGGGTACAGGAGCGTGACGGAGTACGTCATATTCCTGATAAGGAGGAACCTGCCAGACCTGGAGTCGGGCGACGTGAGGAGGAGGCTGAGGGCGCTGGGCTACCTGCCCGAGTAGGCCCCGGGGGCGGCGCTGCGGGGGTTCTGGCGCGAGCTGGGCTCAGCGGTGGTAGACTTAAATAGGCTTGAGGGCTAGGGAGACCATGGCTCGGCCCTGGGGCCTCGCCGCCCTAGCCCTGGCCGCGCTGCTAGCGTGCCAGGCGCTCTGCGCCCAGGCGGTCAGGCTCAGCGTCGAGCTCAGCAGGGGGGCGCTGAGGCGCGGCGACCTCCTCGTGATAAGGGTGAGGGCGCTCGCCGGGGGCTCGCCGCTCCCCCGCGCTGTCGTGGGCGTCGAGATAAGGGACCCCAGCAACAGCCCAGTGCTCCTGGAGATAAACCAGACGGACGAGGGCGGGGTCGCCACCTTCAGGGTGAGGGTGGGCGAGGCGTGGCCAGCGGGCAGGTACACGGTCTGGGCCGCCATCTCCGGGACGGCGGTCAAGGCCACGGCGCACTTCTTCGTCGTCGGGGCGGGCGGCGGGGCTGAGGAGCGCGTCATAAGCGTGACCGACGCCAACGGCAGGCCCCTGGCAAACGCGACAGTGAGGGTCGCCGGCGGGGCCCGAGAGCTCGTTGTCAGGACGGACAGGTCTGGCGCGGCGGTGGTGAACGTCACCGAGGGCTTGTACCAGGTCGAGGTCGAGTGGATGGGCGTCGTGGTCTTCTCGGGCTCGGTCTCGGTGGCTGGCAGGGTCGTCTCGGTCTCGTGCGCGGTGTACCAGGTCACCGTCTACGTCACCGAGATGTTCACCGGCCGGCCCCTCGAGGGCGTCCTAGTGCTCCTGAGGCTCCCCAGCGGCGCGATCGTCAGCGGGAAGACCGACAGCGAGGGGAGGGCCGTGCTGCCCCAGGTGCCGAGGGGAGTCCACGAGCTGAGGGTCGGCGGGAAGTCGCTGAGGGTCAGCGTGAGCGGCAACGTGGACGTGGCGGTGGAGCTCGAGCCGCTCTGGACCTACTTCCTGCCGATACTGCTCGTGATAGTGGCCGCGTCGGTGATATACGTGATAAGGGCCAGCAGGGCCGCGGGCAAGGAGCGCCGATGACCCAGGGGAGCCCTGCGAGAGTGGTGGAGAGAGAAATATTAAGATATAGTTTTCGCGCCTCGCGCTGGAGAGAACCCCCCTCAGCTAGCTACTCCTCCTCAGCCGCCCTGAGCCTCCTCCTTGCCCTGACGGTCAGGGCGACTCCGACAGCCGCCAGGGCCACGCCCACCGCCAGCGCCGCGACGCCGGCCACGAGGTACGCCTCCCAGGCCTGCGGCACCCTGAGGCTCAGCTCGACGTCCTCGGTCAGCTCCACCCTCCTCTCGACCCTGCCGCCGACGTACTCGACGACGACGGTGTAGTTGCCTGGCGGCAGCTGCGCCAGCACCACCCTGCCGTCGGCGCCAGCAGCCTCCGCCAGGGCCACGGGGCCGCTGACGGCGACCCTGAACGGCAGGGGCTGGCCCAGCACCTGGGAGGCCACGGTGACGGCGATGTCGTAGACCTCGACCGTCCTATTGATGGAGGCGCCCTCGGGCGCGACCTTAGCGCTGAGCTCGGCCAGCACGACGCCCCTCCACTCGACCTCCAGCCTGCACGGCCCGACCGGGACCCTGAGCTCGGCCACGCCGCTGGAGTTCGTGAGCGCGGCTGCCAGGAGCGCCTGGCCGCGGTAGGCCCTCACCACCGCCCCGGCCAGCGGCCTGCCGCGCGGGTCGGCCAGGGCCAGGGAGACCGTGGCCCTCTGGAGCACCACCTCGACCAGGCGCCTGCTGAACTCGACGACGAACCTGATGACGTAGTAGCCGCCCCTCAGCTCGTAGACGAAGTCCACCGGCGTGCCGTTGACGAAGACGGTGACGTCCTCTATCGTCGAGCCGAGCTCCTCCAGCAGGCTCACCGGCACCCTCACGGTGATCACCTGGGACTCGCCCTCGGGCCCCTCGACGACCAGCCTGACGGCCGACTCCTCGGCCCTGAACTCGCCCTCCACCCTCACCGCCGGCGTCGACACGACCTCGACGCCCCCGCTCAGCCTGTGCCTGACGGCCCTCCTGAGGACCCTGATCCTGAGCTCGGCGTAGGCGGCCTCGTACCTGTCGTCGCCGGGCCAGGTCGCCCTGACCGTGATGCTGCCGGGCGGCGGGAACCACCTCAGCGTGAAGCGGCCCTCCTCGTCCGTGACGACCCTGGCCAGGGAGAGCCAGGCCCCGTCGAGCCTGTACTCCAGCGTGACCTCGGCGCCGGCGAGCGGCGGCTCCAGCTCGCCGCTTATCACCACCTGCTCGCCCTCGACGAGCTCGCGCTTGGAGGCGGTCAGGGTCAGCGCGACCCTCCTCCTGGTGACGGTCAGCCTCACGGCGGGGCTGGTCGCCCCCTCGTACTCGTCGGTGCCGGGCCACGACGCCCTTATGAAGTAGACGCCGGCTGCTGGCGGAGCCCACTCGCACTCGTAGTGGCCGTCGACGGCCTCGACCTCAGCTATCGTGTGCCAGGTCCTGTTGTCGGTAGTGTACCTGACGGTGACCTTGGCCCTGTGGATGGTCTCCTCCGTCACGATGTCGCCGCTTATGAGGACGGGCTCGCCCCACTCGACCACGCTCTTGGAGAGGGAGATCGTTATGCTGCTGGGCTTCTTCCTGGGGGGCGGAGGGGCCCCCGCCCTCCTGACGGTGAAGGTGCACGTCGCCTTGATGCTGGTCCCGGAGATCGTTGCTACCACGGTCCAAGTGCCCTCTGGGGCCTGCTCGTCAATTGGGTACGTCCACGTCGCCTTGCCCGTCGCGTCCGTCGACTTCGGCTCCAGGGGTATGCCGCCCCCCCTGGGATCCTTTATCTCGATGCCGACCATGCACCCCGATGCCGGCTCGCCCGTGTCCTTCTTAGTCACCCTCACGGTTATCTTGGCGGCCTCGCCGGGCCTGTAGGTGCTCTTGTCGGTGCTGACCGACAGGCTGTACTCCTGCTGCGAGAGCGCTGGGAGGCTCAGCAGCGCCAGTGCGATGAGGAGCAGAGAAATAAATACAGTTGTGCGCACGCCGTCCACCCGCTCCGGGGTGCCCTACTCCCTCCTCGCCGCCCGAGCCGCGAGGGCCAGGGCGACGAGCGCGGCCGCGCACAGGGCCGCGCAGGGCGCGGACTCGAGGGCCATCGAGGCCACGTGAGCCGCCGCCAGCTCGAGGCTGCTGCCCTCGACGACAGCGCCGCCGACCACCGGCATGGCGAGCACGGTGAGGGTGGTGGTGTCGGTGACGCCCGGCTGGCCGCTCACGTAGGCCCTCAGCGTCCAGGTGCCGGCTGGGGCCCCGGACGGTATGGTCCAGGTGACGACGACCTTGCCGTCAGCGCCGGTCGGCTGGTCCGGGAATATCTGCCACGTGTTGCCGCGCGGGTCGATGACCTCGATGGTTATCGGGAGGCCCTGGGTCGGCGGGTCGGTGCTCACGGTTATGGTGACGGTCTGGCCCACGACCACCACCGGCTTGTCGACAGTTATGGTGACGGTCAGCTGGGCCGCCACTAGCGCGGCGCTGAGCGCTGCCAGCGCCACCAGGGCCACCAGGTACTTGACCAACTTCATCCTCTCACCTCGAACGTGGTCGAGTCGTAGGCGTAGGCTATCCACACGGCGACCTCAGCCGGCCAGCCGTTGGTGAGGTAGACGGTGACGGTGTAGGTGCCCTCCGGCGAGCCGTAGGGCACCCACCAGCCCGGCGTCTCTATGCTGGTCTCGCCTGGGTTCACCACCCTGTTGGGGTCGACGAACAGGAAGACGTACTCAGCCCTCGGGTTCTTGATCTGGAGGAAGACGTAGTAGGTGGCTGGCTCGGTGAAGGCGTACCAGTAGGTGTCGTAGTAGTAGCCGGTCCTGCCTATCGCCGTGACCTTGAAGTAGACGGTCTCGCCGGTGTAGAACGTGCCCTTGGGGTTGAAGTTCCTGTCGAGCGTCTCGACCGTGACGTCGAGCGGCGACTCCGGGTAAGCTGGCGTGCCGAGCACCTCGGTGTAGTAGTTGAACATGGCCAGCGCGAGCAGGGCTGGGGCGAGCGCTGCGAACAGGCACTCGAGCGCTAAGCTGAGCCTCCTCCTCACTGCCGACACCGCTTCACCTAAGGACGTGGAGTATATAAGCGTTGCATTATATTCAAATTTAGAA
>CAZCFI010000101.1:0-4439 GCA_964497915.1 uncultured Thermoproteales archaeon
GGGTGGGTGGGCGATGGCTCCCCCTCACCTTCCTCCCCGGCGACCCGCTGAGAGTCGTGTACGAGGGGCGCAGGAGCTCTGTGCCGCGCCTCATTGAGTTCAGCTACGCGTCGCTCAGCCGCCCCATGTTCTGCGTCAGGGGGATCGTAGCGCTGACCTCGTCGGCTGAGTGCCCGCTGGCCCACGAGTGCCCGCACTACCGCCCGCTGGGCGAGAGCTGCAGGTGGCTGGCCTCGGGCTCGCCCCTCACGTACCCGGAGCTGTACGAGGTCAGGGCGGCCCTGGAGGCCTGGGGGGCCTACGAGGAGGGGAGAGTGTTACTCTGCCTGACGCTCGACGGGCTCCCCCTACTCAAGGCGTGCAAGACCAGGGTCGCTGAGGGCGTTGTCCACGTCAGCAGGGTGACGCTGGTGAACAGGCTCCACCCCATTGGCCTGGCCTTCACCCTCGAGCTCAGGCAGGGGCTGGGGCGGCTCCTCGGGGGGGAGGCGGGTCTACTGCTCAGGTTCTACCGGGAGGGGCTCAGGGCCGCGGCCGAGGCGGCCCTCGACAGCCCCGAGGCCGTGAGGTGCGCTGAGTATAGCTGCGACCTGTACAGGAGGTGGCGCTCTAAGGGCGGCCTCCACGTCCTGCGCCTGATGGCCAGCGACCTAGCCCGCCTCAGGCTCGGGCTGGGGGTAGCGCGCCGCCGAGTCTCGGGAGCCGCGCTCCTCGAGTTCTGCGAGGAGTGCCTGGCTCGCTCAGCGGCCCACGGCCTGCTTATCCACCTGTGCGCGGCGTCCCTGACCGACCCCCGAGGCCTGTGCCACGCCGTGGCGGTGGGCAGCGACGCCATCGATGTCCTGGTGCTGGGCAGGGGCGTGGATCGGGTGGCCGAGGCCCTGAGGGCTCAGGGGCTCGCGGCCATCCGGGGGGCTGCTGAGCTGCTGATGGGGCGGCGGCTGCGGCGCGAGTCCAGCGGCGCTCAGGCCACGAGAGCCTCGAAGCTGGTGAGGAGGTTTGAGAGTGAGAGGGGGCGCGAGCCCCACCCCGCCAGCCTCTACGCTCACCTGCTGAGCGAGCTAAGGGGGGCCTCCCCCAGCAGAGACATGGTGTGCGAGGTGGCCGAGCGAACGGTGAAGGGCACGTGCACTGAGCCGCACTACGCGCTGGTGCTCGACAACTGCCCCCTCGACCCCGTTGCCCAGTGGGTAGTGATGCCTCACCGCCTGGTGGCGGCGCTGGGAGGGAGCCTGGCCGCAGCGGCTGAGGGGGTGGCCTGCGCGAGGTCGGCCAGAGGAGCCCAGCTCCTCAGGCGCGCGCTTAGGGTCGCGTCCCGCAGGCTCATCGCTGCAACTAGCTCCGTGTCGGCTAAAGTAGTCAGGGAGCTCCTCGAGCCCGCGGCCGAGAGGGGGGTCAGGGTCGAGGTGCTGTCAGGCCGCATCGCCGGGGAGCTAATTGCGAGTGCCGTAAAACTGAGGAGGCTGGGCTTCAGGGCGCCCTGGAGGGGCACGGTGCTCATAGTCGACGGCGCGCTAGCATACATCGCCCCCTGGAGCATGACCGTCAGCGACCTGCGGGGGCGATCGACGACGTTAGTAATCCAGGGGCCCGAGGGGGTTGGAGCGCTCAAGTCCCACTTAGCGCTCGGTGAGTGATGCTAAGCTCCTAATCGCCTCTCCCCTAAAGGCTTTGGACTCGGCCGGCTCCGCACTGTAAGGCCTTGAGGTCGATGGCCCCCGTACTCTTTTGTTGAGAGGTCGAAGGGTGCTCACTAAGCGGACGTTAACGCTGGGGTGGGAGGCGCTAGAATTAACAGCAGGACTTTGTTTTTCCCCAGAAGTGGGCCCGGGGGGATTTGAACCCCCGACCACCCGGTTATGAGCCGGGCGCTCTACCTGGCTGAGCTACGGGCCCTCAACCTCTCCTACCCTCCGACACTATAAAACCTTTTCGGGCTACTGGGGTCTGAGCTGGGCGCTAGGCCGCCCCTCGCCTGCCGCGACATTCTCTATGTCCATCACATCTAGCTCCACGCATGCTGCCTCGCAGCCGAGCACCTCAGCCACGCTCGGCCTCGTCCTGCCCTGGTCGCCGTGGATCAGCTCCTTGACGTACAGCCCCCCCTGGCACCTCACCACGAGCTCCATCTCGTTGCCCCCGAACCTCGTCACCCTCAGCTCGTACACGACCTTCTTGCGCACCCTGTCCGCCCTCCTGTGGGCCACCCGCAGAGGCGTCCTCTGGCTCACAACCGCGCCCCTGAAGGCCTCCTCAAGCCTCCTAACGTCCTCCTCCGCGACCTCCCTGCCGAGCCTGACCAGCGCCCTGTACGTCTTGATCGAGTACTCAGCCATCTTCTTTATCTCCCGCACCGTCCTCCTGTCAGCGAGCCTGAGGCCCATCACCTCCACCTTCCCCGCTGCCCGCTCGTTGATGGCCCTCTCCAGCTGCTCGAGGTCCAGGCTCCTGACCCTGGGCCTCTTGATCTCGACGACGAAGGGCCTCCCCCTCCCCAGCGTCCTGACGTCCACGTCCTCTCTGCCCGCACCGTGGAACTTGTAGCCAGCTCCGCGCGCCGCCTCGAGCATCGGCAGTGCCACTAGCTCCTCCACAGAGCACTCGAAGCGCTCGGCGCCTTCAGCCCTCCACCTGGTCTGCGGGATGCCGCGCACCAGCTTCCTGTACCTGCCGTATATGAACAGCGGCGCAGGCTCCAGCTCCACCCGCCGCTCGGCGACGTCAACTACCACCACCATGTCTGGGCGCTCTGGGTCGTAGCCCTTCGAGAGGGCTGCCTGAACCATCTTCCCCACCTCCCTGTTGAACTCCCTCTTCACGCACTCGGCGTGCCTGAGGCCGAACTCGGACCTTAGGGCGTCCTCCCTCGCCACGACCTCTGGCGGGAGCCTACAGCCCACGAGCACCGTGCTGAACTCGTACCCCGACTCCCTAAGCTCCCTGACCACTAGGTCCGCGTACTCCCTGAGGCGCTCCATGATGCCGCCGCACACGTAACACTCCGACTTGGCCGCTGGCTCCGCGCCGAAGAGGGCTTTGAAGACCTCAGCGGCTGGCTCGAAGCCGCTCCTCGCCAGCGCCTCGAGCAGCTCCCTGCCCCTCCCCTCGTCGCCCTCCACGCACAGCCTGTGAGCCTCCATCGTCAGGACGAGCTTTATCGCCCGCCCCCTCTCGGCGTTGCTGACGCCCCGGCCGAGCGCCGCGAACTGCCTGCCCAGGCACGAGTCGCACAGGGGGTACCTGAGCAGCAGCTCCTTGGCTGCCCGCAGCCAGGGCTCGGCCTCAGGGGGCGCCGCCCCTCCACTCAACCCTATCGACCTCGTTGTGGAACAGCACTATGAGCTGGGGGGCGTCTAGCCTGCTCAGCGACGCCCTGACCTCCACAAACTCTTCGCCGACCTCCCCTATTAGCTTGTAGTCCTCCGCCGCCAGGGGGGCCAGCAGCGCTATGCGCCTGCAGCCGCTCAGGCTGACCTCCCTTATGTCCCGCCCCCTCAGGCCGCACTTGAGCCTCAGCACGGGGGGCTGCCCCCTGGCCGAGGCCGAGAGGACGTCGGCCAGGGAGGCCCTGCTGACGAGCACGCCGGGGTGGACCGATCTTGGGCGCCGCGGGCCGCCCAACCTCTCGAGCCGCAGCCTGGCCTTCCTGAGCACGCCGCCCAGGGACTGCTCGTCGGGCCTGAGCTGCCTGACGCGCTCGCCGAGGAACGTCAGGCAGCTCGAGTCCCCCCCGAACCACATGTGGAGGGCCGCGTCCCTCCTCACGCCGTGGGATACCAGGAGGGCCGCCGACACAGTCGCGGTGAGGAGGGGGAGCGAGTCCCTAAGGGCGTCGGCCAGGGAGCCTGAGTGGGCGACGACGATGACCCTGCGCAGGGGCACCGCCTAGGCCGCCCCCCCGCGCAGCCCCCTGAGGGCCATCGACCTGCCCAGCCTGCGGGAGAGCCTCTTCATCTGCCTCTTCAGCATCTTGTAGGTGGCCAGGAGCTCCCTCACGTCCCTGACCGTCACCCCAGCCCCCCTCGCTATCCTGCGCATCCTAGACCTGTTTATCAGGCCGGGATCCAGGAGCTCCTCCGTGGTCATGGAGTTCATCGCGGCCAGCCACCTCTTGATCTTCTCCCGGCTCAGCTCGTCCGCGCCCTCAGGCAGGCCCGCGAAGCCGGGCACAAGCTCGAGTATCCTGCTGAGGGGGCCGAGCTTCGATATCGCCTCCAGCTGCCTCTTGAAGTCCAGCAGGGTCATCCTGCCGCTCGCGAGGGCCCTTGCTAGCTCCCTGCTAGCCTCTTCGTGCTCCCTGAACCTCTCGATGAGGGCCCTTAGGTCCCCCATGCCGAGCAGCCTGCTGACGAAGCTCTGGGGGTCAAACTCCTCGATGTCCTCCACGCCCTCCCCGTCCCCTATGAACTTGACCCTGGCCCCGGTGGACTGGATGGCCG
>CAZCFI010000102.1:0-4404 GCA_964497915.1 uncultured Thermoproteales archaeon
AGATACTCAAGTCGAACGTGGTGCTCGAGGGCTAGCCGAAGAGGGCGGCTAGCCCCGCCTCAACCTCTTCCTCGCTGAGCTCCTCCTTCTCCTCTTCCTTCTTCTCCTCCTCTTTCTTCTCCTCCTCGCCCGCACCAGCCTCCGCAGCGGCCTCGGCAGCCGTCGGCGCAGCAGCCGGTGCAGCAGCCGGCACAGCCGCACTCTTTATAGCCTCGTCTATGTCTATGTTACTGAGGGCGGCCACGAGAGCCTTGACCCGCGCCTCGTCCACTTCTATGCCAGCGGCCTCAAGTATCCTCTTTATGTTCTCCTCGTTTATCGGCTTCTTAGCGTGGTGCAGTATGAGGCTAGCGTACACATACTCCACGGAGCTCACCCCCCGCTAGCATAGCCCTTACCTGTATATAAGAATTTTTTCCAAGAGGGGGGCGAGCGATCGAAGGCTCGGAGCTACGCGAGACTGTGAGCGGTGAGACAGGGTGCCAGGCTGCTAGCTGAGTATGCTGACCAGAACCTCCTCGAGCGCATCGGCCATCTCCTCTAGCTTCTCATAGCGCTCTATGCTGCCCACGTCGTACCAGAATGCGTCAGTCACGTAGCCCATAACCCTCTCCCCGCGCTCGATCATGAGGGGTATCAGGTGGGACATCACATCTGGGCTCTCGTGCTCGGCCACGACCTCTTCTAAGTACTTAAGAGACCTGGCGCTTAGCACGAGCACGCCTATGCTCACTGGCAGCTCGAGCTCTGGCTTCTCCTCGAATTTCATGACTCGACCGTCGTCGCCTAAATGGGCCACGCCTACTCTCACCCTGTACCCTCTCGAGAGAGCTAAGGTGGCGGCGGAGCGCTCACTTATGTGGAATTCTAATAGCTCGCTAAGGTTCACGTTGGAGAGTATGTCGCCGTAGTAGACCAAGACGTGGTCGGCGTCTAGACAGCTGCACACATAGGCGTTGTAGAGAGCGCCAGCCGTCCCCCTGTATTTGGGGTCATCATGGACATACGTTATCCTTACGCCGAACCTCGAGCCGTCCTCGAAGTAATTCCTTATCTGCTCGGCCTTATAGCCCACGAGGAGCACTACGTCCCTGAGGCCGTGCCTTCTCAGGAGGCCAATTATGTATTCTAAGAGTGGCTTCTGTCTCTTGCCTACCGGGATCATGGCCTTCTGGAAGTAGTACGTGAGTGGTCTCAGTCTCTTGCCAACGCCCCCGCAGAGAACGGCTGCCTTAATGGTGTGAGAGCGGCGAGCAGAGTAAGCCGCGCTACTGGCGCTGGAGGCACTACTCATAGATAAATTTATAGCTCAAATAATTATAAAGGTTTAGCGCAAGGGGGTAGAGAGGCGTGTCCAAGGACCAGGCGGTCGGCGTCGCCATAATGATCGCGTCGCTGGCCGGCATATCGGTGTACCTCTGGGCCGTATTCCTAGCGGCAGAGTGGATACAGGAGCTGGCGCTCAGGCTCACCGGAGCTGTCGCCGTAGGCGGGGTGCTCGGCATACTGGCCTGGATCGGGTACACGTTGGCAACCACGCCGCCACCTCCGTCCGTGGAGGAGATAGAGAAGGAAATAGAAAAGGAGCTAAAGGAGCTGGAGGAGAAGGAGGGCAAGGAGAGCGAGCAGGAGGGCAAGCCGGAGGAGGGCGAGGGCTAGCTCAGAGCGCTTCTAGATGCTTCAGCAAGCCGAAGTCGTAGACCCCGACCTCCGGGTCAGTCACGAACACCCTGAAGTTCTCTAGCTCCGCCTGCCTGAGGATTGGCGAGAGCAGCCTCTCCCTGGGCAGCGCGTTGACCTCGGAGCCCGGCATCAGCGGGGAGAGAGCTGGCAGGACCACCAGGCGCTTGCCGCTCAGCTCACCGGCGAGGAAGCACTTGAACTTGTACTTGATCCCAAGGTCATCCCTGAGCGCGATGGCCGGGTGCTCGTGCCCCACCACTACGGTGTGGGGGAGCGTGCCTTCAACGTCTAGCGCCTTGTGGCCGTGGGCTAGCAGCACGTCGCCCAGCTGCAGAGTCGGGTCGAACAGCGGCACCCCCTCGCGCTTGAGTATGGGGATCAGGTAGTTGTCGTGGTTCCCCCGCACCACCAGCAGCTCTCGCACCGACGCCCGCAGGAACTTGATGAGGTCCGCGACCTCGATCCACTCCTGCCTCGTCGCCCCGCCGAACTCGTGCTTCACGTCGCCCAGCAGCACCACGACCTCGGGGGCCAGGTGCTCTAGCATATCTGATATGAGGCACTTGATCTTGTAGTACTGGCTCCTGGGCAGGTGGATGCCCTGCTCGGCCAGCGCCTCCTCGTACCCAATGTGGAGGTCAGCTACAATTAGCGCTCCCATGGGCTCTACGTAGAGCCCGAGGCTCACTGCGCTCAGCGACCTGCTGAGGCTCAGCGCGTGCATTGCTCCCTAAGGTAACGTGAGGGGGCTGCAAGATAAGCGTGCCCCCTACTAATCTTTAGGGGGGCCTTCCTCAGGACGCCCACGGCCACGCGTAGCCGCTCGGCGATGGGCGAGGGGGCGCCTCGAGGCGTCACCCTGCCGCGTGCTATGGCGACTAGCACGTCGTCGAGAGAGGGGTCTGAGTCTATGAGCGTGTAGCACCTGCCCACAGAGCTAGCCCTGTGCGCGTCGCTGCCGCCAGTCTCCGGCATCGCTAGGCTGGCTGCCAGCCCCCTCGACAGCCTCACCATTAGCCCGAAGATGGGGTACATCGAGTTGAAGGTCTCTATGGCGTCCAGCATCCTCGCCTCAGCGCGCAGTCTCTCCAGCTGGCCGGGCCGCGACAGGATGGCCACAGCAGGGTGCGCGAGCACGGCGACGTACCCGCAGTCCCTGCACTCGTCAGCTAGCTCGGGGAGCGTGGGCGGCGGATTGAAGCGCTCGTCCACCCCCAGGACTAGCACGTGCCCGACCTCGTACTCCAGCTCAACCCCGGGCAGTATCAGCATGCCCTCTGCCCGCTCAGCTAGCTTGGGGCTGGCTGGCTTGAAGTGGTCAGTTATGGCCACTGCGTCCAGCCCCCTGAGCTTAGCGTACGCCACGACCCTCTTGAAGTCGTCGCCGTCGGAAGCCGACGTGTGGACGTGCAGGTCAGCTCTGAGCAAAGGCTGCCTTCACCTCTCTTAGCAGCTCCTCAGCTGCCCGCCTGACGGCCTCCCTGCTGGACAGCCTGGGGCGCCACCCTAGCGCCCTCAGGCGCTCGATGGAGAGGAGCATGAACTTCACGTCGCCCTTCCACCCCCTGCCGCCGTCGATGCCGCCGGTGAACCTGTATCTGACGCCGCTTAACCCCATGACGTCGACCACTATGTCGGCTATCTCCCTCACGGTCACCCAGTCGTCATTGCCCACGTTGTAGACGTCGTAGGCGCCCCCCCCGCTCAAGGCCCTCTCAGTTAGCGTCAGGATGGCGTCGACGCAGTCGCTCACGTGCAGGTAGCTCTTCCTCTGCGTCCCGTCACCCAGTATCTCCAGCTCCTTGGGGTTCCTGAGGAGCTTCACGATGAAGTCGTATATCACTCCGTGGTGGCACCTCGACCCCACTATGTTCGCCAGCCTGAGGCTCAGCCCCTTGAACCCGTACGTGTGGGCGTAGGCTGAGAGCAGCGCCTCCCCCGCCACCTTTGTGGCCCCATAGACCGAGATGGGCTCCAGCACGTGCTCCTCGCCCATCGGTATCCTCTTGGGATCCCCGTAGACGGTAGAGGACGAGGTGAACACGACCGCCCTCACGGACTTCTCCCTCGCCAGCTCAAGCACGTTGAACGTCCCCACTACGTTGTCCTTAAAAGCGCTGCCCGGGTCCTCGGCGCTCCGCCTAACGTCTGGGTTGGCGGCTAGGTGGAACACTACGTCGAAGTCGAGATCCCTGGCGGCCTCCCTCAGCTCGCTGAGGCTTCTGACGTCGGCCCTGACGAAGCGGAAGTCCGGGTGCTCCAGCCACCGCCTGAGGTTGTCCACGCTCCCCGACGAGAGGTTGTCCACCACGAGCACTCGACCGCCAGACTCCATCAGGGCGTCCACCAGATGGCTGCCTATGAAGCCAGCACCGCCTGTGACCAGGGCCCTCAAAGCCTGTCCCCCACCTCCTCGATTAGCTCCGTCACCCTCTCGTTGAGCACGTGGTACGCCTCATAAAGCTTCCTGTAACCCTCGGTCAGCACCTCATCAGGCCAGCACTCCCACTCCACCTTGAAGAAGCTCCGCGGGACGTCGGACAGCGACGAGTACGCACCGAGCCCTAGGCCAGCTAGGATGGCCGCTCCGCTCACAGACGGCTGCCTCCTCCTGAGGACCCTCACGGGTACGCCCAGCACGCTAGCCTTTATGAGGGCCCAGGCCCTGCTCCCAGCGAGCCCCCCGTAGGACACCAGTCCACCCACGCCGACCCCCAGGCT
>CAZCFI010000103.1:0-2194 GCA_964497915.1 uncultured Thermoproteales archaeon
GATCCTCGAGAGGCTCGACGAGCACTCCCGTAGATTCGAGGAGCACGACAAGAAGTTTAATGAAATAGTGGCTAGGTTGGGCGAGCACGACAGGAAGTTCAATGAGATAGTGGCCAGACTGAGCGAGCACGATGAGAAGTTCAACGAGATAGTGGCTGAAATCAGGGACGTGAGGAGGGAGCTCAGGGAGATTAGGACCTACATGGAGAGGGCTTCGCTGACTCTCGAGGAGGAAGCTTGGGAGGTCTTGAGCTCCAAGCTTAGGAGGATGGGCATCGACGTTGAGCTATCGCGCTTAACGCTCCCAGACCTAGAGGTCAACATCTACGGCGCCAAGGGCGACCTGTGCGTAGTAGGTGAGGCGTCCATCAGGGCTGGGGTGGGGATGGTCAAGTCTACGGACGAGAAGGTAGAGAAGCTCAAGAGAAAGCATCCAGAGTATCTGAGAAAGAGAATGATAAAGGTCATCTACACGATGTGGGCTACTGATGATGCAGTAGAAGAAGCTAAAAAGAGAAAAATATGGCTGGTGAGGGCACTTGAAGAGTTGACGACGCCCACTATACAATCTGTATATTAAAACAGCGGCAAAATTCAAGGGAAGAGAATCGGCTCAGTCTATGTAGCGAATCGTTGCGGGCAATTGCCCTGAGCTCACCTGCTCATGAGGCTCTCCTAGCGGGTTCGGCTTCGGCCTCAGCTAAGAGTGGGCTGATCGAATGGGTCGAGATGCTCACACCCGCCCCTTAGCTTGAGGAGGGCAGTGAGGCCTGGGCAGGCAATTGCGAATGCAGAGTTAAGGTGCAAAGGGGGTAGCTGAGCTCAGGGCGTTGGCAAGTGCAGGTGCGAGTGAGAGCGCTGTCTCTGAGGGGATTGCCGGTGAGCTTGGAGCGCTTGCGCCCATCGAGGGATCGTGCGAGCTTAGAGCAGCTGGTGAGGAGGGAGGGTTGAGGGTCGCGGGGAGGTGCGTGGTTGATGCGGCATTTCAAGGAGCTAAGGTTCCAGTTGTGCCGTATTTGGAGTCAGAGGATCTTGGGGGACGTGAGCATCATCGTAGGTGGACCTGAGATGGGCGCTTGGGACATGATATTCACGCCTAGGGGACCGAGGCCGAGGAAGGTGCCAGCTAGGGTTCGATTAGAGTGCTCGCAACGTGGAGCAAGTGCAATGTCATGGGGCAGGTAAGCGCACACTCAAGTACTTGTGAAGCCGAGGAAGGTTTGCTCGTCTCCCATCTACTTTGCGACTCGCGATCTTTGAGGTGAGGAGACGCTTCCAATAGCACTTTCACTACTTTCTAACTTCTTCAACCTCTTTAACTATTCTCTCAATGTGCGCTAATCTCCTTTTCACAGCCTCGCCGTTAAGCTTCGCCTCGTGAGACCCCCCATGCGTGCAGGGCCCACGCGCTATCCCATGCGCCTCGAAACCACGAGCCAACCCTGTCGCTGATGGCCTCAACGGCCTCCTCGAGCTCGCTTGCGGTCCACCCACCTCTTTCCCTAGCTCTCCTAAGTACGTCATCTGGCTTCAAGCGCATGGATAGGGCTTTAACGCTCTCCTCAGCGGCTTTGTAGAGCTTCTCTGAGGCTTGGACGGGGTCTCTGTCAATTAGGGCCTTACCCCTGCTAAGGAATTCCTTAGCAAGCTCAGCATGAATTTCAAACTCCTCACCAGGGTCGAGACCGAGGTCTTGAATAGATGATTCTTATGATCCTAGACTCTAAGTCGATGCCCCTCCTCCTAGCCTCACTAGCGAGCTTTTCGGGAATGCAGACAACCTCTGTGCCGCTTGCCATGCCAACCGCCCACACCTTGGCGAGGCAAATCCTACAAGGGCCACTTACTAGACCAACTATTAAACTTTCTTAAATTGAGTGCATGAGTCGAGCGCTCCTCCCCTACCTCCTGGCTGGCTTGGCGGGTGCCGCTGGCTTCGCGGTTGGCTACCGGCTGCGGAGCGAGCGCGAGACGGGCCGCTGGCGCCTCCAGGCGCACCGCGCTAGAGCGGCGACCAGGCAATCGGCGTCCCGCGGTGCCAGGCTCTAGGTGGCGCCTCGCGAGGACGGCTCAGCTTAGAGCATCGCGCCAGTCACTGGTCTCTGGCGGCCCTCCCCGAGCGCACGAGCCTGAGGCCTCTGTGGCCGTCAGCGGGGCGACGAGAGCCCCCGCCCTCACGGCCAGGGCCCTGAGG
>CAZCFI010000103.1:2204-4322 GCA_964497915.1 uncultured Thermoproteales archaeon
GCGGAGCGGCGGAGGGGAGTGAGAGGGAGGGGCGAGGTGCGCCGGAACTCGCGAGGGCAGCTGGCGCGGGCAGGGCGCTCAAAGCAGCAGCGCCGCCCCCGTCAGCTTGACGCCCTCCTTCGGGTCTAGTACTATTCCGTACTTGTCCATGGTGCCTGAGCCTACGATCAACTCGGGCAGCTTGACCCTGCGGCCTCCAACTTCGACCTCCTCCGCGAACTTGTCCACGATGAGCGCCACCTCGGGCGGCAGCAGCTCAACGTCGTCCACAATTATGGTCACTTGGGCGTACTTGTCCGCCTCCACGAAGTCGCCGCTCACCAGGTAGAGCCTGATGGCTCTGGGGAGCCTCGACCAGTTGGCGCCGAAGCTCCTCTCGAAGAAGGCTCGCTGAATCACCGTGTGGCCCGAGCCTGTGTCGAACAGCGCCGTGCAGCTGGCCTCCCTGCCCATGAACCTGATTCTCACCGTCTTCAGCGCGCGCACCCGCAAACACCGGTACAGTAATCGGGGCCGCGGCTAATTAGTCTTAGGAGAGGCGCGCGTCGCACTCTCAGAGGCTCCAGCGGCTCTCCAGCGCTCAACTCATCGTTGCAGCGGCCCTCAAGTCCTCGCCTATGCGCCTGCGCCAGGACCGCTGCCTCTCGGAGCGTGGCGGCGCTGTAGAGCGCCACCACTCTAACGTGCCCTCAGCTCCCTGCTCGCTAAGGGGCTCCCCGGCGAGTAGCAGCACGCTAACTGGACTTACGCTCCCGAAGGAGCAGAGGGTGCAGAGGAGCTCGTCGCACGGGCGCTTTCAGGGGCATCCCAGCGAGCTCCGAGTCAACGTCAAGGCACCTCAACCCGAGCGGGAGCACGCAGGTCTGATTCAGCAGGCCAGCTGGCAAGGCTCTTCAGCCAACCTCGAGAGGCAAGGCTCCTCGCCCTGCGGTCCCCGAGCGCCCCGACCAGGCTGGGCGGGGTCGGGCGCGAGCCCCCTAAGCAAGACGGCGGCCATGAGTGTCTGGCCTGGGGCTACGAGCTCGAGGCGCGTTGCTTGGACCGCGGTCTCAGAGTCGATGGGCGGGGGCGGTCCCACGGAGAGGCGCGCCCACGCGTAGGCCGCGGCCAGGCGCTGGGCGGGCTCTGCGGCCAGGGGGACGTGCTCCCGGAGGGCAGCCCCCCGAGGTTCACCAGCGCCGGAGGGCGGGGCCTCGGGGGGAGGCCTGGCTTCCCACTCTGCCACGCTTCAGAGCCGGAGGGCGTGGGGCAGTGATCGATGGCGCGCTGGGCGCGCATCGTGCAGGCTTGCCAGCCATCCGAGACGCGCCCCACGCTGGCTGCGGCTTCCGCCCTCCTCAGCGCAGGTGGCGTCTAGGGGGGCTTGTCGGAGAGGTCAGCTCGCGCTATTTCTAGGAGCCTGAGCTCGTCTAGCGTCATGCTCAGGAGGGCTTCGTACAGCCCTGGGCGCTTCTCCACCACTATGACGCCTTTCGTGAGCACCTTCCACCTGAATCGCGGCTCCAGCTCTCTCAGCGGCACCAAGTCTACCGGTACTCCCAGCTTCAGCTCCAACTCAGCGCTGAGCCTCGCCATGTGATCTAGGCTCTCGCTCTCCGAGTAGACCGCCACGTCGATGTCCCTGAAGCTCTCCAGCTCCACAAAGCTGCCGAAGACTACAGCTAGCAAGACCCCCCCTTCCCTCTCCAGCAGCTCCCTCAGCCTGTCCAATACCTCTGTCTTGCCCCCTCTGAAGTACCTATGTCTGGAGGGCATCGCTGATCCTCTCAGTGAAGTCCACGATCCTCCTGAAGTTCCTCCTTACGCTATCACATATGCGCTTGTCGTCCACGACCCAGTACCCGTGGACGACGAGGTTCCTCAGCCGAACAAGCTTTGCAAAGTCACCTAGCTCTTCGCCAGTGATTAGACCTCGATCCGCCAGTAGCCTGAGAGTTTGCACGGGCGTTTGAGGCTCCAGTCCGTAGGCCCTCCTGGCAATGTGGTAGGCTAGGGCCGTTAAGGCCTCAACGAGGACGATTATGTAGTACCTGATCTCGCTCCTCTCGGCCCGGCTAAGCTCCTCGAAAGGCTTCGAGGCGTCTTCAGCTATGACATCGATCGCCTCGCGGATGTCGC
>CAZCFI010000104.1:0-4291 GCA_964497915.1 uncultured Thermoproteales archaeon
AGCGGCTCCTCCCTCAGTTTCCTCAGCGCAGCCCTGAGGGACCACACGCCGACTGACAGCGAGAGCGCCGAGTAGGCCGCGAGCGCCGCCACGAGGCGGTATAGCTCGCCGTAGTCGCGGGCGCTGGACAGGAGGGCCCCCCTCACGACCCTCAGCACGTACGTCTGCGGCAGCAGGTACGCCAGGCCCCTCAGGCTGGCGGGCAGGGCCTCCACGGGGAAGTAGACGCCAGACAGCACGTTGGACAGCAGCGCGAGGAGCCACTGGACGGGCTCCTCCCCCCTCCAGCTCTTCAGGAGCACGGTCGTGCTAGCTGACAGCAGCCCTATGCCACTGGTGGCCGCGACCCCGAGGGCCACGGAGGCCAGCGCCAGGGCGTAGTCGGCGTTGGGCGCGAACCTCAGCCCCAGCGCGTGCCCGACGGCCAAGTAGAGGGCCAGCACTATCGCCTGCTCCAGGTAGCCGTCGAGGACGAGGCCGAGCATGCCGGCCGTGATGGGGACCCCGTGCATCATCATGTGGTCTATCATGGATAGGCTCTGGGAGAAGAGGCCTATCCTCCCCCTCAGCAGCATCATGAGCGCCGCGCGGTACGCCACCAAGCCGTGCGTCAGGAGCTGGTTCACGCTGAGCCCCAGGACTATGAACAGCGCCAGCCCCCCTCGCTGGCTGAGCAGGGGGCTCTCGACAACGCTCGACATCGTGACCCACACCAGCACCCCCACGAGCGCCTCGACCACCTTGAACGGCAGCGTCCACTCCAGCCACGCGAACCTGAGCGCGAGGCTGAGCTTCACGAACCTCCGCGTGAACACGAGGTACCTCACGACCTCCCTGCGGAGCGACCCCACGGCTCCCTCACCCCGGCGGCTAGGAGCTGGCCACCCTGCCCGCTCCCGCGCTGGCCGAGCCCCTCCGCCTGATCACGTGCATGTAGATCTCCTCGACCGTGGGGGGAGCCACCCTGAGTGACTTGAAGGGGATCCCCCTGGCCGACAGCTCCCTCAGCACCTCGTGAGCCTCCTCGAGGGAGCTGAGGACCGCCTTGACCCTGCCCCCGCTCGCGTCGACCACAGCCGCGCCCCGGAGTGCCTCCACCAGGAGCTCGGGGGGCCCCTCGACCTCCAGCACGAGGCGCCTCGCCAGCCCTCTGAACTCGTCCAGGGTCCCGTAGAAGACCTGCCTGCCCTCGTGCAGGAACAGGACGTAGTCGGCCAGCCTCTCGGCCTCCTCCAGGTCGTTGGTGGCGTATATGACTGTGGCCTTGGCCTCGGAGGCCAGGGACCTCAGGAGCCCCATCACGTCGAGGGCTACCTCCCTCGAGAGCCCGACCAGGGGCTCGTCCATCAGGTATATGCTGGCCTCCTTGAGCAGCCCAGCTGCTAACACCAGCCTCCCGACCATCCCAGTGGAGAACGTCCCGACCCTGGCGTCAGCGTGCTCGGCGAGCCCGACCAGCTCTAGCACCTCCGGCACCCTCGACCTGTCGAGGCCGTACGCCTCAGCGTAGAGCTCGAGGCACCTCCTGGCGGTGAGCCCAGCGTTGAGCCACAGGGCCCCGGACGCGGTGAGCCCCGGTATGTAGGTGAAGTGCCTCGCGTAGGCGCTGAACGGTGCGTGGGTGAGGTCGACGCCGTCCAGGACTATCCTCCCCTCGGTCGGGGCCAGCAGCCCGGCCAGCACCCTTAGCAGCGTGGTCTTCCCGGAGCCGTTCGGGCCTATCACGACCAGCACCTTGCCGCGGCTCAGCTCGAAGCTCACCCCCCGCACTGCGTAGACCCTCTCCCTCCTCACGCCCCTGGAGAGGTACCTGCTGAAGACCTCGTTGAGGAAGCCGCCGGGGTCGTCGCTGCTGTAGCTGACGCGCTTCGCGAACACGTATCTGGTGAAGGCCCTGCTCAGGTTCTCCACCCTGAGCGTCATCGCCCCACCAGCTCCTCTACCTCCTCCTCCAGCGGGGGTACCACGAAGCTGGCCATCAGGGAGGCGGCCATTAGGGCCTGAAGGCCGCTGCCGGTTATCCTGTACTCCCCCCTCCTCTTGGCCGATATGAACCGGCTCTGGAGGAGCACCCGCAGGTGGTGGTAGAGCTGCCCGCCCTCGAGGCCGGTCGCCTGGCTCAGCTCGCGGGCGGTCTTGGGGCCCCCACAGAGCGCCCTCAGTATGGCGACCCTGGCCTCGCTCGACAGGGCCTCGGAGAACATCGCGACCCTCTTCGGGTGCACCCTGAGGGCATCAGAGGGGCTCGACACCAGCTCGCAGCGCGCCTCGCTCCCGCCGACGCTCAGGACGCTAGCTATCAGCACGAAGCCCTCCTCGTACTCCTCGCTGACCCTCGACAGCTCCTCCCTGATGGAGTCCAGCAGCGAGGGCTTGGCCAGGGCGGCCCCCCTCCCAGCCAGCTTAGCCCTCAGCTCCTCCAGCTCCCTCTCCAGCCTCGAGACCCTCTCCTCAAGCTCGGAGACCCTCTCCTCTACACTCATACAATAAATTGTTTCACTGTACAATTATATAAATGTTACAGTAGGACGGCGAAGTGTACTATCGCTGATGGCGAGCCCAGCCCACCAGGGCTCACCTCCTCAGGCACGGGCGAGGTGCCTCCTCGCGCAGGCCCTCGGGGCCCCGGCCCGCGCTCGCGTGAGGGAGGCTCTCTCCGCCCACCCCTGAGCGCGTGGCCGAGGGGGCCTAATAGCGTTAGCCGACCCTGACCGCCCTCCTGCAGCGCTTTAGGTACTCGCGGAAGCCCGCCTCGTCGACCACGTGAAGCTCGACGGGCGCGTCCCAGGGGAGGCCGCACACGGCCATGGCCCTGTCGAGTATCTCCACGGACAGCCGCCTCCTGGACGCGGAGTCCAGGCCCCTGACCACGATGAGCACGTCTATGTCGCTGAGAACCGTGGCCCTCCCCTCGGCCACGCCGCCGATGACGTAGACCTCAGCGCCGGGCGCTAGGTCCCTCGCGGACCTGGCGACCTTGCCCGCGTACTCCCTCCACCTCCTCAGGTGCTCGAAGTGGTGCCTAACCCAGCTCGACACCCCTGCGCGCCTCCTCCAGCACCTCCATCAGCGCCCTGGCCAGGCGCGCGAGCTGGAGCGCGTCCTGCGGCGTGTAGTCCACGTCGCCGTACCTGCTCGCGGCGTAGGCCTCCTCCGCCAAGATCAGGAGCCTCCTGTTGCGGTCCACGAACCCCGCCAGCCTATCGGCCTGCTCGGCGTACCCGTGGGCTGCCAGGGACCTGGCCAGGAGTCCTACTAGCTCCCTCAGCCTGCGCCCCCTGGGCGCCGCGCCGAACAGCTCGTAGCAGACGGCCTTCACGTACAGCTGCATGGACTGCTCAGTGAAGAATACCGCCAGGTCTGGGTCCCTCGCCTCCTCGGCCTCAGACAGGAACGCCCTGGCCCTCCTCCTCAGCCTCTCCACGTACTCCCCGCTCACGGGCTCACCGCCGCGCGGCCCGGGCCGGACAGGATCTAATGCGCCCCCGCCAATTAAAGGTCACCTTGTGCGGCGCACCTGCCCGCTCCCAGAGCTGCCAAGAGTGCCCTCAGGCTGAGGCGGAGACGGGGCGCGCTGGGCGAGGCACGTCCATCAACTCTTATCGGCGCATCTGCTGTGCTCGCGACCCGCACAAAGAGGTTAGAGGTTGTCGCCCTACATCCCCCACCCTCACCGTGAAGCTAGCGGAGGACGGGCAGTGTCAGATGCTTGCAAGCTCAGCGTAGACCACGTACCCCGAAACCCCGCCGACCCACTCGCCGTACGGCGGTACATCAGGGGATTCCCGATCAAACTCGTCCTCTACTACGCCTTCGCACAGCGGCTCGCATTGCAGCAGCTTAGCGCTGACCCTCACCAACGTAGAGGCCGCAGCTATCAGTACCAGAACCGCTGCAGCTGCCAAGAGTCGTTCCTGCCAGCCGTGCCCCCTAGATGGACATGTAGGCTGGCGCATGCAGGGTTTGCTCGACCGCTATGACGTCGGTTGTGGTAGTCTCGCGCCCCAGCAAAGTAGCGGCGCTCCTACACCTCGTCTTGACGACCCGATATCGAACTACTCTCAGACTCACCAGCACCGGATAGCTATAAGCCTGACGCGCAAAGTGAGGCCTTAGCCTAGAATCTCCCTTATGGCCTCGCTCGTATTTGGTGCTCTGATGAGCTTAGATCGCCCTATCCTGCCGAGGCACTTGTCACCGTATATAATGGCTGCACCCGCCTTTAGGCAGGTGGCGGCGTGGTACAGGTCCGCCTTCTCGCTCTCGGGGAAGTAGGGCTTGCAGGCCTCCA
>CAZCFI010000105.1:0-4169 GCA_964497915.1 uncultured Thermoproteales archaeon
TAAAAATGGTTCGCTCCCAGGGGTTCAATAACGACTGGTAGTGACCTTGGGTTGCCTCGCTCCGGGGCGGAGGCAGAGAAAAGCGAGTGGGGGCGAGTTACGAAGGAGGTGGGAGTGAGGGCAGTGAAAAGCGGGCGGGAGCCCTAAATTACTTCGAACTCTATGGGCACCTTCCGCGGCCTAGGGCCCTCTGGCGTGAATACTATGCCCCAAGCATCTATTTCAGGCCTGCCTATGATCAAGTCTACATCCTCCCTGAGGTTTCCAGCGACCTCGAATACCGCACCGCCGGGCACTTCGACGCCCTGGAAGACGACGTCAACCCTACAGTACCCGATTACCCTTAGCCTCCCCCCTCTATCTGCGGTCCTGAGCTCGTAGGGCCTCTCCAGCGGCGCAAACGCCCCAAGCCTATCCGAGAGCCTCTTAGACATGATGCTCTTGCTCGCACCAGCGTCGACCAGCGCCTTAACCCTGATAGCCCTACCACCGTGCCTTAACTCCACATCAGCGACGGCCTGCTCAGGCCTCATCGCAGCTCCCTCGTTAACTAGGGAAAGCACCTGTATTTAAAACTACCATGCCTTTTTACAATTTCTTTCAATTGAGGCTTCTATTACATATTTCGCAAGTCGAATTCGTGTCCCCGCACATGTACATGTATCGCGGGGGATGCGTGCGCACCCCGACACCAGAGGGGGTGGGGCACTTAGCAATGGTGGTAGTAGTGGCCATGATCATCAAGGCATCGGGGCTTACTAGTACCTGAGACCACTTACAGGCAAGCTGCCGAGGGCGGCGACAGCCCTCGGTCAGGTGGCCCGACAGGCGCTGGGTCTACGTCGTCGACGCATCTGGCAGGCACCCGAGCGGCGTCCTGATAGCCCTGGGCGGCTCTAGGTACCACGACTATGGCGTCGCTGAGCCCTGGGCCACTGAGCGCGGGGCGTCCGCCCCGAGCGCCGTCAGCGTCGGCGGCGCCACCCCACAGGTTCAAGGAGTGGCGCGTCGTTAGCAGGCCGACCCCCTGGAGCCCCAGCCCGAGCCCTAAAGTGGCCTCCGCCACCTCGCTGTCAATCACCCACTACTCTGAGGGCGACGCT
The DNA here is from genome assembly GCA_964497915.1 of uncultured Thermoproteales archaeon. Taxonomy (GTDB): domain Archaea; phylum Thermoproteota; class Thermoprotei; order Thermofilales; family CAYSTQ01; genus CAZCFI01. The sequence goes on from CAZCFI010000105.1 coordinate 1,104, forward strand.
GAGCTGTGCGCCGCCTGCGAGGGTGGCGGCAGCGAGCCACTTACGTCGCCTACAGGGTTCACGACGGCCAGGTGGGGTGGCCGGAGGAGCAGGGGCGTGCCGCTCACCATAAGCCTGAAGGGAGGGTGTAGGGTCGAGCTCAGGCTGGACGTGAGCCTTCCCACCCGAGCGGCGCGGCATAGTCCAAGGGCTGAGGACCTCTACGGCTCCTCGTGAGAGGGCTACGGGAGGGCCGCCGAGCTAGGCAGGAGCTAACCATAAGCGCTGACTGGGCTGGCGCTGAGAAAGCCATGCGGCCTTCAAGCGGAAGGGCCCCCCAGCGAGCTAAAAGACTCCAAGCTCACCTTAGACGGTAAGCGTTTAATATGTGGTTTCTCCTGCCCGGGGTGGGGAGGCGGCATGCATCTAGAGTCTCTGGCCGACCTCCACATACACATGCACGAGGATGACCCCCCTCACAGGGGGTGTAGCGTGGAGGAGATAGTGAGAGTCGCCTTAGAGCGCAATGTCAAACTTGTCGGGGTCGTGGAACACTACCCAGCCGTAATAGAGTACTATGGAAGCGTTGAGAATTACTGCGCCCAGGTGAGAGAGCAAATAAGGGCAGCTAAGGAGAAGTTCCCGGAGGTCGAGGTCCTCTTAGGTCTAGAGGCGAGCATCCTCACTGTGGATGGCGAGCTTGACATCAGGCCCGAGGAGGCTAGGAAGGTCGACTTCCTCTTGGTTGGAATGCACTACATCCCCGCTGGTGGAAGGTGCCTGCCCTACGAGATGAAGGGGAGGGTGAGCGTAGGCGACATCAAAGACAACCCTGAGTACCTATCCTTCCTGCGCAACTTTAATTGGGAGGACCTAATTGAGGACTGGCAGGAGGCCACGCTGTCCCTAATGCGAAATCCCCTCGTTAGCATCTACGCGCACCCAGTTCAGTGGCCTCTCGTAGTCATGAGGAAGTTCCTGCCGAAGGAGAGGTGGCGCCTCAGGAAGATCGAAGACCTAATCCCGCCACACGTCGCCCAAGAGATCTTCTCAAGTGCGAGGAAGGCTGGTATAGCATGGGAAGTCAATAATGGCTACCTTCCAGTAGAGTATAGAGTTGACAATAAGTACGTAGGTGCGGGCAACAGGAGAGGAGAGAACAGTTGGTCAGGAATGATAGACCTCTTCAGAATTGTAGGAGAGTACGGGGTGAAGGTCTCCCTAGGGACGGATGCGCACGTGCCCATGGAGCTAGAGAGAGTTGGCAGATTGGCGAATGCCATAGAGCTGCTAAGACTTGCAGGAGTGAGAAAGGAGAACATCATCCTAAAAAGAGAGCAAATCCGACTTTGTAGATCCTGATGGAACTTCGATTGGATCGAAGAGGTGGGTATAGGAGAGTTTTTCTATAAAGCTTCTATAAAGCTGAGGGCACTAGGCTCTACACTGGTTGACGTGATGCAAGGACGCCAGAACTCATGAGGGGGCGTCGCAGGCGGAAGAAGCGATTAAATGCTACTGCAGCAAGCCCAGCGTACTATTGAGTGGAGCAGCGAGAGCTAGGAGGAGAGCGTGTAATTTGGCGCCGAAATCCCAGTTGAACTTGAAGTCAAAGGAGCTGGTGGGCCTGAGCTGTTAAGACCTCTCGAGCGCTCTCTGAAATGCGCGGCCAGCGGGGCGAGCGCTGGCGCGGTACGCTCGCCAGCGCCTTCAACGCTCTCTTCGAGGCGCGTCGTGGCCCTGACGCCCGCGCCCCTCAGCCCACCAATGGGCGGGGTGCCTGGATGCATCGTTCAGCAAGCATAAAAGTGGCGCGGCCAAGCCTTGAAGCGGTGGTGGGGGTGGGCAGGAGGATCCCCCTAGCCGTGGTGGCTTCGGCCCTGGCCTTGGCTGGCGCGCTGGGCTGCCTAGCTTGGACTTGGGTGAGGCAGCCGGGGAGGCGCCCCTCTCCACTGACGGAGCCCATCACCAGCTACGTGCGCGTGGTGGACGGGAATGCGAAGCTGTTCATAGGTGGCGAGCCCGTCGACATCCTCGGCCTCTTCCCCACGAACGAGACCATGGAGTACATAGACAAGGCGTCCCGCTACGGCCTGCTGTTCTGCCGCGTCCGCCTCGAGTGGGCGTTCCTCGACGAGGTCACGGTCGACTACTTCAAGCGGAACCCCGGCATGCTCGCCACGCTGAGGAAGCTGGTGCACGAGGGGCGCCTGAGGGACGCCATAGAGCTCCTCCCCGACTTCCCCGTGCCGGAGGACGCGTCGGCCTGGATAAGGTGGGAGGTCCTCGACGAGCTCCTGGACTACGCGGCCTCGAAGGGCGTCTACCTGATAATAGACTTCCACTACCTCACGCCGCCGATATGGTGGGTGAAGGCGTTCCCCGACCAGCTCCAGACGAACGGCACGGGGACGCTATCTTACATGCCCACCTTCAACTCGCCAGCGCTCATCAAGTACGCCAGCCAGGTCATCAGGGCCCTCGTGGCCCGCTACAAGCGCCACCCGGCCCTCCTGGGCTGGGGGCTGTCCTTCGGCTGGACGGTCGAGGACAACTACCCGGGCCCGGCCTACTACGCGTCGTGGGGCATATACGACTACTCGCCCTGCGCCATCAAGCGCTTCAGGGAGTGGCTCAGGGAGCGGTACGGCAACGACACGGGAGCCCTGAGGGCTGCCTGGGGCGACCCAGCCGTGAGCTTCAGCAACGCGACGCCGCCCCTCCCCATGCCGCGGCCCGCGAGCGCCGCTGAGTGGGTGCTCTACCTCAACGGCCCCGGGGACACGCGCAGGGCCTGGCTCGACTGGTGCGAGTTCAGGCTCCAGGAGAAGGTGAGCTGCATGCTCTACTTCGCCAACCTCTACAAGAGCCTCGACCCGGACCACGTGCTCGTCCAGACTCCAGCCACGCCGTTCACGGGCCCCACGGCTGGCGTGGTGCCGCTCAACATAGACCACTGGTCCTACGCGAAGTCGCCGGTGGACGTGGTGTACGTCAACCCCGGCCTGCACGAGGGCGTGGCGGCGATGGTGTCGACGTTCGGCTACCCGTTCTTCCTGAAGTACTTCGAGCAGAGGGGGAAGGCGG
>CAZCFI010000106.1:0-4113 GCA_964497915.1 uncultured Thermoproteales archaeon
TATCTTGACCCCGTAGGCCCCCGCCCTAAGCATCGCGCCTCTTATGGCCTCGAGCTCCGGCGTGCTGACCTCATAGAGGTCCCTCAGCAGCTCGTGCTGCCTATTCATGACCTCGCCGAGGACGGCCTTGCGCTTCCTCCAGCCCCTCAGCTCCCTCACCCTGCCCGGCAGGCCGAGGGCCTCCTCCACCTCCCTGTAGGAGGCCCTGCCCTTCAGCAGGGATATGGCCAGCCTGGTCAGCTCGTTCATCCTGATCGTGAACAGTATCCTCTTGGCTGGGGTGGGGCTTATCCTCTCGAGGTACGGCTTGACCTCGGCCTCGGATATCTCCTCCCACATCACCTCGTAGTACCTGGCGCCCAGCTTCCTCCTCAGCCCCTCAGGCAGGTCGAGCGAGGCGAGCTCTGCGAGCCCCTGGTCTATCTCCCTCTGCCTGACTGGGTGTATCGCGGCTGTCGAGTGCTTGACCCCCGAGTCCACTATGACGAACAGCAGGCCAGCCGACGGCAGCCTCTCGACGGAGTAGGGGGGCCTCGTCTCCAGCACTATGACCCCACCGAACGCTGAGCCGTACTGGTCGAGCCTGCCGCAGGGTATGCCCAGCTCGTCGTGCTCAGCCGTGTAGCAGATCTCGGCCACGTCCTTGGGGGTCAGCTTAGCGCCGTAGGCGTGGGCCAGCAGGGTGGCGTACGCCACCTCTATCGTCGCGCTGCTGCCTAGGCCAGCGCCCATGGGCACCTCGCTGTATAGCACGGCCCTCAGCCCCCGCTCTGGCTCGATCCCTGTCCTCTCGAAGAACACCTTGGCCACGGCCCTGAAGTAGTCGCCGAACCACTTGCCGCCCTGGTACTCGACCTCCCTCACGTCGAACTCGTCGCGGTGCTCGAGCCCCATCTCCTTGAGGTTGAGGGACTCCACCTCGAACCTGTCGCTCCAGGAGACGGGCAGCACGTAGGCCCTCAGCCCTATGGCGACGGGGACAACCGGCAGGCCCTTGTAGTCCTGGTGGGTGTTGAGGAAGTCGGCCCTCCCCGGGGCTGACGCGACGAAGTTCATGTGGAGCGCGTACTCGCTGCGCACGTACCTGACCAACCTCCTCAGCCCCGAGACCACCCGCGCCACCCCCTATATGTGATCTAGCGGCCAGACGTGCAGCGGGAGCGGGAAGACGGAGCTCAGCGCCCGCGCCTTGGGCGGCGGTATCGGCAGGGCCTCAGGCCCGTCGAAGAGCAGCTTAGCTAGCCCCCGCTCGGTGAGCTTCAGGTGCAGCCGCCCCCTGCCGCCGCGCTCCACAGACACGTGCCCCCTGTCGACCACCAGCCTGGCGACCTCGCCCCTCCGCTTCACCTCGAGCGACACGTCTACGGTCACCTCCTCGCACGCTGAGCTGAGGTACGGGGAGTACTCCTCCAGGAGCTTGGCCAGGTCTAGGACCTTGACCATCCCCTCTGGGACCACGCTCCACGACGAGCACACCTCCCTCAGCCTGACGAACGTCTCGTACGGGTAGCAGGGCGCGAGCACCTCGACGCTCGACGCGCCGAACTCCCTGCTGAACGCCTTGAGCATGCTGTAGATGAGGGAGACGACCTCGCTGGCCCTGCCGCCGTACTCCAGCACTGCCCTCGCTGGCCCCTCGCCCATGTACGACACGTAGGCCTCGCCGTCACTCAGGTAAGTGTTCAGCTGGGGTATGCTGAAGAGCAGCTCGTAGTCCCTCTCGCTCCTAACCACCCTGAGGGGCTCGGCCTCGTGGAGCTCCACGATCCTCTTGAGGAGCTCGCGCTCGCCGTAGAACCTCTCGAAGCCTACCTCCCTCGCGCCGCCCTCGACCTCGAGGGACCTCATCGACAGCGCGAACCTGAAGAGTCTCCCCACGGTCTCGTACCCGAAGTGGCCATAGCGCTGCCTGTCCCCCCAGAGGATTGACATTGAGTAGCCCTCCTCCCTCATCCTCTCTATCGCTCGGTTCATTAGGGTGGTCATCAGCCCCCGCCCCCTATACTCCTGGAGCGTCGCGACTCCGCCGACGCCGCCCACCCTGATCCTGGCCTTCTCGACGACCAGCGTGAGGGGGAAGATGCCCACGTGCGAGACTATCCTGCCGCCCACCCTGGCCACGAGCCTGTCCCCCCACCTTATGGTGTCGCGCCTCCAGACGTGCGGGTAGCGCGTCGGGAAGTAGCCGCGGCTGTGCCTGTAGCACCTCTCCAGGAACCTCATCATGTCGTCGTACTCCTCGGGCCTCAGGGTTGATATCTCGACCTCCAAGCCAACACCCCCGTTCCGCTTTTGGAGGCCGCGCTAATAGATTTTTAGGGAGCGCGCCTCACTATCCTGTGATGAGCGGCGCCGTCAACGAGCTCAGGTGGAACCCGCTGCTCAGGGAGTGGATAATAGTCTCGTCAGGCAGGGAGAGGAGGCCGTGGAGGCCGAAGGGCTTCTGCCCCTTCTGCCCCGGGGCTGAGGAGACCGGGTACGGCTGGGACGTGCTGGTGTTGGACAACAAGTTCCCAGCGCTGGCGAGGGAGCCCAGGACGAGCAGGAGGTCGAGGGGCGTGTACCGGGTGAGGGGGGCGTATGGGTACTGCAAGGTGCTCGTCGAGACCCCCCAGCACGAGGGCGACCTGTGCGACCTGAGCCTGGGCCAGCTCGTCAAGGTGATAGACAAGTTCGCCGAGGTCTACGAGGAGCTGGGCAGGGATCCCAGGGTGAGGTGCGTGATGGAGTTCCGCAATAAGGGCGAGGCCATAGGGGTCTCGCTGACCCACCCGCACTCCCAGATCTACGCGCTGCCGTTCATACCTACCAGGGTGAAGAGGGAGCTGAGGTCAGCGAGGTCGTTCGCCAGGAGGAGGGGGGAGTGTCTGTTCTGTCACATACTCAAGCTCGAGCTCGAGGAGGGGGTGAGGGTAATCTACGAGAACGAGGGCTTCGTGGCCTTCGTGCCCTTCTTCGCCATGTGGCCGCTCGAGGTCCACGTGTACCCGAGGAGGCACGTCCAGTCCCTGCCCCAGCTGACGGGTGGGGAGAGGCTGGACCTAGCCAAGTGCCTCAAGGTGGTGACCTACGCCTACAACAGGGTGTTCGACCAGGACATGCCGTACATGATGGTGCTCCACCAGGCCCCGACGGATGGAAGGGACTATAGCTACTACCACATGCACCTGGAGTTCTACCCGATCCTGCGCGACAAGGGGAAGCTGAAGTACGCGGCTGGAATAGAGTGGGGCGCCGGGACCTTCACGTACGACGGCCTGCCCGAGGCTAATGCGGCGAAGCTCAGGGAGGCGCTAGCTGGCAGGCTGGCCGAGCTGCTCGGTGAGCGGGAGTGATGCGCGTGCGCGAGTACGACTCTCTGAGCAGCACGCCATTTTACCTGGCGCAGGCCAGGCTGGCGGCGCCGTACGCTGAGACCCCAGCGCCAGTCGCGAGAGAGATGCTGAGGCTGGCCGGGGCTAGGCCTGGGGAGCTCGTGGTGGACCTCGGCTGCGGGGACGGGAGCATCCTGATCGTAGCGGCCTCGGAGTTTGGTTGCAGGTGCGTCGGCTACGAGATAGACCCCAGGCTCGCTGAGCTGGCCAGAGAGAGGGTGGCAGCGCTTGGCCTAAGCGACAGGGTCGCGGTCGTCTGTGGGGACCTTTTCGAGGCTGACCTCGGCGGCGCCGACGTGGTGGCCCTCTACTTGACGCCCAGGGTGCTGAGCGCTCTAAGGGCGAAGCTGGAGGCCGAGCTGAGGAGGGGGGCCAGGGTCGTCGTGCACGACTACCTGATCGAGGGCTGGGAGCCCAGGGCCGTGAGGGAGCTGAGAACCAGGGGGCCCCACACGCACACGGTGGCGCTCTACGTAATTGAGTGAGGCGGCTAAGCTTAATAAGGGGCCTGGCTCTAGAGGTCTAGGGGGCCCGTAGCTCAGCCAGGACGGAGCGGTGGCCTTCTAAGCCACAGGTCGGGGGTTCAAATCCCCCCGGGCCCGCTTCTCAAAAAAGAGAAAAATTTAACGTGAAATCTCAGGTTTAACTATATCTTCTCAGAATCATGGCATACATTCATAACTTTTTTAATTGAAAGAGGCTAGTATCTGGGGGTGCCTCTCGCCGGGCGGGGGCGGCC
>CAZCFI010000107.1:0-4074 GCA_964497915.1 uncultured Thermoproteales archaeon
GCTGAGGGAGGCGCTGCTCCAGGTGATTCACCCCAGGCCTGAGGTTAGGGAGTGGGGCTGGTGGGACGACTGGGCGTTCGTTCGATACGGAGGAGCGAGTTGGGCGATCGAGGAGTTTGAAGCTTGGTGCCGCAGGACGGAGTTTAGGCTAGGGGCCTTCCCGAACCTCTGGGTCAACTTCGGCCCCGGCATCCTCGGAGCCATGCTCGGGTCTCAGTTCGTGTTCACCGGCGACACCGTCTGGTTCAAGCCGCCTGCCGAGCCCATGAGGCTGGAGGACGTCGCCGAGCTGGAGCTCGACCGCAGCAACGAGTGGTGGGTCGCCGTCAAGCGGGCCACTGAGGAGGTCAGCGCGGCGTCGGCCGGGAGGTTCGTCGTCGGCATCACCGACATAGGCGGCGTGCTCGACGTGCTGGCCTCGCTCAGGGGGACCTCAGCGCTGATAAGGGACATGTTCTCTAGGCCGGGCCTCGTCGAGGAGGCCATAGCGAGGGTTCTCGACCTGTGGCACGAGTGCTACGACGAGCTGAGGAGCGTCATGCCCCCCGACGGCATGTCGTCGTGGATGAGCATCTGGTGCTCGGAGAGGTGGTACCCGATACAGTGCGACATCGCCTACATGCTGTCCCCCTCGCTCTTCGAGAGGTTCGTCGAGCCTCACATAAGGGAGCAGTGCGCGAGGCTGGACCGCACCATCTATCACCTGGATGGGCCCGGGCAGCTGCCCCACGTCGACCGCCTCCTCAGGATAGAGGAGCTGGACGGGATACAGTGGGTGCCCGGCGCCGCCATGAGCGAGCGGGGCTACCACAGGGGCTCAAGCGTCTGGCTCCCCCTCTACAGGAAGGTCCAGAGGGCTGGCAAGAGGCTGGTGCTCAGCGTGCCCCCCGAGGGCGTCAGGCTCCTGCTGGAGGAGCTGTCGACCAAGGGGCTGCTCCTGAGCGTCACGTGCGACTCAGCGCGCGAGGCCGAGGAGCTGCTCGCCAGGCTGCCTCGCGACAAGGTTGCGGGGCTGGGTTAGCGCTGGAGTTGAACTTGCGGCACCTAGGGCTCACCTAGGCCTCAGGGCCTGGGCCCCCTCCGACCTCAGCGCGCCCTCCCGTACTTCCTGGCTGCCTCGTAGAGAGCCAGTATGTTCTCAACTGGAGTCTCGGGCTGGATCGCGTGCGTGGGGCCGAGTATCAGGCCCGTGCACCCAATGGCCTCTATCCTCTCCCTGACCTCGCGCACCACGTCCTCCACGGTGCCAAAGGGCAGCGTCCTCTGCACCGAGATCGTGCCGTCGAAGCACAGCTCGTCCCCGTACCTCTCGTGGAGCTCGGCCGGGTCCATGCACTCGGGCTGCACGGGGTTCAGTATGTCGACGCCCATCTCTATGAGGTCGGGTATTATCGGCTCTATCCACCCGTCGCTGTGAAATAGGAAGTAGGCCCCGCCCCTGTGCGCGGCCTCCACCAGCTCCCTGTACCTCGGCTTGAGGAGCCTCCTCCAGAGCTCTGGGGAGAGCATCATGCCCCTCTGCATGCCTACGTCGTCGCCGTCCACTATGACGTCGACGCCAGCCTCGCACAGCAGCTTCGCCTGCTGGAGCCTTATCTTGTGGAGCTCGTCCAGAACCCTCTCGACGACCCCGGGCTCCCTGTATATCATCACCATGGTCCTCTCGAAGCCGAAGAGCTTCCACGCCACCTCCCACATGTGCGTCACGCCCCCGTAGAGGCAGTAGTCCTCGTACCTCCTCCTCGCCCTCTCCAGCTCGCTAAAGCAGCTATCGTCGACCTCTGGCCACACGTACTCCTCGAGCGGCACGTGCTGGAGGGGGTAGTAGACGAACGTGTAGGTGTGGGTGCGCGGCTTGCGGAACAGCATCCTGTAGCCGAATATCGACTGAACCACCTGGTAGTCGGGGCCCTCCTCGACGACCCAGCCGCCCTCGAAGGGCCTAGCCCCTGGGACGGAGTAGCCGCCCCTAAGCGGGACGCCGACGCTCCTGACGTCGATGCCTAGCGCCCTGCACAGCTCCTCGTGGTCCCTGACGCCGAGGTGGCGCATCAGCCTCTCTGCAGGCTCAGGCCTTATCCTCAGCACTAGCGGCACTCGGTCGACCTCCTCGTGCCCTATGGACCTCAGGCACCTGTCCCTGGGCCTCACGTTACTGGCAACGCGCTACTCCAGATTTAAGCAGTGCTCCCGCCGGCTAGGAGGCGCCTGGGCGCGGGTGCAACTTTAACTGTGAGGGGCCTACATTAGTGCGTGAGGCGAGCGAGAGCGGCGGTCCCCCCACTCCTGCTACTGCTAGTGGCCGTCGCGTGGGCCGGGCACGCAGCCGCCCCGCCAGATGGGCAGGTTGGAGGCATAGTCTCGAGCTCAGGCATATTGGTCTGCAGCGAGGTGCGAGGCGCTGGTGACTTCACGCTGAGGGACGACCTAGTCGTCAGCGCTGGCGACGTGGTGTACTTCTACAACCGCGTTAGGGTGCGCCCCACGGTGATCAGCGGGGAGCGCAGGGTGCACGTCGTGTGGGTCCTGACGGTGTACGACCCCTTGGGCAGGGTCGAGAGTAACTCCTCGACGTCAGCGGGCCCCAAGTCAGTGAGGGGGGAGGAGGCGGAGTGGTGCGCCTGGTTCTCGTGGAGGACCGATGCCAGGATGCTGGAGGGCGTGTACAGGGTCGTGCTGAAGGTCCTGGACGCCCTGTCAGGCGACGAGAGGCGCCACGAGGTTCGCCTGAGGCTGGTCAATGGCACGCCAGCGGCCCTGAGGTACGACATCAACTTCACGGTGACGTTGCGCAACGAGCTGTCGACTGAGTCAGTGGTCACGAGGCTCTTCGTGGCGCTGATCCCGTCGATGCCCCCCTACCAGGTGGTCGTGTGGGGCCCCCGCTTCAGCGTCGAGCCCCACGCCATCCTGAGCGACCCCTACGGCAACAGGTACGCCGTCTACAGGGACCTGAGGCTGCCCCCTAGGGGCAGCCTAACCGTGACCGCTAGGTACGCCGTCGTGCTCAGCGCCGTGTACTACGAGCCCACCAACGCCACGCTCCAGCAGCTGAGGAGCCTCCCCGAGGAGCTGGCCAGCTACGCGCGGCCCGAGCCGTACATAGAGTCTGACGCTAGCGAGATAGTCAGTGAGGCGAGGAGGATAGCGTCGGGCGCGAGCAGCGTCTACGAGACCTGCGCGCTGATAGCCAACTTCACCTCCAGCTACATCAAGTACGACGCTAGCGTCGAGTACGACAGGGGCGCGCTCTGGGTCTACAGGAACAGGAGGGGGGCGTGCGGCCACTACGCGCGGCTCTACGTAGCGCTGGCCAGGGCTCTCGGGATACCGGCTAGGGTCGTCTGCGGCTTCAGCCTCCCGTGCGCGGAGTTCGGCAAGGTCTACGTCACCAGGACGACTCACGCCTGGGCGCTCGTGTACGTCCCAGGTCACGGCTGGATCCCCGTGGAGCCGCAGCTCGGCTACCGCGAGTTCGGGCTAGTGCTCCACGACCACGTGCTGGTCGTGCTGGACTGGTACAGGCGCGTGGAGCTGGAGGGCCGTGAGTTAAGGGCCATGGTTCACTGCTTCTTCTACACGGGGAGAGTCCTACTCTCGACGGGGCTGAGCTACAAGGTCACGCCCATCCGGAGACCGAGTAAGGCGATCAGCATTGAGGTCGTTAGCGTGGACTCAGTGGCTTACGCTGGCGGAGTAGCCAAGGTTGAGGGCAAGCTCTCAGCGCCCCTGACCACAGCGCTCTACGCAACGGTGGTGCCACCGAGCGGGCAAGCCTACAGCGTGACCGTTGACGTGGTCAACGGCAGGTTTTCGCTCGCAATCAGGGTGCCAGCTGACAGAGAGCTCCTCGGCAGGTGGAGAGTCCTCTTGGCGTGGCCTGGGGACGAGAGTTACGGGCCAGCTGAGGGAGTGGCATCCTTCACGGCCGTCGCCAAGGGCTCCAGCATAAGGCTCGAGGTGCCTAGCGAGGTGACCGAGGGAGGTGAGCTCTTAATACGGGGCGAGCTCGACCCACCCCTCGCCGGCGAGGTCGTACGCATAGTCCTTATGGCCCCTGATGGTTCCGCTTGG
>CAZCFI010000108.1:0-4031 GCA_964497915.1 uncultured Thermoproteales archaeon
CTCCTCGACCACGCGCCCTATTAGGTGGAGGCGCCCCCCGACGCCCCCCACAACCCGGCAGGCCTCCTCCCACGACTCAGGTGGCACGGTGACGACGAGCTCGTACTCCTCGCCACCGCCGTAGAGGGCCAGCTCAGCGGGGTTGATGCCGTGGTACTCGCAGAACTCTAGCAGGCACCTGGACATCGGCAAGCTCTCGACCAGTATCCCGACGCCGCTGCTCTCAGCGAGCTCGTGTAGCGACGCCGCCAGCCCGTCGCTGCTGTCTATCGACGCCGTCACGAGGCCAGCCTCAGCCAGAGCCACGCCCTCTCTGAGGCGGGCGTGGGGCTCGTACACGGACTTAAGCGCCTCCTCTTTCACTCGCTCGCTGGGAGCCTCGAGCCCTCTCAGCAGGATTGAGAAGGCGACTGCCGTGCTGCCAAAGGGCCCAGTTACGGCTACATAGTCCCCTACCCTAGCGCCGCTCCGCCTGACCAGCTTACCCTCGGACTGAATGCCGAAGAGGAAGCCTGAGGCGACGAGCTCTTCGCCGCGGCTAGTGTCCCCTCCCAGTATGTCGAATCCGTACTCAAGCGCCGCCTCCTCAGCGCCCTCGTAGAGCCTCACCAAGTACTCGACCTCACGGTCTTCAGGCACCGTTAGCGAGATCAGCATCCCGAGGGGTCTCACGCCCTTGGCCGCGAAGTCGCTGACGTTCATCACCACGAGCTTCCGCCCCACGTGCTCGGGCAGCATCCCCGGAAGCATGTCCGCCGACTCGACGAATGAGTCGGTCTTGACCACGAGCGCCCGCCCGTCGCCCAGTGAGCACGCTGAGACGTCGTCGTAGCTCATCAAGTTGACGTTGAGCTTGTTTATCACCCTGAGCAGGGCCCTTATGAGCTCCCTCTCACCGGCCTCGCCTACCCTCATGGCGCTCTGCCCAGCGATGCCGTGGCCCGCAGGAACCGCGAGGCGGGCCCGCCGGGATTCGAACCCGGGACCTCTGCGCACCCGGAGGGGCCGGGCCTCTGCAGCTCCGGAGGCTGCCGCTCTATCCAGCTGAGCTACGGGCCCTAGGGTACATTGAGTGAGGCTGAGTTAAAAGCTTACTCCCCTCCCAGCGGTGGGAGGGAAAGTATAAATGTGAGGGGGGACTGTGATTATCGACCCGAGCAGGCTCACAGAGGGTGCCCCGTTGGGCGAGTTGTTCGACCCCTACGGCAAGGTCATCGAGGAGCTGCGTGAGCTGCTCGAGCCAGCCCTGAGCGAGGTGGGCGGCTCGTTCGATGAGGTGTCCGTGGGCAGGCCTCCGTCGCGCGAGCTGGGCGACATCAGCGTCTCCCTATTCGCGCTGGCCCGCAGGCTTAGCGCCGACCCGGACGAGTTGTGCAGGGAGGTGCTGAGGAGGGTCGAGTTCAGGAGCGACGGCCTGCTGGTCGCGGGCGACGCCGTGAGGGGCTTCCTGAACTTCAGGCTCAACAGGCCAAAGTACTTCAGCATGATCCTGGAGGCCGTCAGGAGCATCAGGGAGCGCTACGGGTACAACCCAGCTGAGAGGCCCCTCAGGGTGCTAGTCGAGCACACCAGCGTCACTCCGGTCAAGCCGATACACGTGGGCCACCTCAGGAACGCGCTGCTCGGCGACTCGCTGGCCAGGCTGCTGAGGTTTAGGGGGCACGAGGTCAGCACGCACTTCTACGTGAACGACGTGGGGCTTCAGGTGGCCTACGCGGCGTACGCGTACAGCAAGGCTAGGGATCTCGAGCCGAGGGCGAAGGCAGACCACTGGATCGGCGCGATGTACACGGTGATGAACGCACTGACGGAGGTGATAGAGCTGAGGAGGAGGTACGAGGAGGCCAAGCAGCGCGACCCCGACCAGGCCATGTCGCTGCTGAGAAGGATCGACGAGTGGATGTCGGTCCTCGCCAACTTCAAGGAGAGGTACCCCGAGCTGGTGGAGCGCCTCCTGAGCGCCGTCGAGGGCGAGGACCCCATGGAGGAGATACACAGGCTGAACAGGGGCTACGAGAGGGGCGAGCTAAGGGCCGTGAGGCTCGTCAGGGAGGTCAGCCAGAGGTGCCTAGAGGGCTACAGGGAGACCCTCGAGAGGCTCGGCATATCCTTCGACAGCTGGGACTGGGAGAGCGACCTGACCGTCTGGAGCGACCTCGTCTACGAGGTCGTTGAGAGGCTGAGGAGGACGGGCTACGTGGCCCGCGAGGACGGCGCGCTCGTGCTGCTCGCCGACCAGGCCGTGCGGGACCTAGCCTTGCATGAGGCCCTGGGGCTGCCCCGCGGCCACGAGGTCCCGAGGTTCGTGATAGTCAGGTCTGATGGCACGACGCTATACGTGACCAGGGACGTGGCCTACGCCATGTGGAAGCTGAGGAGGGCGGACCTAGTGATAAACGTGATAGGCGTGGAGCAGACCCTGGAGCAGCTCCAGGTCAAGGTGGCGCTGTGCCTGCTGGGCATGAGGGAGGACGTCAGGAGGATGGTTCACTACGCCTACGAGGTCGTGAACATAGTGGGCGGCCGCCTCTCTGGCAGGAGGGGGAGGTACATAACGGCTGACGAGCTCATAGATGAGGCGGTTAGGAGGGCTAGGAGGGAGATAGAGTCCAGGAGCAGGGGGATGAGCGAGAGCGAGGCCGCTAGGATAGCGGAGATCGTGGGGGTGGGGGCCGTCAAGTACGCCTTCCTGTCTGTCTCGCCGTCAAGGCCCCTGTCATTCGACTGGTCTAGGGTTCTCGACTTCTCCCGCAACAGCGGCCCCTTCATCCAGTACGCCTACACCAGGGCCCGGAGCATACTGAGGAAGAGCGGCGTCGAGGATCCCCTGGCGGAGGACGTTGACGCATCACTTCTAAGGGAGGAGCTGGAGGTCGAGCTCATGGAGGCGATAGGAGAGTTCCCGCATGTCGTCGCCAAGGCGGCGGACGACCTGAGGGTCGACGCCATAGCCGGATTCGCCAACAGGATCGCCACCATCTTTAACTCGTTTTACGACAGGCACTCGGTGCTGTCGGCCAAGCCTGAGGAGCTGAGGGCGGCTAGGCTCGCAATGACGTACGCCTTCTGCATCGCGCTCAGGAACGCCCTCCACATACTCGGCATCGAGGCCCCCGAGAGGATGTAGGCCGAAAAGTTAAATTAGCCAGGGGCCGCTAAGATTCAGTGAGCGGGGGTGCCCGAGCCAGGTCAAAGGGGCGGGACTGAGGCTCCCGTGGCGAAGGCCTGCGTGGGTTCGAATCCCACCCCCCGCACCACTGGACTTCTCCAGAGCGCTGCGAACCTCCAACCTAGCGCTATTCAGCGAGGGCCACCCCCCAGCAGGCGCGCAGCGCCTAAGGAGCGCCAGCCTATTTTTAGTAAAGGCTTATAAATTAGTGAATTCATGCGTAAAAGAGCAAAATGTACCTAGAATTTTATGTAGAGTTTTTATCTTTTTCGGAAGGTGGGCCCGGGGGGATTTGAACCCCCGACCTTCCGGTTATCAGCCGGACGCTCTACCAGGCTGAGCCACGGGCCCCGCTCTCAGAGTATCTAAATCCCGAAGACTTTTAACTTTAACCTCACCCCCCGCCCACGGGCGCTATGACGCGCAGGACCCCGGTGATTGGCGGGGCCCCCTCCCCTGCGTGGGGGGAGTAAACGTTATAAACCCCACCTCTCTCTAATAGATTCGGCCCGCAACTCTCCGGCGGCTCGGATCGACGGGGGCGCACAGCCCCAGGATGAAGATCCGGCCTCCAGTTGCGGGGACACTCTCACGTGAGGGTCCGAGTAAACCAGGTCGCCCCTGACCTGGGCACTCGGACCTGATAGAGGCCTGTGGGCAGCCGTCGACGCACGTCCGCCCGGCCTACGGCCTTGCGGCCGTAACTCCGGTTGATCCTGCCGGACCCGACCGCTATCGGGGTGGGACTAAGCCATGCAAGTCGAACGCCCCGGGCTATGGCGGGGCGTGGCGCACGGCTCAGTAACGCGTGGCTAACCTACCCTCGGGACGGGGATAACCCCGGGAAACTGGGGCTAATCCC
>CAZCFI010000109.1:0-4006 GCA_964497915.1 uncultured Thermoproteales archaeon
CCCTGCTGTGCGTGATGAGGAATTCGGGTGCTGAGCGGTGATGTGGAGTCCTAGGCTGAGGCGGCCCAAGTATAACCTTTAAATACTGGGTCGCACCTCTACTATGGGCAAGGGGGTCCCCGGAGCAGGGACTAGGTGGTAGCTTGGTCTACGACGTCAGGGTCTACGGGCTCACCATGTTCTTGGTTGACAAGGACCTCAAGGTGGCGCTCCTGGACATGAAGCTAGCTGGCCTGAGGGTGACCGACGAGTGGCCGGACCGCTACCTCAGGTGGGCTGACGTGTTCCTGGAAGTGGAGTCGCACCACGAGGGCGCCCTCAAGGGCTGCAGGGCCACCATCAGGGTGTGCAGGTATAAGAACAAGGTGCTGCTGTGCAAGTTCTACATAGAGAGGAGGGGCGCCGCCAAGATGGTGCGCGCCGTGGCCATGGCCTCGTTCTCCCCGGGCGTCCTGAGGGCTATCGTGAGCAAGCTAGAGGGCATGGGCTGGAGGAGGGCCTTCCTCGTTGAAGTGAGCAGGTGGCGCAGGAAGAGGAGCGTGAGGAGCTGGTAGCCCCCGTATACGCGAGAGTTACCGGGGGAACACTCGCTTATACTCCCCCCCACTCCACCACTGGGGCTTTATAATCGTCGCCGGTGACCTATCCGGTGGACGTGATGGGAAGGGCTCTCACGCGAGCGGCCTTGGCACTGTGCCTGCTGGCCTGGCTCAGCCTCGCGCACGCCCAAGTGATTATTGCCGCTGCGCCAGACGCCCCGGCGTACAAGGTCAGGGTCGACTACATGATTACCGCCGCCACAGCCAAGCAGGTGTTCCTGAGGTCTGGCGAGTCGAAGGCCGTTAGGGCTCCGCCAGCGCCGCCCGGCTACGAGCTGAAGTACCTGGAGGTCTCGTGCAGCGGGGGCTTCCCCGAGGGCCTCAAGCCAGTGTGCGACAAGCTAGTCGTGGAGGGGGGCGAGGTGCTCTCCGCGGTGTCCTACAACGGCACGGTCTGCATAGTCAACGAGGACGCGGGGAACGTCACCGTGGAGCTGGTCATAAAGTCGACTTACGTCAAGAGGGTGTGGGCTGAGGTCCGCAACTGCACCATAGCGGTGGAGGTCGAGAAGCCTGAGGCCCCGTTCACCCTCAGCAACCTGACCGTGAGGGTGACGGTCGACAACTTCCTGCCGCTCAGGGTCAAGGACGTGAGGGGGCCCGACGGCAGCAGCCTGCTGTCGCCTGATAAGCAGGACGACCTCGACCCCGAGGCCGTGGCCGTGGACCTGAAGCACGTCCAGATACGCCCCGCGCTGGGGCCGGGCGAGGGCACCTACACCATCGAGTTCGAGGTCGGCGAGGAGCACGCGCTGCCCTCGGCGTTCCTGGTGGCTGGGGGCAGGTTCGAGAACGGCACCGTGCCGCCCGGCGGCTTCGGCACCTTCTCGTCCCCGCCTGCTGAGGGCTGGCAGCTCCTGGGCTACGTGGTCGTCCTGTACTCAGTAGGGCCTGAGCGCGGCTACGGCGGCCCCAGGGCGTACGTAGAGGCGCCGCTCCTCGACTACGTCTACTCCGGCCAGGACTCGATAGAAGTCGGGGCCGTGAGCTACCTGGTGCCGCCCATCAGGCTCAACGTGTGGATCAAGGGCTACGTCGTGTTCGGCAGCTGGTTCAAGGTGGTCAACCCGTCGCCCGACCAGGTGAACGTGCTCTACGCCCCGATATCGCTCAAGGGAGCTGGCGCGTGGAGCGAGGGCGGTGTCGAGGTCCGGGTGCTTGAGGAGGAGCTGTCCTTCGCGACCTACGCCTACGTAGTGGTGCAGGTGCCCTCTTACGGCGCCATAGTCGACGTCAAGACGCCCTCTGGGTCGTCCGTGGGGGCGTACGTCAACACCAAGTGGGCGTGGGAGGGCGGCGTGAGGGCGATAAGCGCGCTCGAGGACGAGGCCTACGTCCAGGTGAAGTCTGGGAGGAAGGGCGAGTACGGGGCGTACAAGTTCGAGATCGAGTGGGAGCCCATCGAGTTCAAGGTGGTGGACTCCAAGGGCAGGGGGATGGCCAACGCCGAGGTCAGGCTCACTGGCCCGGTCAACATAACCGGGCTCACGGACGCCTCCGGCGTGGCCAGGGTGGCGGTCTACTGCCCGGGCATCTACAACGTGACGGTGGTCTTCAAGGGCTGCGAGGTCTACAGCGGGCGCCTGATACCCTACGAGAGCTGCGCCCTAACGCTGCCGTGCGCCGTCTACGACCTGGGCGTCAGGGTCGTGGGCTTCTGGAGCCAGCCGCTGCCAGGGAGCCAGGTCGTCGTGAGGGACGGTAGCGGCGCCTTCGTGGACTCGAACAGCACCAGCTCCTCGGGCTGCGCCACGTTCACTCAGCTGCCCAAGGGCGTGTACGGCGTGTCAGTGTCATACAAGCGCGTGGACAAGGCGGTCAAGGTAGTCCTCGACGACAACAAGGTCGTGGACGTGAAGCTGGACGTGGTGATCGAGATACCCTTCCTGGGGGTGCCCCTGTCGGCTAGCGAGACCCTCGGCGTAGCCGTGGCCATAGGCGGCCTCCTCGCCCTCTCTAAGGCGCTCGGGAGGAGGCGCGAGGAGGGCGAGGAGGTCATAGAGGAGTAGCACCCCCGAAGGCAGGTTTTATTTTTACCCACACCTATTAACGGCTACGGCAGCCCCGGGCGATTTGAATGGCGCAGGTTCGCGGCACCGTGAAGGTCAGGCTCTCGCCAGCTGAGGCGAGCGGCTACGTCTCATTTCTGAGGAGGGTCTTGATCGACAGCTACGGCGGCAGGGTAGCCTACGCCATCGAGGGAGCCAGGGGAGGGAGGGCGTGCCTCACGGCCGCGCTGCGCCTCGGCGGCTCCCTAGTGGAGCTCGAGGTGGTGGTGGGGGAGGAGCCCAGCTACTCCATACGCTACGACGCTCGCGCTGTGCCGAGGAGCGCGGTCGCGCTCCTAGAGCACCTGATCGAGAGCGCCACCTACACCTACGCCGAGACGAAGGGGATGGGGGTCCTGTACTACGTCATAGTGCCGGGGCTGGACGTCGTCCCTCCCAGGGGCGAGTCGCTGAGGTACAGAGTCGTCACCAAGCTCCTGACCGGGAACCTGGTCTTCGTCTTCGCGATATCGCTGCTGGTGTACTGCGTGGCGTGGTCGCTGTTCGGGCACTACGCCCCCCTGGCCCTGGTGGCCACGCAGCTCGCGGCCACGCTGCTCTCGAGCAGGATAGTGGCGGCCATGGGGGACTGGGAGATAACCAGCGAGCACCCGACGGTGTGCCTCATAGGGGTACGCCTCCCGCTCGACGCATACGAGAGGGCGCTGAGGAGCGTGCTCTACCCTAAGCGCCGAGAGATAAAGGCGCGGCTGCGCGACGAGCTGCTGGCCCGCGGTTACGTCAGCCCAGAGAGGGTGGCCGAGGTGCTGGCGGAGTACGGCGTCGTGGTGAGGCCGCTAGACGTGACCGTGAGCGAGGTCAACCTGTACCGCGTGGCCAGCGACGTGTTCAGCAGCTACCGCCTGCCCGTCCCGAGGGTGGTGCTCAGCAACGTGGCGCTCCCCAACGCGGCCGCCAGCGGGGTCTCCCCCAGGGGGGCCGTGCTGCTAGTGACGTCCGGCCTGCTCGTGAAGCTCACCCCTGAGGAGCTCAGGGCCGTGCTGGCCCACGAGGCGAGCCACATAAGGCACAGGGACGTGGTGACGCTCAGCGCGCTCATAATCGCGGAGTACGTCGTGAGGGTCTACGTGCTCCTGAACTACGCGCGGCTATTCAACATCATAACTGAGCTGCTGTACCTCTACGCGTCGCTGACCGCCCTCTTCTTCGTGGCGAAGTTCATTGAGGCCAGGGCCGACGTCGAGGCCGCCGCGGTGCTCGGGAGCCCAGACCCGCTGATCTCAGCCCTGAGGAAGCTGGGGAGCAGGAGGCTCGCGAGGGAGGCTAGGTCCAGCAGGCTGCTGCAGTGGCTCAGCTGGAACCCCCACCCGCCCCTCTCCTTCAGGATCGAGAGGTTGG
>CAZCFI010000110.1:0-3868 GCA_964497915.1 uncultured Thermoproteales archaeon
TCAATCTGGGAGGGAACCTGATCCACGTGCCTCTGCGCTTCGTCGAGGTCCTCGAGGCCATTAGGCCAGACATAGACAACTACCTAAGGAGGCATGGTTTGAGGAGACCGAGCGAGAGGTTCAGCATGCTGCTCCAGCTTAGGCGTGGCACCATACCCAAAGCCCTGGAGAATTTCTACAGTGAGTTCGCCGCGCTCCTCGACGCGGTCTTCGAGGACTACCTCCTTCACGGAGGCTTCCCGAAGGCGGTTGACCAGTACCACAGGGAGGGAGTCATAGACCCGGAGTTTTACCACGACTTCGCCAAGCTCGTTATATCTGACAGCGCCAACGCTGGGCTAAACCCAGAGAACACCAGGCGGGTCCTTGAGTTCCTCACCGAGCCCGAGAGGCTATCCTCACCGCTCGGGTTGGGGAGGAGGGAGAACATAGGTAGGCTCGTCGTGGGAGTAGACGAGGAGGGCTTCCCCTCCCCAAAGTTTGGGCTTGGGAAGTACTTGGAGTATTTAGAGACCACGAAAATCTTCCTGTTCCCGTACCGCGAGGACCCCTCACGCGCCTGCACGCCGAACTACAGAGCCGACAGGAAGGTATACGTCCTAGACCCCTTCTCCTACCACGCCCTCAGGAGCCACGTACGCGGCGAAGCAGACCCCCTAGGCGCCTCTAAGAGGTTACTCGGGAGACTTGACTTCAGGGGGAGGCTTATCGAGAGCGTGGTGGCGGCGCACCTCGCCATGGCCCAGCAGTTCTTCGAGCACGTGCCGTCGGTGGACTACCACAGGGTCCTCCTATACTCTAGGGACGGAGACGAGACCGACTACGTCCTCTGTCTAACCCGCAGGGGTGGGAGGTACAGGTTTCTTATAGAGTCGAAGTACCGCAGGAGGGTCCCGGGAATCCCAGATCGCGCGGAGATAGTCCTGACGAGGGACAAGCTGGAGGAGAAGGCGATAAGGGGAGAAAGAGGTAAGAGAAAGTTCGTCTATGTCCCGGTCGCGCTCTTCTTAACGCTGTTTTAGGGCGGCTGCTTGTCCACTAGTATTTTAGCGTACCTCAGCGGGCTCAGTATCTCGTTATAAGTGCCGCAGGGGTAGGCCATCGCCCATAGCTCGTATTCCGATAGACCCTGCAGCAATGCGATCTTATCTACAGTAGCGAAGCCGTCGCAACAGGTGACCGCCTCCACTCTTCTGTCGGTGCCCTCGACCCACGCGATTACTATTGCATTGGGTAGGGGCTCCATGGTGCCCCATCTGATCACCTTGACCCTTAGCTTGGTCTCGCTGTTCTCATACATGACCAAAGCGATGTCCTGGTACTTGACCTCCGTCGCCGGGCTCTGCGGCACAGGCTCCCCCCTCTCGATCAGCGGGGTCAGGGTCATTGTAGCCTCTATGGCGTCCAGTTGCATCTCCAAGTAGCTTATCTCCATGAAGGCTAGGCCGTCGCCCATGCTGACTGTGGAAACCTTTCTGAAGTCTCCGTACTCTAGGGCCGCTGAGAGGTACCTCCTTCCTAGTACTGGGGAGCCGTCGTCGCACCAAAGGAAGAATACGGTGGCGCTCACGCCCCAGTCGTAGTAGCAGGTCTCCATCTCAGCCTTGACCGCCGAGACCCTAGCCCTGAACTCCTTAGCCTGGCCGTTCAGCGAGACAGTGTAGGGGAAGTCCCCGTAGCCCCCAACCTGCACCACGTCGCGCTTGACCACCCACCTGCCAAGGTCGTACTCGCAAGTCCCGTCGTTCTTCCTCGAGTCGCTAACGCTCATCGTCCTAGTTTCGTCAACAGGCACGGGCCGGCCCGTCGAGAGATCTAGGTACCACGCCCAGGTGCTCGGCACAGTTACCTCTATGTCGTAGCTAGCGGGGCTCACCCTCACGAGCTTGGTCTCGGTGTAGTCTATCTTCTTGAACCTCTTGCCGTCTAGGCTGGGGTCGCTGGTAGTCCTGGTCTCCGTGTATAGGAAGACGAGGTAGCTCCTAAGCACCCTGTCCTTGTGCCCGACGGAGACCCTTACCCTAACGCCGAAGTACTCGCTAGGCGCAAGCTTGCCCCCGATCTTCTCGCCGCTCAACGGCCAGTATATCGTGGTTGCATCCCAGTTCGACACGTAGTAGCTCCTCTCCTTCTCCACCACCCTCTTGTAGTGGTCGATGTAGTAGGTGTAGGTCTCGTTCCCGCTCGGCGGTTGTTGCCCATTCCCTCCGTCTCCTCCGTCCCCGCCGCTGCTCTTAAAGACGGCCACCAGCGAGTGGTCTCTGTTCATGGTGACGGTTATCGACGCCGAGGAGCCAGCGTTAGCGCCGTCGAGCTCTCAGTGGTCGAAGACGTAGCCCCCGTATGCCGACGCGGATACGGTCACGCTGGTCCTGGCGCAGTACCTGTAGGTCCCAGGGCCGGGGTTTGTCGTGCCAGCTCCTGACGGGCTCACGCTTATGGTGAGCTTGTACTCCACGGGGCAGGGTGGCGGGGGCTTCCTGAAGACAGCCTTGATGGTTCCGTCCCCCGCCACGCGGAACCTGCCGTTGGCCGAGGAGTCAATTATCGAGACGCCGCCGGAGACCTCCCAGTGGTCGAACTCGTACCCCGGGTCTGGCGTCGCCCTGACGCTCAGGTAGTCGCCCCAGACCTCGATCCTCCCGCTCGGGCTTACGCTACCGCCCTCGCCCGCGGTGACCGTGACCACGTCCGGTCACTCGGCTCTTAAGGTGGCCGTTATTTTTGCCGTCCCCTCCCCGCCCTTCCAGCTCTTGGAAGCGTAGGCGTGTACCGTGAAGCTCACGCTCGAGCCCGGGTTGGTGCGGCTCCAGGACCTAGAGCCGCTCTTCTGCTTCGGAGGCCCTATGCCGTTGTGGGTTAGGGAGTCCTTCCACTCCTGCTCCACGACGCCTACCTCGACGTAGGTTACGGGCTTGGCCTCAAGGTAATACGATACGGAGAGGGTGGCCTTGACGGTCCTGTCCGTAGGCAAGCCGGAGAGAGATACTACTCTCTCTTTCCTAATGCTGCCTTTGCTTCCAAAACCTACCCGAGCTTCGGCCTCTTTGGAAACTTCCCTCGAGTTTGTTGATGCAAGTGCGATATTGCTGAATAGGGCTGTGATAAGTAGTGCTACTATAAGGTATGCTAGGACCTTACTCGCTCTCATCAACTATTGCTAAATAGATGTTTAAAAACGGGGCTAATCTGCAGAGACTATCCTTACATATAGCCTAATGAATAGATCAGGGCCGCTCTCCTGCAAAGCGCTAACTGTTAGCCAGCCCACCTCGCCGGGCGAGAACCACCTAGTAGCCGCGTGGACGTATCCTCCGAGCGGGTCAGGCGAGACCGTGATGTTCTCTGGCGTAAGGGTTACGGTGTACCACTTACCCGGCTCAGCGTCAAATACCATAGGACACCATACTTCTTTCCAACCACTTGGGTCGCTGAAGCCGAAGTCTATTCCTATAGGTACTCCGGTCCAGTTCTCCACCTCAACTTTGACTCTCAACACGATCCTCGTTTTAGCGGGCGGTTTCAGGATTAGCGTTAGCTGTGGGCCATACCCCTCAGCCACTATGACGCTATCTACGGTCTTTACACTTGCCTTTGTAGAGTTGGATCCTAGTGCACCGCTCACCCTGACCAAGGTGCCGTCTTCGGCCCTGACCACGGCCTTGTAGCGGCCGTACTCGAGCCACTAGAGGGTGTAGGCTAGGGAGGCTATGACAGCGATAGCTATAATGGTTGCCGCTATCAGCTTAAAAGATCTTTTCATACAGCTCCCGTAGATTATGAGTGCAGAGAATATATAAAGTGGGGGAGTTTTCCGCGATTCAAGGTAAAGCATAAATAGTTGTGGGCTATGTGGGAATTGTGGGAA
>CAZCFI010000111.1:0-3837 GCA_964497915.1 uncultured Thermoproteales archaeon
CTGGACTCAGCCCAAATGAGGACTGGGGGGAGGAGGAGCTTCAAAGACCACAAGGTAGTGGGCATCGTAATTTTAGGGCTACATAGCCGAGGAAAGCGAAATCTCATCGTACACTTAGCTTTTTTTAAAAAATAAAAACAACTAATGCTTGGTAGCCGTGAGGGGGAGGCAAAGGATCATTACTTTGGACGACTTTATACAAGGCTTCAAGAGAGTTCTTTTCTTAAAACGTTAATGAGACAAAGTTTATAGTTTATATTTTAAAAATCCTAGGTCAGGGAGACATGAAAGTTGCCTTACTCATGCCAAACGGTTTCAAGGGAGCGCTTGACCGAGCATTGAATGAAATAAGTAAGTACAAATCAAAGCTGGCTGACGAAAAGCCAGATTTAATAGTCTTCCCCGAGGACTACCTAACTTCATCGAACACTGAGGATCTCTTCAATAACGGCGAGAAATTGGCTCACAAACTGTATAGTGAACATGGATGCATCGTGGCCATAGGCCTTGGGCTAGGTCGACCATCTAAGAAGGTTAAAAAGGTAGAGAACACTCATTACCTACTTGTCTACGCTGACGATAAATCCTTTAAGTATCAGAAACACGCCTTCACCTACGAATCCGCCATCGATAGCCCTGGATGGGTTGAAAGATGGAAAGACAGCTTCTTACTTACGATAACTAGAGATGGGATTAAGGTGTCATTTTCACTCTGCTACGACATGTACCTTCCCTTCATAGCTCGAGAATATCGAGAACGAGGCACGCACCTCTACGTGAATCCAAGCTACCGGAACGTTAAGTACAATAAGTGGGCAGCCATGTTGCAGGGAAGGGCGCTTGAGGGAGGCTTCTACGTAGCCTGCGTGCTACACCATGACGGGGCTGGCAAGGGCAGAGGGGGCAGCAAGGGCTACGCTCTAGTCTATGACCCTTACGGCTCTCCTATCACCTTCAGGGAAGGGCTAACGCCCTATCAAACAGGTGGGCGGCCAGGTCTCTACACCTTTAGCGTAGACCCGCAAGTGGTTGAAGAAGCCCGCGAGAAACTAAGGCAAGGCTTGGCCTCATGGAGGGAGCTAAAAGTTAGAAGCGATGACTACAAGTTTCCAAAATACGGCGAGACTAGGGGTCTAAAAGTCAAGTTTACTAAAGAGGGGTTATTAATTGACGGGGTGAAAATCGACCCCCGAGAGCGGTTCAGGGGCATAGATGGCGTAGAGGTAGTTACATTGAGCTTCGAGGAGCTAATGAAACCGGGCACCTCAACTAAGATAGGAGTGCTGAGGGCTGAGCAGACAGCAAGAGACCTAGTTTACGTTTGCTTCATAGATGAAGGCCTGGAGGACGCGACGCTAAGGCTGCTCCCTCAACGGCTGCTGCGCTTGAGGAGCCTTGAAAACCGAGCAGCGTTCCTCATCGCCTCACGTAGATCAAGCAGCTTCATAGGCTCACAGCCAACGTCTAAGGTCTTTCAACCACAAGACGTGGAGAGCAGCCACGGTGAAGGCTGGGTTAACAAGGACTTTATAAAAGGCCCCCTCTCGACCCTAAGGAGCGCCCTCAAAAAAGACTCCCGAGTGAATAAGGTCATCAAGGTTATTAAGCAGCTTTAATCCTCTAAATTGTCTACTGAAGCAATTATCAGTGGATCATCACACTACTTTGGTCTCCTCTACAAACTCTTACGTGTAGCCAGTGCTTTAGTGTCATTAGAGCCTATTTCCGCGCCCCATCGGCGGTGAAACGCTAGCTGAGCCAAGGTCCCTAGCTAGCAGGTCTTAAGACATCTCGGAAAGCCCGAGAGGATCAAGGAAATCGTAGGGTACCAGACTTCGCCCACGTGCATGTAATCTGCGTGAGGGATTGAAATGAGAGCTAGCTCAGCGCTCGTGCTGAACTACTCCCGTGATGTTTGCTGCGCTAGCTCAGGCCCAGCAGCCCCACTTCCAGTGCTTGGGATCAGTGGCTGCCAAGCACGCATCAAGCTCAAGTCAGCGTTGATCGAGGGGCTCAGCGCAGGGAGTCGCATACCCTGGCCTGAAGGGTGACCAATGCCTCAACCGGCGGCCCATCGCGCGTCACCTCCTGTCCGCTATCGTTCACGTCCAGCCCTTCCTCAGCCATCTCGACGGCCCTGACCTCTTGAGCCCGTCAGCGACAGCATCACGCGTGAAGTCCGTGGTGACGCCCTCGATCCCTCCATCCCTCAGCATCCCGAGCAGCTGCCTGCACACGCCCCTCCTCTGGCGGGAGAAGCCGCATCTGAGGAGATGTCAGCGTCTGTGATGTTTTACTGCCATCAGGCACGCCTCAGCGCCTCGGAGAGCCAGGCGCTCCTAATCCTGTGCTGGAGCTCCACGGAGTCTACGTCTACGTCAGAGATCATCCCATCGATCACCTCCACGGGGTCGCCCTCAAACCTGACCTCCTCCCTCGCCACCTGAGATATCCACCTTATGATCGCCTCCTCGATGGCCCTGGTGAGAGCGCCCTTCCCGTAGCCAAACCTCCTCATCGCGAGCTCCCTGAACCTCATCTCGAGCCTGCTATCTATCTTAGCTCTCAGCACGTGAGCTGTGTAGCAATATGGCAATATAGCCTTCTTGCTGCAAGTCCCCAAGAGTTGAGGCCTGCCCGAGTAGACGGCACGCGAGGGCGCAGCTCCCCTGCCCAGAGCGCGAGTACCGCCCACGCCGCTCACAAGGCCTTTTAGGAGGGCTAGCGCCATAGGTTCAGCATGCCGGGGAGGGCGGCGCAGATGTTGCTCACGTCGCTCTTCGCGCCCCTCACCGCGGCCTGCGCCCAGCTGCAGTTCAAGCTGGGGCCGGTGCCCTACACCACGCAGAACTTCGCCGCCATGCTCGCTGGCCTCACGCTGAGGCCAGGTACGCAGCCCTCTCCCAGCTGGTGTACCTCCTGCTCGTGGCCACGGGCGCGCCGGCAGCGGCGGGGCTGAGGGGAGGGCCAGCAATTCTAACCGGTCACACGGCGGGGTACCTGTGGATGTTCCCGGTGTCGAGCCTCCTCATGAGCTGCCTCTCGAGGGCGTACGCCGCCAGGCGCCCAGGAGCTCTGACAACCCGACGCTGAGGGACAGGGCGGCCCTCCCGCTGCTGTCGCTCGCGGCCGCCCTCCCAATGTACGCCGCGGGCTTACTGCCGCTCTGCTACCACGCCCTCCAGCCGACCGCGCTGGGCGAGGGGCTCTCGGCGTGGTCGGGGGCCGTGGCAGCGGCCCTGGGCTTGAGGGGCCTCGGCAGGCTGCAGGTCCTCTTCGTGGCCTCGGTGCTGATATTCGTGCCCCAGGACTTGCTCGTCGACCACCTCCTAGCGGTGCTCGTGGCCCCCCGCGTCCTGCGCTACATGAGTGAGGCGGGCCTGGAGGCTCCTTAGCGCAGCTGACGCCGCTCACGCTGAGGGCCTCTGCTGGGCTCGCTTGGTGGGGCCCCGCGCCCCTAGCGCCACTCAATGCCGGCATCGGCCTCGAATCCCCACAACCCCCCTCACCTTAATCAGTGCGCTCCTCACTCAACTCTTGGTGCGGGGCGTGAACGCCAGGATTCGCCGAGCCGCTGAGAGGGACAGGGAGGCCGCGCTCGCCCTCCTCAGGGAGCTGGCCTCGGACATCTACGGGCTGCCCGAGGAGGAGGCGTTCAGGCTGTACGACGAGCTCTACGGCGTCACCCGAGACTACGAGAGGGCCCTCAGGGGGCTGAGCGAGGGCTACAGGGTCTACGTGCTGGAGGTCGGCGGCGAGGTCGCGGGGCTTGTCAGCGTGGTGGAGTGCGGGAGGTGCCTGTACATCGACGACCTCGTCGTCAGGAGGGGGCTCAGG
>CAZCFI010000112.1:0-3744 GCA_964497915.1 uncultured Thermoproteales archaeon
CTCCTGGCCCTCCTCTCCACCTCCCTCCTCAGGAGGGCCATCTGCCTCCTGACCTGCCTCACGAGCTTCTCAGTGCCCTTGTGCTTAGGGACGCTAGCCAGGAACTCCTGGAGGGCCCTGAGCTTCTCCTCGGGCGTCCTGGCCTCCATCACCTTGAGCCACTTGGCCCTAGCCTCAGCGGGCAGGTTAGCTGGCATCCTCCCGCAGCCTAGAGAGAAGAAGCCGCGCCGCTAGAAAAGCGCTCCCCTCCCGCCCCTCCTTTCAGAGGCTAGGCGGCTCGCCATGGCCATGTACCTCGCCAGGAGCGGGCACCCCCCGCCTCCGTTTGAGCAGTAGGAGATGAGCTTGTCCTTCCTGAGCCTCCACTCCTCGGGGCTTAAGAAGACGCACCTCCTGCCGCTCGACGTGGACTGGAAGAACTTGCAGGAGCCCTCGCGCCGCCCGCTCATGTCTCTCCCCTTCCTCACGACAAGATTTATCTAAATCGTTCAACAAGGATAGAGCAGGCCGCTACTTGCTCAGAGTGAGATCTTGCCGCAGGCGCTGGACAGGCACCTGGTGGCCGAGCTGGCTGCGTCCTCCCTCCTCGCGGCCCTGGCGCTCGCGGTCACCTCAGCGGCGCCGTCCTTCTCGATGCACGGTTGGCTGCTAATGGCCGCCCTCCAGGTGGTCGTGGCTGCGAGGCTGGCCTTTGGGGGGAGCCCCGCCAGGTACCTGGCCGCGTACTCGGCTGGCGCGTCGGCCTCGCTGGCTCTCAGCGTGGCCTTCTCGTACCTGCGCCTGAGCGAGGCGATCGAGAGCGAGCCCGTGGGGATGCTCACTAGCCCAGCTGCGGCGCTGGCCACCTCAGCCGTGATCCACCTCGTCCTCTTCGCCATAGCAGCGGCCATCTCAGCGGCTATGGCGCCGGTGTTCGTGGCTCTAGGAGCGCACTCGTCGCCCATGTCGAGGGCGCTCTTCCGGGCTGGCGTCAGGGGGCGGAGGCCCCTCCTCGCCTTCTCAGCCGGCCTCCTCGCGCTGCCGATCTTCGCGCTCTTCCCCCAGGCGCGGCACTGCATCGCCGCCGTCCTCTTCGCGCTGCTAGGCCTCCTGATGAACGTTGAAGCGAGCCTCTCGCTGCTGCTCCAGCTAGCGGTAGTGGAGGCGCTAGCCGCGGCAGCAGCGCCCAGCGCTCCGGCTAGCGGGCTGTCGCCCTCGCTGGCCGTGGGCTCCTCGCTCGGCCTCCTGGCTGCAGCGCCCCTGTGCATTAGGGCCGCCCTCCCACAGGTCAAGGCCAACCTCAGGCTGGCCTACAGGCTGTGCTTGCTGTCGGTCCTCACGGCGACGCTCCTGACCTTCTACGTGACTGGAGATCCAACCGCGGTAATCGTCATCCTAGCGCTATTCTCGCACGTGACCGTGGCAACGCTGTTCAACTCTTCTGTGAGCCTAGCCGTGGTCAACCTGGCCTGCGCTGGCTGGGTCGGGGCCCAGCTCGCGGCACCCCTCTACCTGCTGATCGCCTCCTCGCTCTCCGGCACGGTGGGCGGGCTGTGCGCGCCCGCGTCGCCAGCGAGGCGCCTCGTCCCCCACCTAGCATTCGTCGTCCTCTCAGCCTACCCAGGGCTCATGTCGGAGGCAGCGGCTAGCTGTGAAGGGGCAGCGCGCCCGGACTGCAGCACCCCTCGCCTCTTCACGCACCTGCTGCTGTCAGGCGCCGCCTCGGTTGCGGTGTGTGCCGCCCTAGTGGCAGCTGGCCTGGCTCCCCAAGCGACGCCCCCCCTCCCAAGCCAGCCTCACGAGGCGCCGCCCTTGTACCCGTCTCTAGCGCTCGCTGGGGCCGTAGCCACCGCCTCCCTGTCCCTGATCAGGGTGGCCGTGCGCCCACCCTCGTGGGCCCTCCTCGTGACGAACCCCCTAACCGTGACGGCGGCCGCTGTGATGTGGGGCCACGAGAGCCTCGCTCTCGCCCTGCTCCTGGGGGCGGCGCTTAAGGCGGCCCTGACCGTGCTCCCCTACTGCCACAGGGGACTGATGCCGGCGTACAGGTGCTTTCGCAGGTACGTCGAGCCCCTAGCCCGCGGCCTACTGCTAGCCCTCGCCCTCGCGGCAGTTGCGATCGGCCCTGGGCCATGGGGATAACCTTATAACGCGGTTCCCTGAGTTATTACCCATCTCGTGCGAGGAGGCAGGTGCCCGCATGAGCAGCGCTGAGGGAGAGGCGCCGGTCGTCCCTCCCCCGCCGCCCATCGTCAAGGTTCCCGTCCTAATTAGGCACCACGGCGTGCCGCCTAGGCGGTACAAGGTCGGCAGGGGGTACTCAGTCGCTGAGGTGAGGGCCCTGGGCCTCACGGTCAGGGAGGCCAGGAAGCTGGGCATCTACGTGGACGAGAGGAGGGACACGTGCTACGAGGACAACGTCAAGAGGCTGGCCGAGTGGCTGGACAGGGTGAGGAGGGGTGAGGTACGGCCGCCTCCCCCGACGCTGCCCAAGGTCATAAAGGTGAAGCCCCAGCGCAGGAGGGTGTTCAGGGGGCTCACCTGCGCTGGCAGGAGGATGAGGGGCCTGCTGAGCGTGCGCCTCAGGGAGACCCACAGGCACAAGTGGAAGAGGAAGCAGAGGGAGAGGGAGCTGAAGAAGAGGCACGAGGCCGCCCGAGCTAAGGGCGGGCACTAGGGTGACACCTTGGTACTGGTCTCTGAGGAGCTGGTCTACAGGAACGTGCTGGGGCACGGCAAGCTGGAGAAGATGCTGGAGCTCCTGGAGTCCGACGCGGAGACGCAGAGCTACCTCAGGATGGCCAACATAATGGCCGTATCAAGGCTCATGTTCAACGACCACGGCGTCGTGCACTCCAGGATAGTGGCTGGCAGCGCCCTGGAGATGCACAAGATCCTGACGGAGTACGGTATCGAGCACAACGTCGTGAGGGACATGGTGGGGGACCTGGAGGACTCCATGCTCGTCACCCTGGCGGGGGCCTACCTGCACGACATAGGCAACTCGATACACAGGGAGATGCACAACCTCCACGGCTGCATAATCGCCGACAAGATCCTGTCGAGGCTGCTGCCCAAGATCTACCCAGAGGACCGG
Source organism: uncultured Thermoproteales archaeon (assembly GCA_964497915.1). Lineage (GTDB taxonomy): Archaea > Thermoproteota > Thermoprotei > Thermofilales > CAYSTQ01 > CAZCFI01. Next base: position 3,077 of record CAZCFI010000112.1, read on the forward strand.
AGGAAGAGGTTCTGCATAAAGCAGGAGATACTGCACTGCATATTCTCCCACGACGAGAGCGTGCCCGCGCTGAGCACGGAGGCCAGCATAGTGAAGGTAGCCGACGGCGTCGACATGGCCGAGGGGAGGGCTAGGATACCCTACAGGACGGGCAAGGTCGACATCCACTCGCTGTCGGCGCTGGCGATAAAGAGGGTCCACATAGTCAAGGACCTGAGCTCCCCGAGGCCGATAAGGATACTGGTTGAGATGGAGAACGAGGCCGGGATGTTTCAGGTCGAGGAGGTGCTGGGCAGGAAGATGATGACGTCCGGCATTGCCAAGTACGTGCAGGTCGTCGCCCTCAAGAGGGGCGTCGAGATCAAGGCGCTAGCCCTCTGACTCGTCGACCTCGGGTATGAGGCCAGCCCTCCTCCACGCCTCGATCTGCCTGAGGACGTTCTCCCTGACCATCTTGGAGCCGCACTTGAAGCAGTAGAACTTGCCCCCCATCTCGGCCATCACGTCGCGGCTGCCGCACACCGCACACCTAACGTCGCCGCGGCGGCTCAGACCCGCTCCCTCCTCACCGGTAGGCCGTGTCACCAATCATCATCACCAATTGACAAACGCGCCCCTCCCTTATCTACTTGACCCCAGCCCCCGAGCCGTGGCCCCCAGACCTATAT
>CAZCFI010000113.1:0-3701 GCA_964497915.1 uncultured Thermoproteales archaeon
GGTGGCGGGCCTTGAGGGCTAGGCAGCTTGCGGCGCTGGCGGAGGTCGCCGCAGTTGAGCTCTGCTTCCGCGTCGCCGCGTGGCTCCTGCAGGCGGCCGTCTCGGGGGGCTACGGGTGGTGGTCGAAGGCCCTCATGGCGGCGCTGGGGCTGCTGGGGATCTTAGCCCACGGCAGGCCTGGCGAGTACGGCCTGAGGCCCAAGAGCCTCAGGTTCAGCCTCAAGTGGAGCGCCTACGTAGCTGCACCGTTCGCCCTGGCCTCCCTGGCGGTGCTCCTGGCCGCAGCGGCGGCGGGCCGCCCGCTCCCGGGGCCTGCCAGCCTCGCCAGGGACCTGCTGTGGTACCTCGTCTTCGTCGGCCTCGCCGAGGAGCTCTTCTTCAGGGGCTACGTCCAGTCCAGGCTGAACGAGGTCTTCACCAAGAGGTACGGGAGGTTCCTCTGGGTGGAGTTCGAGTGGACTCAGGGGACGATGGTCACGGCCGTCCTCCTCTTCGGGCTCCCCCACCTGCTCACGGGAGTCAACCCGTTCACGGGCAGGCTCAGCGTCGGGCCGCTCACCTTATTCGTGACGGCGTCCGCCGCCTTCATAGGCCTCGTGCTCGGAGCGATCAGGGAGAAGACCGGGTGCGTGATCGTGCCAGCCGTCCTCCACGGCTCCATAGACTTCACGGCGTTCGCGCTTGGCAGCGCCGTGGGCTTGGCCGCCTCCAATGCCGCGGCGGGCGCAGCGCTCTTCGCCTTCTTCGCTGTCCTCCTCGAGAGGCTGCTGAGGGAGCCCGTCGGGGAGGGGCGCGGGTCAGCGCGGCGTTAAGAATGGGGGGAAGCAGGGGCCTTACTCGGCTTGCTCAGCGCGCCAGCGGGGGCGTCGGTACACCCGATGAGCTACCCAGGGAGCCAAGGGGCTAGACCTCCTGCGCGTTAGCGGCAGGGGGGCGCGGTCACACTCGGCAAGGCGTTGCCCGAGATCATGAAACTTAACTTTACGGTGTATGCTACCTCAGCCCACCTCGTGTGAGTGAGATTAGTATGGCTGGCAGCGCTCCGACTGTGCGATTTTCTATCGGCTTGACTGCGCCGCTGTTGCGTTTGACTGGCATCGCCAGCGTTAATGCTGCAACATGGTACTTCTTAGCTTCATACACTAGATTCTGATGCTTCACTAAGTTAGCCAGAAACCTCGAACCCGTACCCGCACTGCCTAGACTCTCTTAGGGTCCAGCGCCCCTCCGCTCCCCAGGCGAGGGCTCCTGGTCGCACGACTCTCAAGATGCTTGGTGCGCGCGTGAGAGGCGCGTCGGGGGTCAGGCACTTCACGTGCGTTGGCTCAGCAGCGCGTCAGCTTGTCAGCAAATCTGTAATCTAGTAAACTTTATTAAAAGGCTAACATGTTTACATGGTGATGAGCGTCATAGCAGTGCGCGGCGTGGACCGGGAGCTGTACAGGAGGGTTAAGGCTGCAGCGGCTCTTAGGGGCATGAGGATTGGAGAGGTCGTCAACGAGGCACTGAGGCTCTGGCTATCCATAAAGCCGGGCGCCCTCACGATCCTTTCTGAGGTAGAGAGGGAGGCTGAGAGGAACAGAAGAGTGCTTCAAGAGGCGTTTGGGGAGCTGTTAGAGAGGCACGAGGGGGAGTACGTCGCAGTTGCTGGCGGGAGGGTCCTAGGCGTCTTCAACACCGTTGAGGAGGCCGCAGAGGCTATTGAGAAGAGCGGGGCGAGGCAGGGCATCATAGAGAAGCTTGAGAGGAGGACGAGGAGGGAGGTCGAGCTGGGGTGGGGGCTGGTAGAGTTCTCAGGGGAGGGTACAGCTTAGAGGAGAGCCCACCGATGCCCTATGTCGACGTCGTGGTTCACACGCCGACCAGGAGTAGGTCCAGGAGGGTCAGAGCTAAGATAGACACGGGCTTCTCAGACGGCCTCTTGCTAAGCATCGACGACTACTTGGAGCTAGGCCTCTACTTATACGAGAGCTCCACAAGGCCGTGCGCCACCATAGCTGGCGGGTATCGGGTGGAGTTGAGAGCGGCTCACGGCTTGGTGGAGTTAAACGGCCTACTGATGCCATGCATGATCTACACCACCGTATTTGCCAGAAAGAGTTTGATTGGGAGATCCATCTTGAACAGATTTAAATTAACGCTGGACGGGAGAAGGGGAGTGGTCGAGTTGAGAGAATAGGCCTACCTGAGATCACGGCAGCAGCTCACCTGAGGCCGTCCCAGCCCCCCATAAAAGTGCGCAGGAGGACTATGACGCAGCCTCGGAGGCGTACCAGCAGCCGCAGTCCCCGAACCGAGGGCGGCCGCGCCTCTCGAACTTCTCAATAACCCTCTCGCACTTTCACCTGTCCGCTATGCGCTTGAGGCCCAGCTCCCTCACTGCCCTCTCGAAGGATCTCCTGGCCTCCTCCATGAAGCCTGTCGTACAGAACCACCCGTACTTCACGGCGTCTAGGGCCGTCCCGTACGCCCCCCACTATCTCAAGGAACTCCTCGGGGGTGTAAACCCCCCGACTCTATCAGCCCCCCGGCGGAGAGGCGGAGGAGGAGCTCAGCCCGATCGGCGAACCTGGAAGCGAGGTTCTCGGCATGACTACGATGTCGCTGCCCCTCCTGTAGTCCCCTCGGTGAGCGAGCCGTGTAGTATTAGCTAGCGGGTTCAGGGCCCTCACGACACTCTCGCAGAAATCGACTACTTCCTCTTCGTAGGGGGCTCTCTCAGTTTCTTGCGAACTCTGCTATGGCCTGAGCGCATGACGGGCACCTCTCAGTGTCACCCCTTCTGCAGAGCTTGTACGGGGGCGCTAAGGGCCGCGTAGTGCCCGTCCAGCGGCCTGGCGCAGTCCAACAGGTCAGAGGCGTCCAAGTCTAGCTCGGAGGACAGGAGCAGGCCAAGCGTTAAGTACCCAAAACTTCTCGGCTCTGACAAGGTAGAAGCAGACCTAGCGCGACTCAGCGGCCTGCTGTGAGAGGAAGCACGGCTACGCGTAATGCCCAGCTCTCAGGATGTCCTCGGCCTTGATTTCTTCCTCGTGGCGCACCCCCACCCCTTAGGGCACTCAGCGAAATCGTCAGGCCCCAGGACTTCCACCCCGCAGCCCCCATCCTGGGCGCTGCCCTGGCCATCATGTCAGCACGCCAGCTGGCTCAGCTGCCACCTCTAAGCCTCAGCTCCGGTGCGCGTCCGCTAGAGAGTCCTTGACTATCCACGCGCTCGCCGACAGAGCGGAGATGGTCTCAGGCACCGCCACGCCAGCTGAGTAGGCCCCAGCCCAGTAGAGGGCCCACGCCAGGGTGCCCGCTACGAACGAGGCCAGGGCTAGCGCGCTCCGCCTCTCAGCGGCGTGGGCGAGGGAGGCAGCTAGGAGGGCCGCGAAGAACAGCAGGGAGACGAGCGTGTGCAGGCGCCCGTAGACCTCGTCGAAGACGGCCACGAGCTGCAGCAGCACTGCCGCCGCGGCCACGCAGAGCCCCGAGAGCCTGGCTCGGGGGAGCAGGGAGTTGGCGGCGTAGAGCAGGAGGAGGTCCGCCCCCAGCGCCAGGCCGAGGTTGTAGAGCGGGGCCGCCTCGCTCCTCAGGGAGTGGCCCAGGTCGCTCAGGGCATTCCTCCCCCAGCTGAACCAGGGCGAGCGCGCCACAGCCGCCCCTATGAATGCCCACGGGACGGCGACGCCCAAGGCCCCCATGTAGGAGTACGCCTT
>CAZCFI010000114.1:0-3688 GCA_964497915.1 uncultured Thermoproteales archaeon
TCAGGCCCTCGTGTGGGGCAGAGCCTCTAAGCGCTTCGAGCTACTTCTCTTTGACTGGGGCGGCAGGCGTCAGATAGGCTGTCGCTGCTGAGGGAGGCGTGTGAGCGTCCTGGCACCCGCTGCATTGCTCTGAAGGGGTGGGCTTGCTCTGCCGAGACTGGGGTTCTCAACGCATTTCAAAAAGAGGGTATTGAAGGGGTGGGCGCTGAGGGCGTGCTGGAGGGAGCCGGAGGGGTAGGTGTAGAGGCAGCTGCAGCTTAAGTGCCGCTGAGCCCCCCACTCCTCCTAACCCTCTTCCCCACCTCGTCTCTAAAGCACCACAACCCCTCGCCCATGGCGATGGCGACAATTTGTAAAGCGTCAGATAGCTTATCGCCAATTAGGGGCTCTTCGGACCTCTCGGCAATGGCGACGTCGCATCTGACAGGGCCGACGACCCTATCGTTAGCAACAGCGCTAACTTCGATAGCGCTAGGAACTTTGATGAGCCTAGTCCTGCTACCGTCAGCGAGGACGTACTCCCTAACCTCAGCCCCCCTCGGTAGAGTGGGGTACAGCCCGAGCTCTCTAGCGACAGAGGCAGGGACTAAGAGCTCAGGCCTCTCCGTCTCGTAGCCGCTACTGACGAGAGCTGCTACCACTACCTCCCTTCCACTTATGCTCCTCAACCTTAACCTCAGCCTTATGACCACGAGCCCCCACCCTACCGACGGGGCGAATCCTGCCGATCCTCCCGCCCAACTTAGCTTCTCTCAAGTAGCCGATTCTCCCGCTCACAACAATTAAAATACCACCGGGCACATAAATCCTCTCCACGATACTTCAGAGACGTGGGTTTCGCTTGGGCTGATTTGCCTGCACGCATAAAGTTAAAAGAGAAATAGAGGTCTACGTTGCGGTGCATTGACAGTTAGGCTAGGTTAGGTTAGCTGCAAGAGTGCCGCAAAAGTCGCCATAGCATTCCTTAGAGAGCCATCTCTCAAGGCCCTTCTCCAGAGCCGTCTGAGGTGAGGGGCGATCCGCTCGCGAAGTGCCGCGGGCCGATGGGTGAGCTGGCGGAGTCGCTTCGGGGGGTGGGAGGGGCGTGGGTGCTCGCAGTCACCTCCGTCAATCACGCGCTCAAGAGAGGGGTCACGACCTGGCTCTGATGTACCCCATGGCCACTCCTGTGAACGCGATGAAGAAGAAGTACCTTTGAACGAAGACGTTGAGGAGCGCAGCTACAATTGCGTCTACGGTCAGCGGCCCTCCATAGGCTACCGAGACTTGAACTAGGCTTCCGACGAAGGATCCTAGGATTAGCGAGAGGACTGAGGAGAGGAGCCTCTCTCTCAAGTCCACGCTCCTACCAATCGAGTAGAACGCGAGGACCACGACTACTACGAGGAGCAGGTGCGCAGCGGCGACGAGGTAGTTGACCCTTACTAGCGCTCCAGGCTCGCTAGTGACGCTGGCCTCCCTCAGGAGGTGGCACTTGAGGCGACTTAGCAGCAAGTGCGAAGCCCCATCCAACACTAAGTACAAGCCTAAGGAGGCTAAAAACATCAAGGCCGCGCCCCTCACGGCCTTAGCACCCCTCTTAATGCCCACACGGGGCTGTGCCGCCGCCATCGGTGCAGGCTAATTCCTAAGGGCCATATATACTTACTCCGGCTGCCACGGCTGCGGCACTGTCAAGCGAGGGGGTAAAGGCTTTATAAGTCACGGTAGTCACCTTGGCTGTGCGGGGCTCAAGTCGCCGAGGCCTCACTAGAGTTAGCTTCGACGAGGTGGATTTCCACCTGCACACGATGGAGAGGCCCTCCCGCGACAACATACCACTCCACGAGCTAGTCAGGGAGTGCGAGAGGAGGGGGCTAAGGTGCGTGTGCATCGTGGACCACTGGAAGGAGGACACGGACCCCACCATATTCCTGAGGGAGAGGGAGCTGCTAGAGCAGATCGACTCGAGCGTGAAGGTGTACCTGTCGGCTGAGGTGGAGATACTCGATGAGCACGCCAGCAGCCCGGTGAGCTTGGAGGACCACAAGGACGTAATCAAGAAGCTAGACTTCCTCTCCGCAGCCCCACACCTGGGGGAGTTCCTGCCAGACATTAGGAGGAGGGAGCTCCCGAGGAGCAGAGAGAAGTTCATAGAGTACGTGCAGGAGAAGCTCCTGAGCATAGTGAAGAGCAGCCTCTTCAAAGTGATACTCCACCCCACGAGCTACGGGCTCGGCGACTGCGTCCGCTTCGGGCTGTGCGAGCGCTACTCCATGGACAACGTGCCGGAGGAGTACATGGACGAGTTCGTGAGGAGCGTGGTGCGCTACGGCAAGGTCGTGCAAGTCAACGAGTCTACGGCGTCGAACCCGCCCGAGGGCTACGAGGTCCTCATAAGGAAGTTGGTCGAGGGGGGAGTCAAGCTCACAGTGGGGTCCGACACGCACTACCTAGAGGACTGCGTGCGCGGGGGGTACAGGAACTGGCCTGGGAGGACGAGGAGCGCCGTTGAGGTGATAAGGAGGTGCGGCGGCGACGAGAGCCTCCTCTGGATCCCATAGGGTCCCTGAGGCGCGAGCCACTGGGTTGGGGCTCAACGAGGGGGCGGGCTGGCAGCGGCGCGATAGACCAGAGACGGTTGGTGCGCACGGGCTCTATCAGCTCAACACCATGCGCTCCCGCCCCCAAATCGGCTCGCCAGCACTGGTAAGCCCCGCAACTCAGACTTAGGCTCGACCACCTCAGTCCTCGGGCGCGCCTTAAAGGCCGCTTGGAGCTGCGGGCCTTGAGGTGAGGACGCCCCCTCACTCGGCCTAGCGCTCTAGGCCACGCGAGGCAGGAGGGTCAGTACCTGCCGTACCTCTCGACGGTCCTAACGATCGCCCTGAGGTTCTCGAGCTTAGCGTTGGCTGGGACCTCATCGCCCGTGACTAGCACGTAACCGCCGTCGGCCATCCCCTCGCTCAGGCACCGGAGAGTCTCCCTCACGCAGTCCTCGTAGGTGCCGAAGGCCAGGAGGACGGGGTCGAAGTTCCCCATGACGCACACCCTGTTGCCGTAGAGCCTCTTGGCCTCCCCCAGCGTTATGTCGCTCTGAAGCTCAAAGGGCTCTATGAAGTCGGGACAGGCGTGCTGGACGACTATTGGCAGCTGCCTCCTAACCCTCCCAACCATGTAGAAGCCTATGTACTTGCCCTCCACCCCCCTGACCAGCCTCACCGCCCTCTCGAGCTCTGGCAGGACGAAGCGCCTGAAGTGGCCGGGCCCCAGCCCGAAGGCCCCCCACAGGTCGTAGTACAAGACCTCCGAGGGGGAGTCTAGGAACGCCTCGACCTCCCTCTCCTTGACCTCCCAGAGGACCTCTAGGACCTCCTCCACGACCCTGGGCCTCAGGTACAGGTCCATGTAAGCCCGCTCGACGCCCCTCGCCTTCACTAGGTCGGTGAAGGCGGCGTCCACGCTGACCTGGGCCACGCCCTGATCCCCCATGACTCTGCACGCCTCTGAGATTTCCCTGAAGTCTGGCTCAGCCCTCCTGAGCCACACCTCCAAGTAGGCCTTGTACAGCTCGTAGTCCCCCTCCGACTTCACGAGGAACTCCGTGGTCTTGCTTAGGAGGGGGTCTCTGGGGTTGAAGCCGGAGACGGAGCGCTCCCTGAGGACGCCTGAGGGCGTCTTGATCAGGCTGACGGTCACTACCCTGCCC
>CAZCFI010000115.1:0-3609 GCA_964497915.1 uncultured Thermoproteales archaeon
TGACGCAGAGCTGGTGGCAGAGCTGGGTCTTGCCGGTCCCGAACTCCCCCACCAGCTCGGTTATGGCGCCGGTCTCGACCCCGCCGCCGAGCATGTCGTCGAGGGCCCTGCAGCCCGTGCTGATGTAGGCCACCCTGCTCCTCTGCTTGAAGTACTCCTCCGCGGTGACGAACTTGATGCCCAGCAGCTCCCTGGCGGCCTGCGATATCTTGGCCGCCCTCTCCTCGGAGACCCCCAGGACCTCGGCGAGCACCCTAGCTGGCGCTATCGCCACGCTCTCCACCGTAGCGAAGCCCGAGGCCCTGAGCCTCTCGGCCATCACGGGGCCGAGGCCCTTGATCTTGGTGAGTGGGATCTCCGAGCTCATACCACTCTTAGAGGCTGAGCGGCGGCTAAAAAAGCTAGCGACTCGGGGTTGGTGCCCGGGAGAAGGGGGTGCAAGTTGAGTTAAAAGAGAGATAAAGAAGGGTCTTGTTCGGGAAACCCCTTGGGTTGCGCTCCAGCCTAGGCCCCTGGCTTCGCTGGGACGATGGCGGCAGCGAGCCTCTTCTTCCTCCAGACGCTGTACTCGTGGAACAGCAGGAACAGCACTATGACGAGCAGTATTATGCCAGCGACGATGCCGGTGAACTCAGTGCTGGACATGTACCAGCCAGCGACCTCGATGAATATGTCGAGGGTCGCCTTGGCCTCGCCAACAGCGCCCTCAGCGACCTCGCCAGTGACGGTCTTCTTCCTACCAGCCTTGCTTATCTCGACGGTGTAGGTGCCAACGGGCAGCTCAGTCACGTAGGTGCCGTCCTCAGCGGTGGTGCCCTTCTCCACTACCTTGTCGCCGAGCTTGATGACGACGTCAGCGCCAGCGAGGCCCTGCCCGCGAGCGCCCTGCACGACGACCTTCAGCTTGCCGACCTTAGCTACCGTGACGGTTATGGCCTCGCCGACCTTGCCAGTGACCTCGGTCTCGTAGGCGACGTCAACTCCCTTCCACCTCTCGACCTTGACGGTGACCTTGCCGAGTGGCGCCTCAACCACCTTGACGGTGCCGTCCTCGGCGGCGAAGGTCTCAGTGGTGCCGTCGGCCTTGGTGACGGTGCCAGTGGCGCCCTTCATGACGGTGCCGAACGGCGTGGTCAGCGTTATGGTGAAGTCGACGACGTTGGTCTTGATCGGCCTCAGCTGCTCAGCCGGGCCTACCCTGTACTTGATTATGCTCACCGGCGCCTCGTAGACCACGAGCTTGTCCCAGTAGACCTTCACGGTGTAGTCGCCGACCGGCGTCTGCGGGTGCGGCGACTCGGGCGTCAGTATGCCGAGCTCGGTGTCCTTCGGCGGCCCCTTGATCACGGTGTCCTTGTTCATTATCAGCTTGACGGTGCCGTCAGCCTCGGGCTTGTGGGTGGTGACGACGCCGTCAGGCCAGGTGACCTCGACGGTTATCTTCTTGAGGGCGGCCTCGCTCAGCGGCGTGCCGTCAGCCTTGGTCAGCTTGAGCAGGCCAATATAGGCGTAGGCCTGCATGGTGGCGGTCTGCCCAGCGTACCACTGGATGCGCTCGTCGGCGGAGCTGTAGATGTTGATCGACCTCGGTATTATGCGGCACTGCTCGAGGAACCAGGTGTCGCGCCAGTAGACCTCGAGCCAGTACGGGCCGTTCTCGGCCACGTACAGGACGGCGGTGCCGTTGGTGGCGGTTATGGTGAAGGTCGCCGGCAGGGCGCTGCCGGTCCTGAAGGCGAAGACGGTCATCTCAGCGAGGGCCTTGCCGTCGAAGTCCATGAGGTACACGTAGATGGCGTTCCAGTACAGGTCGACGGTGGTGGCACCGCACTCGTGGTCCTTGGTAAGCTCGATGTCCTTGGCCAGCTTCTCGACGTTGAAGTAGGTGCTGGTGAAGCTCTCCTCGCCGGTCACCGGGTCCTTCCTGAGGGGCACGGTTATGCCCTTAGCGCTGGCCACGCCGAGGGCGTTCTTAATGACCTCGTGCTCGTCGAAGTGCTGCCTCACCTTGAACGTGTACGCGAATGGCTTGGCGCCGTCGGTGTAGTTGAAGGTGGTGTGGTTGGTGTACTTGAAGAGGTACCAGGTGTCAATCACCGGCATCGTGGTGCCGTCGGGCAGGGCGATGCTGCCGACGACTGGAGGCTCGAAGGTGTACGGGTCGTCGGTGGTCTTGTAGCCCCAAGTTATCAGGGTGTCGCCCACATAGATCTCCACGAGCTGCCACGGCAGCGGCCTGTTCTCGCCCCTCAGGTCTGGGCCGTAGACCTGCACCTTGATGCAGTCGAGCACCAGGGTCCTGACCTTGGTCCAGTCGGAGGCCCAGTTGGTTATGTTCCACGGGGTGATGGCGGCAGCGGCGGTGCCGATGTACTCAGTGCTGTCGACGACCTTGTAGTTGAGGGCGTAGATGCCGTCGGTCACTATGCCCGGGGTGCCGAAGTCCTTGGAGCCCATCACGGTTATGTTGGCCACGGTGGAGCCGAACCACACGTCGTTCCAGTGGATCCAGCCGGGCAGGTTGTCGATGTAGAGCTTACAGGCGTTGGTCGGCACCCAGACTGGCACGAGCATGGAGACCTCGCCGTCGCCGTCAGCGTCGACCTCGTAGTAGATGTAGTTAGTCGCGTAGCTCGACCAGGTGCCCTCGCCGACGTCGCAGAGCTCAGCGTAGTAGCTAGCCCTGCCGGTGAAGACGGCGCTCAGCACCTTCTCCATGCCGAGGGCGAAGGCCACCTTGGACACTACGCTCTCCTCGCCGTTGGTCAGCGCGTAGAGCTTGGTGGGCACGACCCACGTGTACAGCTTGATGACAGGCTTCTCAGTCCACGGCTCAACGGGCTCCATGGTCAGTATCTTGTGGTACGGCTCGTCGACCAGCGTGGTGTTCAGGTACCTGCAGAACTCGGTCTCGTTGAAGTACTGCTCCCTGTGAGTGTCGGCAGTCACCTCGGGGTCAGGCACTGGCATTGTTATCGTGTAGTTGAAGACCATGACGCCGCCGTAGAACACCCTCACGAAGTACTTAGCGCCAGCCACGAACAGGTGCGGGTACGTGCTGGACTGGTTGGAGTTGATGAGGTATATGGCCTCGGGGCCGGTGGTGCCGTGGACTGGGTCGTAGTAGGCGGACGGGGTCACGTCCTTGTTGCCTATCCACGTGATGTTGATTATCTGGAAGTTCGGGTCGGTGTCGCAGAAGAGTATGGTCACGTTGTAGTACTTGATGCCCTCAGCGCTCCTCCAGACCTCGAGGCTCTTCAGGACGTTGCCGGAGGTGTCGCAGGCGTGGATGTAGAAGCTGTAGATCCAGGCCGGCCAGGTGACCTCATAGGTGCAGAGGCCGAACGGCACCTCGACGGTCCTGTTGAGGACCAGCAGGTTGGCGTCCTTGTCCCTTATGTACGGCGTCTTGGCTGCGGCGCCGTAGGTCGGGCTAGTGGTGTAGGCCTGCACTAGATAGCTCGCGCCAGTTATGTCGGTGACGGGCACCCTGTAGAACTTGACCTTGCCCTCCTCGTTGGTGGTCTCCCACGGCTCGCTCCAGCACGGGTACTTGAGCGTGACGTTCAGGCCCTCTATGACCCTAGTGGCGTTGTCCCACTGGGT
>CAZCFI010000116.1:0-3432 GCA_964497915.1 uncultured Thermoproteales archaeon
GCGGCCCTCGGCCTCCCTAATATCTTGTCGGTTAAATCGGCACCGGGAGCGGTGCGCCGCTCCGCTCAGGCCTCAGCGCCTTAGAGACCCCGAGAGTATTTATGAGAGGCGTGCGTTACCCATCGGGCCTCAGTGATGCCGCCACGAGCCAGCCCGCGCAGTGGGCGAGACCATGGTCGCCTACGGAGCCCAGTCGGAGGTGGGCAAGTTGAAGGTGGTGCTAGTCCACAGGCCCGGGGAGGAGCTGCTCATGGTGAGCCGTAGAGCCCCAGAGCTACACTTGTTCAGGGAGAGGCCGAGGCTGGACGTGGCCGCCAGGGAGTTTGACGAGCTAGTTGACGCACTCAAGGGCCTCGGCGTCGAGGTCGTGAACGTGAGCGGGTGGAGAGACGCTAACCAGGTGTTCGTCCGCGACGCGGCGGTGGTGACCAGAGCTGGGGCCGTCCTCGCGAACTTCGGGGCGCGCGTGAGGCGGGGGGAGGAGGTGGTGGTGGCTGAGGAGCTTGAGAGGCTCGGCGTGCCCGTGGCGTCCAAGGTCAGGAGCCCGGGGCACTTCGAGTTCGGCGACCTGCTCTTCCTCAGGCCCGACGCCGTGCTGCTGGGGCTGAGCGAGAGGAGCGACGAGCGCGGGGCCCGCCAGGTCGCCGCGCTGCTGAGGAGGCTCGGCGCTGTCAGGAGGTGCTACGTGACCAGGGTGCTGCCGCCTGCCGTGCACTTGGACATGGCGGTCAACCTAGCTTCTGAGCAGCTAGCCGCCCTCTACCCGAGGGCAGTGGGCAGGGCGGCTGAGGGGGCGCTGAGGGCTGAGGGCTACGAGGTCGTTCGAGTGCCCAAGGACGACTTCAGGAACCTGGCCTTGAACTGGCTCGCCGTGGAGCCGGGGCGCGTGATCATGGTTGGCGGCTACGGGAAAAACAGGCGCACTAGGAGGCTGCTCGAGAGCTTCGGCGTGGACGTCGTGAGCGTCGACATCAGCGAGCTGGCTAAGGGGCGGGGGGGCGTCAGGTGCATGACGCTGCCGGTGCTCAGGGAAGAGCGCTAGGGGAAGGCGGACGCGTCGATCCTCCTCACGAACTCGGCCATGAGCTTGCCCACGTTGGCCACGTCCTCCAGCGACAGCACCTCTATGCCAGTGTGCATGTACCTGAGCGGGAGCGATATGAGGCCCGTGTACACGCCCTCCCTCGTCACCTGCATCACGTGGGCGTCGGTGCCGCTCGGGCCTGGAATCGGCTCGAGCTGGTACGGTACCCCAGCCCCCTCGGCCGCCTTGATCAGGCTCTCCCAGACGCGCCTGTGGAAGTTGGGCCCCATGCCTATGGCTGGCCCCTTGCCGAGCTCAATTGAGGTGAGCTTCTCGTCGACCCCAGGGGCCTTCGCGTGGGTAACGTCGACGGCCACGCCGACCTTGGGGTTCACCTTGAACGTCGCGACCCTAGCGCCCCTGGCGCCGAGCTCCTCCTGCGTCGAGGCCACGAAGTAGACCGACACCCCCTCGGGCACGCCGGACGAGGCCAGCTCCCTCATGGCCAGCAGCATGGACACCACCCCAGCCTTGTCGTCGAAGCCCCCTCCCACCGCCAGCTTGCCGCCCTTGAGCCTCTCGACGGGCGCGTACAGCGTTATGGGGTCGCCGACCCTGACGCCCATCTTCCTCGCCTCCTCGTCGCTCGACGCCCCGACGTCTATGACCATGTTGTGGAACTCCGGGGCCTTCTTGAACTCGTCTGGGAACATGCCCCTGAAGTGCACCGGCTTGACGGACACAACCCCCAGCACCGGCCCCTCGCTGGTGTGTATCAGGACGCGCGAGCCCAGCACGACCCTGCTGTCCCAGCCGCCCACGGGCGAGAAGCGTATCAGGCCGCTCTTGTCGATGCCCCTCACCATGAAGCCTACCTGGTCCATGTGCGCGCTGAACATCACCCTGAGGTCGCCGCTCCCAACTCTGCCTATGACGTTGCCGAGCACGTCAACTGTTACCTCCTCGGCGCACGCGCCCATCTCAGACCTTATCGCGTCGCGAGCGTGGTCGCAGAAGCCAGCCACGCTCGGAACCTCAACGACCCTCTTGAGCAGGGCGTACACCTCGTCCAGGCTAGCAGCCGTCACGCAGCTCACCCTCCTACCATGCCCCCTTGAGCAAAAAATCGTTTGCGCGCTTAGCTGCCCCTGGCAAGTCAGAAGAGGTCGCCGGCCGCAGCGATGGCCAAGCGGCTCGCCACTAGCTCCCGCTCACAGGCCCCTCTTCAGCAGGTAGACGTAGTGCACTACGGCCCAGGACGCGAAGCACAAGGCGGCGTAGAGCAGGACCAGGAGGGAGTCAGGCTCCCTCTTCCTGCACTCGCTGACCAGCAGGACGAGTGACGCCGTCCCCACGCCCAGCATCATCGTGCACAGTATCAGCTCGCTCAGCCCCTGGTGGTGCACCGTGCGCACCAGCGAGTACGTGGCCGCCTCTGGCTCCATGGCCACGTACACGACGCCGGACAGCAGGAGTATGACCGCTAGCACGACCGCGAGCCTGAAGTACTGCGCCAGCCAGCTCACGCGCCTGAGCAGCCTTAGCGTGCGAGCCATGCTGGCTAACCTTCGCCGCTCCCCATTATTAACCTTTCACCTCAGTGCCTGTGCCACGTGGTGCGCCACCGCCACCTGCCCCAGCGAGATGCCGCCGTCGCCGGGCGGCACCCTCCTCGGCAGCAGCACGTCTAGCCTGTCGCCGACGGCCTCCGTAACCCCGCGGACTATGAAGTCGTTCACGGCCGCGCCCCCCGAGACGACCACGGCCCTCGTGCGCCTGGTGGCAGCGCGGATGGCTACTAGGCCCAGGCACCTCCCCAGCACGAGCTGGGCCGTTAGGGCCACGGACTTGGGGTCGCGCTCGCCGAGCAGCGCGAGTAGGTCCGCGGCAATAGCAGCGGTGTCGACGACGTACACGCCGCCGTCACACCTGACGTAGCGCCCCTCGCTGAGCTCGTCGAGATACGAGCCCCCGCGGGCGAAGGCCTCAAGCGCTATCGCTGGCTCCCCCTCGTACGTCCTCTCCCTGCACACGCCCAGCATGGCCGACACGGCGTCGAGGAACCTCCCCGTGCTGGAGGCCAGCGGGGACTTGCCGCTGAAGGCCTGCCTGATGGCGACCTCCAGCTCGGCCTCGCCGCGCGGCAGGCCCTCAGCTAGCTTGAGCCTCCCGCAGACCTCCCTGAGCTCGCCCTCGTCCATGCACAGCGACAGGAGGCCCACGAGCGACCTCACGGGGTACTTAGCAGCCAAGTCGCCGCCCGGGAGCGGCTGGTACCTCAGGTGGCCGACCCTGACGTAGCCGCTGTACTTTGCCCTAAGCACCTCCCCTCCCCAGGCCCTGCCGTCGTCGCCGTAGCCCACGCCGTCCACAGCGATGCCCACCACCTCCTCGCCCTGCGGGACTCG
>CAZCFI010000117.1:0-3368 GCA_964497915.1 uncultured Thermoproteales archaeon
GCCGTGGTAGAAGTTTGCGTGCAGGGCCTCAGCGCTTGAGAACAGCCTGGAGTAGTCCGGGTCGCCCGTCCTCTCAGCTAGGAGCTCCGCTATCTCCCTCAGGTCCCTGTGCGTGTAGTGCGGCAGCCCCTCCCTCTCGCCCACCGCGCTCAGGAGCGACGTCAGAGCCCCCCAGTACTTCTCGCCCGACTGCGTGAGGTCCCCTTTCGCGTAGAGCTCCTCAGCCTCGCGCGAGTACTTCTCGTGGAGCTTCACGTAGACCCTGACCCTCGTCTCGGGGTCTAGCTTCTCGGCGACGGACTCCACGATGACCTCTTCGATGCTCCTGCCCCTCTTTCTAGCGATCGCCGAGAGCAGCTCGTAGACCTCGCTGGGGAGCTCGACGCTGCTCAACCCGCCCACAACAGCCAAGTGGCGCGGGTTAACTATAAAGGTAGCTGTCAAGCGGCCCTCCTCTCGCTGAGACCCTCGGGCGGCCTCAGGGGGTTGAGCTTAGCGGGCGGCGCTCGTCGGAGCATAGCGCGTAAGATTAAGCGCTGCGAGCTCGACGCCGAGCCCCCACAGCGCGGGGGCGAGCCGGGACGCCCTCGACGCCGCTCCCGGCCTGAGGGCCGTGGACTCGACTTGAGGGAGCGGGGCAGGGGAGGGCGCGGCGCCCGCGCTTGAGCCTCGCGGCAATTAGCCTGCTAGGCTAGGAGGCCGGCGACGGCCGACCCGATGGCCGACCCCAGCGCGAAGTGGTACACCATGTCCGAGCACCACAGCAGGGACGTGACGTACTTGGGCCTCCACGAGAGCCTCCTAAACGCGCGCTCCGAGGCGTAGACGTCGATGAGCGCGAGGAGGGGGAGCAGGAGGGCGAGGAGCGTGACCGCTCTCAGCGCGTAGCCGCGGTAGCCGGAGAGGACGCCCCCGGCGAGCATTATCACGTACTCCGCCGAGATGAAGCGCTTGTGGAGCAGCAGCCCCCTGTCCCCCGCCTTAGCTCCCCTCTCAAGCCTCTCCAGGAACTCGGCGAAGCTCTCGTCGACCCTCGCCGCTAGCGACCTTCCGGGGAAGAGGAGGAGCCTCAGCGCCCTAAGGATCCCCTCGGCCCCGGGCATTAGCCGCTCACCACGGTGCGCTCTCCTGAGCCAGGTCATAGGTGAGTTATAAGCTTAGTGCGCGGTTAGCGGGGGCGGAGAGAGGGGGGATTGAGGCTGGACTGCCCCTTAACAGCTTCACTGAGGCCCCTCTCCCCTCCAGTGCGGGGCCACTCACCGCTGGGTTCAGCTCAGCCTAGCTCAGAATCACCCGGCCCTACCCGCTCAATGGAATTTAGGGGCTCCTCACGGCAGTGGCCGCACGCGCCCTTAGGGGATTGGGCACTACGACAGCAGCGCTGTCAAGGATCGGGGACAGGTCAGTGGGCGCGCTGAAGTGCAGCGTTACTTAGGGAGGCGCTCGCCAGCGAGCTGAGCGCTGAGTCTGCATGGGCACCTCGGGAGCAGGAGGGCCTCAGGGGTGCGGCTATCGCGCTGGCTAGCCGATTAAGTCAGAGGTCGCTGCGCACGTCAGCTCCCTCCCTAAGAGCCTCGCCACGTCCCTCCCCCGCTGGGCGACCCTCTTGAGCAGCCTCTCGTCGTCCGTCACCAGCGTCAGCCCGTTCTCAACGGCGGCCACCACGTAGGCTGAGTCGTAGTAGGTGATCTCAAGCTCGCAGGCTAGCCTCAGGACGCTCGCCCAGTCCCTAGGCTCAAGGAACCCCACGACGCTGTAAGCCCTACTGACGTACCTCATCAAGGCGAGCGCCTCGTCGACGCTAATCACCCTGAGGAGGACGGCCTCCTTCCACAGGGCGTTGCCGATCTCGTAGGGCGTTAGCGTGAGCACATAGCACCCCCGGAGGTGCTCTAACGCGTCGGCCCCCAGCAGCCTCACGATGTTCAGTAGCGCAGACGCATCGAATAGCGCCCTCATCTCCCGTCCCTGCTGGAGCGTACGGCCTCCACGATGGCCTCCCTGGGGATCTTCCTCAGGATCTCCTGCGCTCTCCTCAGAGCTTCCCTGACCTCTTCCTCCTCCCTCCTCCTGACCTCCTCCTCGAGCGCCCTGCGGATGACTCTGCTTATGGGAACTCCGTACTCCTTGAGCTTCAGGTAGAGCTCCCTCCGGATCCTAGCAGAGACGGTCACGTAGCCCATGCGCTAACTTGAATGCTACTACCTTATATATCCTACCATATATGTAGCACATGAGATGTAGTACATGAAAGTGTCTGGGATTAGGTTGATTCCCGTCGGCTCCGCCCCGATCTGGCCGCAGGTGCTGCCCCCTGTGGGGACCAGTCGAGCCAGCTCACGGGTAGGAGATGCCGTAAGCGAGGTACACCTCCAGCATCGGCATCCCGAAGTCGAGATGGCCCTGCTCGGGCCGTGGGAGAGCCAGCTGCGCGACACGCGCCGAAGCCCGAGCCGTCGAGCGGGCAGGCTGGCCAGACTCTCTCGTCGAACTCAGCGGAGAAGCCCTGCGCCCGCTTGTTCTCGACCACGACCCTCTCTCGCCAGCGGGCCCGCGGAGCCTGAGCGCGAACAATAGCGCATAGGGCTCGCCCCTCGCCCTTGGGCTAGCCTGATGAAGCTGCCCGAGCTCTCAAGGACCGCGACGCTCACTCGCTTTACTTGGAGGGTCAGGGCCCGACGGCCTCCTGCCCCACCGGGAGCGCCACCCTTATAGCGCGGCTGGCAGGTAAGGGTATAGGGAAGGGCTGGGTGGCGCGCCTTGCTCACTCTGGTGGAGCTGCTCACCTTGGCGGGCTCCATAGCCACCGTCACGGCGTCGATAGGCAGCCTAGCCTACTGGCTGGGGAGGAAGTTCGCTGAGGTCGATGAGAGGTTCAAGGAGATGGGCGAGAGGTTCAAGGCAATAGACCGCAAGTTTGAGCAGATCGACAGGAGGTTTGAGGAGATCAGCAGCAGGCTCAGGGAGGTGGACGAGAGGCTCGAGTCCGTGGAGGCCAGGGTGGCTAGGGAGGTGAGGAGGCTGGGGACGCTATTCATGACCTACCAGGACTTCTTAGTGGACTTCCTGTCGCTGGAGGGCGTGATAAGGTCGGACAGGGCCAGCTTCCTGAAGGCTGAGGCCAGGAGGCTGCTCAGGCTGGCCCACAACCCGCTGACGAGGGAGGAGTGGAGGAGGCTGGCCGAGCTCTTGGACAAGGACAGGTACACCCCGGAGGAGGCGGAGGAGCTGCTAGAGCTGGCCAAGAAGGCTAGGGACGAGTACTGGGACAGGGAGGAGGCCTGGAAGCTCTACATCTTCGCGCGGATAGTCTACGTCGAGACGCACTACAGGAGGGCTGAGGGCAAGACCTAGCTCCAGCGGCTCCG
>CAZCFI010000118.1:0-3221 GCA_964497915.1 uncultured Thermoproteales archaeon
GTAAGAAAACAGGAGCAGAACTGCTAGTAGCACATGTTATTGAAAAACCTCCAGTATTAACTATTGTTAGGACACAGGAGGAACTTATTGAAAGAGCGCTCAAGGAACATGCTGATAGATTATTAGCAAGGGCTCTGTTTAAGGCTGAAAGGGAAGGTGTTAAAGCTAAACCTATTCTACTAAGAGGGAAACCGGGGCCGCAACTATGTGAGGCAGCTAATAGGTATGGGGTAGACTTAATAGTCGTTGGTTCAAGAGGTTTAGGTACTATTAGTAAGTTTATAGTTGGTAGCGTATCTGATTTCCTTGTAAGACATTGTACAAACAAGTCCATACTTATAGTTAGATAATTCACTTAATGAGGGAAAGGAATACACTAAACATAATGAATTAATGAAGAAAAAGCACCTTGGAGCATGTAGGAAAGCTTTTAAATGCTCATAAAAACGCCGATGCTAGTTTATGTTTGCTTTACTTAGTATCTTATAAAGGCTAACTGAATTAAGCTTTGCAGAGAACGTAAAAATACTAAAAATTCAAGGTAATAAACCAGCGGTGAAGAGGATGAAAGTTCCATTACTCTTGGAACTGTTCATCAGGTTCCTTAAGGTTGGTATTGTCGGATTTGGTGGTGGTTGGGCCATACTACCTATAATTGAAAGGGAGGTTGTTGAAGAAGCTAAATGGCTTTCCAGATCAGAGTATTTAAACTTAGTTGCTATAGCTGGTTCTACTCCAGGCCCTGTTGCTGTCAATGCTGCTACATATGTTGGTTTCAAACTTGCAGGGCCTTTGGGAGCGTTCGTGGCTACTTCAGCTGTTGTACTACCACCCTTCATCATAGTTTCTTTAATTGCCTATGCTCTTGCTACGTATATTACTAACAGATTTGTTCAAGCACTGCTAAATGGCCTAAAAGCCGCTGTTATAGGGTTGATACTTTTAGCGTTGTTTTCAACTATAAAAGGAACATATGTAGCGTTACCTAAAATACCTCAAATATTATCTATCATAGTAATAGTAGCATTTGTAATAGTTTCAGTATCGGTGTTTAAAATACATCCATTATTCTCATTATTAGCATCAGCATTGCTAGGCATTCTCCTAGGCATTCTTAAGGTATGGTAAGCACCAAATCGCCTTACACCATAAAACTAAAATGTGTAGTAAATAGTGAAGTCTATAGTTAAAGTTTATCACATCTATAAAAAGGCTTACTTGATAGTGATGATGAGCCCTATCCCTACAGGTTTTGCAAACCGCTAGGACTAATCCTAGGGGAATCAAAAGGGAAAAAGAAGCCTTTTACAATTTATAATGATTTAAGTATGGTTCGAATAATTTATAATAGGCTTAATATAGCATCTGAACACCCACTAACAATAAGAACAAATGGAAGACTTTACTACTACGGTTTTCTTGACATTTTCTTTAGAGCAGTAGTAAATGTTGAAGTTGGCTGGGGGATTGAACCAACATATATTCTTAGAGAGGATCCTTGGATATTTTCTGGGTTTATTGAAGTGAAAAGCAAAGCAGACAGTTTAGGGAAAATTCTTCGTGAACTGAACTTCTATCGTGAATTCTTTTTTAATCCACAAGAATGTTTTAAGCTGGAATGCGACGGAATAATTTACTATGTGGAAAGATGGAAAATATTTTACCATGAGAAAAGGGAATTCTTTATACCTTGTATTGGTTTTGTCTGTTCCATATCGAAGAACATTAGAGAAATCTTTAGAAATAATGGTTACGCTGTTTTAACAGTAGACATGTTTAAAGGTGGTTAGTGTGGTTTTTTACCGTATTAAGAAGATTGGGAAAAGATATTATCTTATGAAAGAATGGTGGGATCCTGATTTGCACAAGAAAAAGTCTTTATGTCTTGGAAACTGTGAGCAAATAGAGAAACTAGTTTTACAATATAGGCGTGGTAGTTCTGACATTTCTTCAACTGAATTGAGAAGAATGGTAGAAGTCCTAGAGTTGTTGTTAAGTAAAATTGTTTCTATTTCAAAAAGCGCGAAGCTTTCAAAAACTAAGCTTGTTTTGCCTTCTTTTGAGAAGTTTGAGATATGGCTTAAACAGAGAATTTCAAAAAACACACTTAAAAACTATCGTAACTACTTCTACAAGCTTCCAAATGTAATTTATTTAGAAGACATTCCTGAACTGGTTAAAAATAAATGGTATGGTAATCTTCTTCGTCTTTTAGCTGAGTATCTGTGGGAAATTGGTGTAATTACTTTAGAAGAAAAAGAAAGAGTAAAAGCACTTGTACGGTCATGTTTGAAAAAGACTCAAAACTACGTGAACGAAGAAATTGTTGACATGGATTCCTTTCTTCAGACCATGCGCTTTCTCAGAAAAAGAAACTACTTGTACTACATTGTTTACGAGATAATGTATTATAGCGGGGCAAGATTAGAGGAAGCAACCTATCTTATTGAGAATTATAAGAGTTTTCTGAAACGTATTCCGCCGCATATGGTGAAAACTATAGGCTATGTTGACTTAGGTAGCGCTGTTAGAGTGAACATACATTATAATAGGGGTAGGAAACGCTGCGAACACCTATGGCTTCCTAAGCAGCTGTTTTTAAGTTTAAGAGAAACTGCTGTTTCTGCTAGGAACATATCTTACTATGCTAGAGACCATAAGCTAATGCAGCCTAAGCTGGTTCGAAAACTACACTACCAAATCCTAGAAGATTTAATTGTAGATGTTTCCCTTAGAAACTTCATACAAAACCGCTTCTACAAGTTAACTGTAGGCGACCTAAACTACTCTAAACTGGTTCTAAGAGCAGACAAAAACTATGTTAGCATAATTCTTCCCGAATTAGAGCAAAGATTCAAAGAGGCTGTAACATAATGCCTAGGAAAGGTTAGGTTCCTAAGAAAAATATCCTGTAAATCGTTTACGATTGCTTGGCGGTCCTGGTAAAAGAAAGAGAAATGGTGAAACCATGAGCTCAGTTAACTACCCCTTAACTACAAATACTGTTCCACATGGTAACCCATATTACGGGCTTGGTGCTGTGACTTGGGTAGTTAAGCGTGTTAAAGGCAGACTCTACGTTTACATGCAGTACAGGGAAGGTGGAAAAGTAATCACGAAATACTTGGGTCCACTGGACCGCATAGCAGAGTTCTACTTTAAACACGTGGTGCGGGGGGTGGGATTTGAACCCACGCAGGCCTACGCCATCGGGGCCTCAG
>CAZCFI010000119.1:0-3130 GCA_964497915.1 uncultured Thermoproteales archaeon
TTAGGCTAAGGGGCGAGAGAACTCTCATGGAGGTTGGGGAGGTGGCGTACTGGCCTGAGGGGAACTCGCTCTGCCTCTTCTTCGGCCCAACGCCCGCCAGTAAAGATGATAGACCGGTGGCTTACAGCGACGTAAAGCCTCTTGGTAGGGTCGTCGAGGGGCTTCAAAGCTTGAAAGGGGTCGAGGATGGCGAGGAGGTTAGGGTTGAGATCGAGAAGGATTAAACTTCAGCTCATCCCTTCTCCAAGATCTTCCTAGCTCGCTCGGCTATCGCCTCAGCCATCTCGCTCGTTGAAGCGGATCCGCCGAGATCATAGGTTACGTGCTTTCCCTCAGCTATAACCTCCTCGGTCGCCTTGAAGATTGCCTCCATCCTATCCCTCTCCCCGAGATATCCGAGCATCCAAGCGAGCGAGAGGATTGTGGCGGTCGGGTTCACCTTATTCAGCCCCTTATACTTGGGAGCGCTTCCATGAGCCGGCTCAAACATGGCGTAGTCATCTCCCATGTTCGCCGAGTAGACCATGCCTATACTCGCGACCAGCGCCGCAGCCTCCTCGCTGATTACATCCATGAAGAGGTTACTTCCGAGAATAACGCTTTGGTTAAACCTTTGATGATTTTTGACGAGCTGCTGAGCCATGTTATCTATGAAGTATTCCTCCCAAGTTATGTCTGGGTATCCTTTCGCCACCTCCTCGACCGCTTCTACGAATATTCCATCGCACTCCTTCATGATATTCCTCTTCGTCACTACCACCACCCTCTTCCAACCATTCTCCCTCGCTATCTCGAAAGCCTTCTTCGCAACCCTCATGGACTGCTTCTTACTTATCTTCCTAAACGCTATCGCTATGTCCGGGGCGATCCTCACATCTACTCCGCTGTAGAGCCCCTCGGTAGCCTCCCTAACGCATATAAAGTCTACTGGGCCGAGTCTTCCCGGGAGCCCTCCAATCGTTTTTATCGGCCTGATATTCGCATAGAGATCGAATCTCTGTCTTATGCTAACGGCTACGCTTTTCAAGTGCTTGAGGTCGGGTGGAGTGGTCGTCGGAGCCTTGAGGACGGCATCAACCTGCTCTAGGATCTCCCAGGTCTCCTTGGGTATGAGGGAGTCTCCGCCATGCTTAAGCCACCATTCATATCCGGCTTCAACCGGAATTATCTCAACATCGCTTCCCACGGCCTCGAAGACCCTCAACGCAGCATCAGAGAGTTCAGGCCCAACGCCATCCCCCCTGATTAAAGCGGCCTTCTTCCCCATCCTAGCCTCCCTCTGATGAAATTTACTCGAATTCTCGCAAATATTACTGTTGTGCGGCTACGTTGTCGAGAGGCTTCCGCTTGGAAGGACTTAAATCAAGCTAGACGCGGAGAGATTATGAATGGTTCTCTGGAGCCTAGGTAGAATCCGTAAAGCCGAGGTTTATCCGGTCAGCGTCCCATTCAACAGGCCGTTTAGACTAGCTTCAGGACCTTATCTACCTCGCGCTGAATATGTTTTGTTCTGCGTGGAGTCCGGGAGCTTCGAGGGCTGGGGCGAGTCTTCACCCATGCCGTCCTTCTCCGGGATAGGTCAAGCCGAGGTGGTTAAGGAGCTGAAGGCGGCCGCGAGCCTCTTGGAGAACGAGGAGATAAACTTGGTCAAACTTCTCAAGAAGATCGACGAAGAGATCCGAGCCTCGCCCTACGCTCTATGCGCTATCGAGAATGCTCTACTCGACTTAATAGGCAGAATGCTCGACATCCCCATACACCAGCTTCTAGGAGGAAGAGTTAGGGATCACTTAGAGCTCATCTGGCCCATAGGGCTGGGTGAGATGGATTTCATAATCGAGGAGGCTAGGAAAGCCGCGAAGTCCGGATTTAGAGGATTGAAGCTGAAGGTCGGAGAAAACTTGGAGGAAGACGTTAAGCGGGTGAGGATGTTGAGAGAGGAGTTCCCCAATCTAAGTCTAAGGGTTGACGCGAATCAAGGCTATAGCAGAGAAGACGCGGTAAGGGCTGGGAAAATTTTCTCGGAACTCGGGGTGGAGTTCTTTGAGCAGCCCGTGGAGAAAAGCGATATAGAGGGTCTAAAGCTCGTTCGAGAGACCGGAGTAAAGGTGATGGCGGATGAAAGCTGCTATAACCCCTCCGACGCGTATAGGCTGCTAGCCGCCGAAGCCGTAGACGTGATCAACATCAAGATAATGAAGAGCTCAGGGCTGGTAAAGGCCAAGGAGATAGCAGCCGTATGCGAGGCGGCTGGAGCGCCTAATTCTCTGGGAAGCATGCTGGAACTCGGAGTCGGAACAGCCGCTGGGCTGCAGTTCGCCGCTTCATGTCCAAACATTAAGTATAGAGCCGAGATCGTGGGCCCGCTCTTCTTGGAGGATGACTTAATCGAGAAACCACTCGAATATCGGAGTGGAGCGATTTACCTGCCAAGGGGTTCGGGTTTGGGGGTTTCAGTCGATTTGGCGGCTCTCGAGGAATATGGAGTGAAGCTTTAGCTAAACCTCGAAGCCCGCTCTCTTCGCCAGCAGCTTAAACTCCTGCTCCCCTATCGGGTATCTTCGCTCTCTTGCCGAGAACTCGTAGGATATTAGCTCGATTAGGTTCATGAGCCTCGGATCATTATCATCAACCTTTCTGCCGAGTATCTCTTCGAGCTTGAGCTTTATTCCATGCCTTCCAGATCTTCTCCCGATAACTATAGACCTCTTTTGACCAACCAGCTCCGGCGGGAATGGCTCATAGGTTAATGGGAGCTTCGATATTCCATGGAGATGTATTCCGGATTCGTGAGCGAAGACCGCGTCTCCGACTATTGCCTTGTTCACGGGTAGGTGATAGCCTAGGGATGACGCAATATAGACCGCTAGCTCCCTCAAAGGCTTCAGATTCCACTTCCTGATATCGTAGTGCATGTAGCAGTTCATTATGATCTTCTCGGTCTCGGCGTTCCCAGCTCGATCGCCCAGCCCTAGGAAAGTCGTGCTGACATACACCTTGTCGTAAAGTCCGTTGGCAGCCCTGATAGTCGCCATGGTATTCTCAACCGCGTTGCCGAGATCGTCGTGGGCATGAATCTCGATATACGGGATCTTAGTCTCAGCTTTAATCCTCCTAACCTTCTCAGGTA
>CAZCFI010000120.1:0-3110 GCA_964497915.1 uncultured Thermoproteales archaeon
CCCTAGGCGTGGGCTGCGCACGGAGCGCTGCGGAGCTCGCCGTTGAGCGCGGCCTGATAGCTGGCGAGGCGCTTGAGCGCCTCCTCGCGGTCGAGTGCGCCCTCAACTGCGCACTGAGCCCTCAGCCTCAGGCCCTGGCCTCGCTCTGGCGGCGGATCGCAGGAGGCATGCGGCCCGTGTCGAGGTGGGCCTGAGGCGCTCCTCTCCGCCCGCTCAGTTGGCTAGGGCGCATCGACCTCCGCTCTGCGCCTGTCACTAAGCGCTGTTGGGTCAAGCCTTGCTCCTCGGCGTCAGGCCCAGCTCCTACCTAGGGGGCTCTAGCAGCGCTAACTCAGAGAGGACCCGCGCTCGCCCGGAACGGCAGCCTGGCGTTTCGCTTAGAAGGCCACCTGCCTCACGCACTGCGCTCGCGAGCGATCCACTGGTAGGCGCGAGAGGCGCGGCTCCCCCACTCTCCACTCAAGCTAACCTCCAAGTGGACTAGCGCAGGTGGTGGCGAGTGGTGGGGCTCGCCAGAGCCGACCTCCGCAGAGTCGCAGAGAGTGACTCTCTTAGGTTCAGGTGGGCCTCAGAGCCCACGAGCCTGCCCTTGGGGTGGCAGCACGCGCCAGGCCCGGCGCGCGGCCTTCAGGGCGCCTGGCCGCAACTCTCGAGGCTACAAGCTCGTGTAGACGTCTATGCCTAGCTCCTTTGCTAGCTTCTTGGCTTCCTCCCTCACGAAGGGAGACACTATCGCTAGCCTAGGCCTCACGCCCCGCACCCGCTCGTAGAGCTGGCCCACCCTCCACAGCTCGAAGACGTCGGCTCTGGAGACGCTCGACTTTATCTCCACTAGGATGTGCTCTTCGTCGCTGATGACCACGTCCACTTCCACGACGCTCGGGAAGCCAAAGACGAACCCTTCCTCATCGTAGTGCGCCCAGCGCCTCACCCTGCCGCCAAAGTAGCGCTCCACTACGCCCGCCATGGCCTCCCTGAAGGACTCCTCGGCCAGGAGGCCCCACCTGGCCCCGAGGGCGTCTATGTGCCTGCGGAGGAGCTCAAATCCCCTGTTCATGTCCTCCCTCAGCTTGACTAACTGGGCCTCATGCCTATCGAGCCTCTTCAACACCTCCTCAAGCCCTATCAGCCCAGCTACCGCGTAGCGGAACTCCTCGTCCTCCCTGAGCAGCCTCAAGATCTCAGACTTCAGGCCCTTCATGTCCCCGCCCAGATTTGGGCCTCCAGCTCCTTATAAGCCTAGTGCTGGCCGAGCGCCTGAGCGCCTAGCCTCGACGCCCACTCGCGCCCAGGGCCACCGAGCGACCGCCTCTGGCGACAACGGTGACAGAGAGCGAGAGGGCCCTCGCCCCCAACTTAGAAGCTCCCGCCGATGCCTCATCGCGCGACCCCCTCGCCAGGTGAGCTCGTCAACCTCACGATCCCCCACGCTAGCCTCAGGGCGTCTGCGGCCCCCGCCTGCCACGCGCACTAGGGGTCAGCACCCGCTCCGCCGTCGCTACGGCTGAGCCGCGCTTGGCGCGCTGCGCGGGGCGAGCTTCATAGAGCCTCGGCCTCGCCGGGCCGGGGGCGCTATGCCGCACGCGGCGGCACCAGGTTCATCAGGCACATGGCGTAGTAGGAGAGGGAGAGGCTGACGGCGGCCCAGAGGTGGGCGCCCCTCAGCCTGGCGACGGCCCTGGCCACCATCACGTGGATGGGCAGGTTGAGCAGCGCCCTCGACGCGAAGCTCCAGGTCGAGAAGTACGCTATGGCGGCCGTCGCCGCCCACGCGCTCAAGAGGTCCGAGAGCTGGTCCCTGTCGAGCAGCAGGCTGATGAGTGCTAGAGCCAGCAGCGGGTAGTTCATGAATCCGCCACAGAGAATTGCCACGGCGAAGTGCATCGTGCGGGGGAATGACAGCAGGTTGCCGAGGGCTCGGGCCAGCGTGGCGTTGAGGTAGCCGCCCACCACGTCGGCTGCTGTGCCGCGGCCCGCCGGGGCCAGCGACGACCTCACGCAGTCGCTAAGGGCGACGCCAGCGGCCATCGCCGCGGCCACCAGCACCTCTCTCCTCCCCCGCCTCGCTGCGGCCAGCAGCGCCGCAGCCGCTAGCACCTGCAGGGCCGTCCAGGGGTGCGCCAGGTGGCAGAGGGCCGACAGGAGGGCTAAGGTTGGCAGCGCCACCTTTAGGTCGGAGCTGAAGTAGAGGGCCAGCTGCAGGTACGCCAGCGCCAGGGCCATCATGTTCGCCTGGAACGACCCGTACACGCCTGCCGTCACGAGGGGGGACGTGGCGAGGAGGAGTGAAGAGAGGGCCGCTAGCCCCCTGCTCCCGCTGGCTTTGAGCACCATGAGGTAGGAGGAGGCGACGGCCGCTGGCAGCAGGAGGGAGGGCATGAACTTGGCCACCGCCTCAGGTGGCGCGCCTGAGGCCAGCATCACGAGGTAGGCCAGGAGGAGGTACCCGGCTCTGGCTGGGGACGCCACGAACGCGCCCGCAGGCCCCAGCTCGGCCACCTCGGCGAGGAACCTCTCGTAGTGCGGGACGTCGACGCCCACCGGCGCGGAGCGCGGGTTGGCCGCCGGCGAGTAGGGGAGCAGGTTGGCGGCCGCTGCCAGCGCCATCGAGCACGCTAACACTACTAACGACTCAGCGCGGCTCATGTCGCCGCGCGGAGGCGAGGTCTCGCTCCGCTCGCTGAGCCTAGGGGACAGTAGCCTCCACGCTCCGACTACTGGGATCGTAGCGTAGACCGCGGCGCTCAGGGGCTGGAGGCTGTGCAGGACCTTGAGGTGCAGCTCGGCGACGGCCCACGAGGGGTCTGAGAAGGGCCTGCTTGGGGCGGCGAAGAACAGCAGGTACCTGGCCGCGGCGGCCAGGCACGCGGCGCACGCGAGCAGCGAGGCGAAGGAGGTGATGGAGGCCAGCTCGCCCCTGGCGGTCAGGGCGTAGACGAGCGACACAGCTAGGGCCGAGGCGGGCGCGGCCGCGCCTACACCGACGGCTGCTAGAGCGCAGCCCAGCGCCGCCACCGCCACCGACGCAGCGCCCGCGAGCCTCGAGCGGCGCAGGCACATCAGCGCCGTCGCCAGCGCGAGCAGCGCCAGCAGGGGGGGCGGCGCTGGGC
>CAZCFI010000121.1:0-3013 GCA_964497915.1 uncultured Thermoproteales archaeon
GCCTCAGGCCCACCACGCCCTCCGCCTCCTCAGCGACCCTGGCCACCCTGAGCGCGATGAGGGGGGCTGGGTTG
The DNA here is from genome assembly GCA_964497915.1 of uncultured Thermoproteales archaeon. GTDB lineage: Archaea > Thermoproteota > Thermoprotei > Thermofilales > CAYSTQ01 > CAZCFI01. Next base: position 75 of record CAZCFI010000121.1, read on the forward strand.
AGCCTCGAGAGCGGGCTGAGCGCGTGGAGGAGCAGGGAGAGCAGCGCCGCGAGGCACGCCGCCACCACAGCGACCTGGAGGGCCGTGGCCTGCCCCCTACCCAATCTCCCACACCTCGTACACGACCCTCAGCACGACGGCCTTGGCGTACTCGCGCACGACGAGCCTGCCGTCGAGGTAGACCTCCACGGCGCCAACGCCCTCGTAGCACCTGAGGTAGCGGGCTGCCTCGACGCAGCCTAGGAAGCGAATCGCCATCCTCTCCTTAGGCTCCAGCGAGCACCTGAAGAGGAAGAGCTCGACGAGTAGCTCCCAGCCCCTGCGAGTGCAGTTGCAGTAGGGGACTAGCTCCACGTAGAGCCTCGAGCCGTCCCCGTGGACGACGACGGTCCTAGCGCTCGAGAAGTTGGCGTCTCGGGGGATCACTAAGCCCGAGCTGGGCAGGGCTATCACGCTGTACTCGAGCGTCCTGGAGAGGGCGCGCTCGCCGCTGAAGACCACCGCCACTCTGAGGGCGCGCCGCACGACCTCTATTGACGGAACAGCGACGGCTGGCTGCCTGGGCGCCACCACGACCCTCAGGGAGCCCAAGCCGCCCGGCTTGAGCAGGACGACGAGCGGCTTGAACGACAGCAAGCAGTCCCTGATGGCCGCTGCAGCGGCGAGGGCGCTCACCTCTCCCCCTGAGCTGGGGCGCGGCCTTAGAGCCAGAGAGAGGAGGAGCAGGGCGGCTGACGTCATGACCGCTAGCGCCAGGGCCCTCCTCAGAGCCTCCTCCATCAACTATACAATAATTCAGTAAGTAATAAGCTTGGCCCCAGCCCCCTCAGCTGGCGCTGCCCTCGGGTCGGCGCCTCGCTGGCCTGAAGACCCTGGACAGGTAGTCGAGCTCCTCCCTGGTGCTCTCCACCACGCTAGAGATGAGGGCGTCCAGCTCGCTCGGCCCGCTGCAGAGCGGGGGGCCCACGCGCCTCTCCATGTGCACGATCCTGTGGACGACGCCCACCGCCCCCACGTGGTCCTCGACGTACTCGAGGTAGGTGGCGATGACGTAGACGCCGGGGGGAGCGTAGCCTATGTCGACTCTCAGCCTGCCGTCGACCTCGCCCCTTACCAGGCGCTCGACGAACGCGGCCAGGACGTCCAGGGCGCGGCGCACCTCGCGCGGCTCGGCGCTGGGCTCGAATAGCCCCCTCCTCAGCTCGCCCTCCCCGACCCCAGCCTCCCTAGCGAACTCGACGAGCGACCCCCAGTACACGGGCAAGGTCAGCCCGCCACATATTTAAGGGTTGGCGCGAGGACGCGTCCACTTGTCCGGGTTCACGTCAGACCCAGAGCCGGGCCTCAGCGCTCTCCCTGAGGACGCCGGAGGGCTCCCCGTGGAATCTCCAGAGCCCGTCGCCCGCCCTTACGATCTCGATCCCAAGCGCGTCGAGGAGCCTGTCGCTCAGCAGGACCTCGTGCTCGCCAGGCACCGACACGGCCCTAGCCCTCACCCAGGGCGTGCGCCTATCGCTGGTGACCACCCTGACTAGCACCTCGCCAACTACGTACGCTGAGGTGAAGCCGCCGACCACCCTGTACCTGGCCCCCGCGAGCCCCTTAAGGCAGAAGCCGAGCCTCCTGGCCAGGGCTAGAGGGAGGTGCACCTCCGCCTCCCCAGCCTCGTACCCAGAGTTAGCGACCGCTGGTGTCCTCACAGCAGCGCTGCCCTTCCTCACCTCGACCATCACCCTCACGACCACGCCTCCTCACCGCCTCAGGGGACACCAGGCGCCCGAACTTGCCCCTGACGTACTTGGCGTACGCGCTCGGCGACACCAGGCGCCCGAACTTGCCCACGCGCCGACCCCCAGCTGATACTGCCCCTCGGCCGAATATATTTGGCTCGGTCTCGAGCCCTCGGCGGACCTAGCGCCAAGGCAGGGCGCTGGCTGAGCAGCTCAGCGGAACTCCCCCATAGTTATTTTAAAGCGATGGCAGAGGGCGGCCTCAGGAGAGGCCCGAGCGCGAGCGGGGGTCAGGGGCTTCTGGACCAAGAAGAGGGAGGTCTTAGCTGTAGCTCTGGTGGCAGTCGTCTTAGCCAGCTTCTACCCGCTCTGCGGCTGGCACGAGGTAGAGGGGAGGTGCGTGACGGCCGAGGCGATCGAAGTAGGCCACGACGCAGCCGTAGGCGAGGTGCGCGACGCCGCGCGCACGCTAGCTCGGGGGCCTTGCACGTGACGCTCGACAGCGGCACCGAGGCCGACGCTGGGCTCCCCAGCGGGGCGTCTAGGCGCTTCCACGACTCCGACCAGGGCGTGGCCCACGGACTGGCGGTGCCATCGCCCACCCGCTCAAGGGCAGCTAAGTGATGGGGGTCAAGCCAGGCGGCGTGTGTGAGGGTTTTAGAGGTTAGCTGTACGAGGCCGTAGCCTAAAGCGCTAAGATGGCGCTCAACCTCTCTGACCCTTAATCTCTAAGCTTCACCGATTGTGCTCGCGACTGCGCTCAGTCCCCTGAAGCCTTTTAGCTCTGGCTGCAGTTGCACAGCCCCCAAAGTTTGGCTCTTCCCTCGTCAGCCTTTTACACTCCCGCCTCCAGCACCCTAGTGGATGCCCGTCGAGGAGGGGCTAGCTAGCGTTGAGGGGGAGTTGAGCTACCTCAGGAGCGCTGTGGAGCAGATGAACGAGAGGCTGGCCAAGCTGGAAGGCGAGGTGGCGCACCTGAGGGAGGAGCTCAGGAGCGAGATCAGGGAGGTCAGGGGCAGGCTCTGGTGGGTCGTCAGGATGCTAGTGAGCATGTGGGGGCTCCACGACTGCTCTGCTGATCGCAATCCTGCTGAAGCTGGTGGGCCTCTTCTAGCGCGGCGCTTAGGTGTGGGGGCCCTCGCGCCCTCTGGCTGGGCGAGTGGTGCGGGCGCGACTGGGGTGCGAGTGAGGGGGCGCGGGGAGCTAGGG
>CAZCFI010000122.1:0-2941 GCA_964497915.1 uncultured Thermoproteales archaeon
TTATACTATAGATTAATAAAATGGACAGAAAATTGGGCATAAAAAACAGTAAAAATCCCATAGAAACATGTACTAAGTGTTGTTTTCGATTGTATAAGGTCACCCTATCCTGATAAAAATGCATAGAGAAGAGTTGAAAAAATACGTAGAAAAGCTAAAGAAACTCGTAGAAGAGGAGAGAAAGGCTGAGATAGAAGCTATGCTAAATGAAATTAAAGCTTTAAGTGGCACTGAGAGGGAAAAGAGGGGTAGAGCAATTCTAAACCTCAACGGCAAGGTTATCGACGAGGAATTTGGCTACAAGCTTGTGAGATACGGTAGAAAAGAGCCTTTCGAGACTGAAATAGGCGTTGGAGACTTAGTGCTGATAAGCAAAGGCGATCCGCTGAAGAGCGATCTCGTAGGAGTAGTTGCAGAAAAAGGCTCGCGTTTCATAACTGTAGCACTCGAAAAAGTTCCAGAATGGGCTTTAAAGGGTGTAAGGATCGATCTATATGCAAACGACGTAACCTTTCAAAGGCAGATCGAAAACCTCTCAAAACTGAGTGATAGTTGCGTTAAGGCTTTAGAATTTGTATTGGGATTGAAAAAGCCAAAAAAGCCTAAACCCGTAGAATTTGAACCGTTTGACAAAGAGCTTAACGAGAGTCAGATTAGAGCTGCTAGCTTGGCTTTAGGTGCTGAAGACTTCTTCTTAATTCACGGTCCTTTCGGAACTGGAAAGACGAGAACTTTAGTTGAACTCATCAGACAACTCGTCAAAATTGGAAAGAAAGTCTTGGCTACGGCTGAAAGCAACATTGCCGTAGACAACTTGGTTGAAAGGTTAAAAGGGTTAAAAATCGTCAGACTGGGTCATCCTTCGAGGGTTTCAAATCATTTGAAGGCTACAACTCTTTTAGCACAAGTTCAAAGGCATGAACGCTATGGAGAAGTTGAAGAGCTTAGGAAAAGGGCTGAAGATTTGATAAAGCTCAGAGATAAGTTTAAAAAGCCAATACCGTCGCTTAGAAGGGGTTTAAGCGATGAGGAGATTTTAAAACTTGCGAGAACAAACAAAGGTGCAAGAGGATTGTCTGCTAAAACGATCAAGTCTATGGCTAAGTGGATCGAGCTTAACAGGGAGATTCAAACACTTTTAGACAAAGCTAAGGCTGTTGAAGAGGAAATTGCAAAGGAGATTATTAGAAATGCACAAGTCGTATTGGCTACAAATTCCACATCCTTTCTAATTGAAGAATCGTTTGACGTAGTTGTAATAGATGAAGCTACTCAAGCTACTATTCCAAGCGTTTTAATTCCTATTGCCAAAGCAAAGGTATTCGTATTAGCTGGAGATCACAAACAGTTACCTCCAACAATTTTAAGTGGCTCAAAGGAGTTAAGTGAAACTCTATTTGAAAAACTCATCGAAAGATTTTCGCAATGCTCTGCAATGCTAAACGTGCAGTACAGGATGAACGAAAAGCTTATGGAATTTCCAAACAACGAATTTTACGGTGGAAAGCTCAAAGCTCATGAAAGCGTTAGGAACATTACACTCGCAGATTTAGGCGTAAAGGACAAAGGTAGATTAAAGCGGATACTCGATCCAGACGAGGTTTTGGTGTTTGTAGATACGTCTAAATGTAAGAACAAGTGGGAGAGGCGTAGAAAGGGATCGATGTCCAGAGAAAATCCGCTTGAGGCGAAAATTGTAAGGGAAATAGTCGAGAGTTTGATTGAAATCGGTGTTAAAGCGGAGTGGATTGGAGTTATAACGCCATACGATGATCAGGTTGATTTGATCAGAAGGCTTGTAGACGTCGAAGTGAACACTGTAGATGGCTATCAAGGAAGGGAGAAGGAGGTTGTGATCATTTCATTTGTCAGAAGTAATAAGGAAGGAGAAATTGGATTTTTGAATGATTTGAGAAGGTTAAACGTTGCGTTGACAAGAGCTAAGAGGAAGCTGATAGCTATAGGCGATGCTGAGACGTTAAGTGTCAACGATACATACAGACGATTTATCGATTTTGTTAAATCAAAGGGTTTGTTTGTAGAATACTGTTAACAATTTAAGGGAAACCAACAAATAAGACGAAAAAGTATCAGTATACAAGACAATGTGAGGAGATGTTCAGTGTCAAACATCGAGTGGTATCGACTACCTGTAAAAGATGTTTTTGAAATTCTAAAATCGAGTAGTATTGGTCTTACCACCAGCGAAGCAAAAGCAAGGCTGGAAAAATATGGATACAACGAGCTGAAGTTTAGGAAGATTAGCCCTCTAATCAGATTACTGCTACAGTTTCATAACCCCCTGATATACGTTCTGCTCGTTGCCACTTTTGTTACCGCCTATTTTGAACACTACACAGACACCGTAGTTATTATGGGGGTTGTCATTGCAAATGCGATTATAGGATTTATCCTTGAAGGAAAAGCCCAATCCTCCATAGAATCTTTGGAGAAGATGATGCCTCACTATTGTACAGTGCTAAGAGATGGCGAAAAGAAGTCAATATTAGCGAGAGAGCTTGTTCCGGGCGATGTTGTCCTACTTAAGAGTGGTGATAAGGTACCAGCGGATTTACGCCTGTTCTATGCAAAAAATCTGTTTATCGACGAGTCTACACTTACTGGAGAATCTACACCAGTGGAGAAGAGCGTTGAACCTATTTCAAGACCAGATTTGCCTCCTGCGGATCAGCGCTGTATGGCATTCAGCGGAACTTTCGTCACACGGGGTTCTGGGAAGGGGATTGTGGTAGCAACTGGAGAGCAAACAGAGTTAGGCAAAATCGCGAAGATTGTGATGGAAACAAGGGAAATAAGCACGCCACTGATGAGAGAGATGGCAGAGTTCACAAAGGTTATAGTCATCGCTACACTTGCAGTTGCCGTCCTCAACTTCGTATTGGGTATTGTGTTTGGATATGACTTCTTGTATTCCTTAATG
>CAZCFI010000123.1:0-2864 GCA_964497915.1 uncultured Thermoproteales archaeon
CGATGATGAGGCCGTCCCAGGTGTCGGACCTGTGACGAGCTCGCGACGAGCTGATCCCCCTTGGCGGGCTTGCATTACAGATAATAGCGTTAGATCTAGAAGTGGCTAAGTGTGGTCGTGGGGTCTGTTCTCAAACATTCAGCAGAGCTCAGTAAGCCCCCTCAAGGCCTATTCCAACTTCTTTAAAGTGGTCCTCGGTAAGGCCGTGTGTATCTAAAGCTTCTGATGAATAATGCTAGAAGCTCATGGAGCTAAAGTAGGACTATTGGCCTTAGGAGCTTAAGTAGTCGCTGGCGTGAGATGTAAGCAAAGAGGATCAGAGAACCTGACGAGCTCACCAACCTTTAACCTCGGCTCTCACCTCGTAGAGCTAGCTATGGAATCTTTACACTACACTTAGAATCTACGCATCGCGACGGTCAATCGACTGGTATAAGGCCTAGCGCGCCACGGTGCAGCCGTCCTCAGCTACGGCGCCACCTCGTGCCAATCGATTGATAGGGAGTAACTGTAGCCGCAACTTTAAGAGAGACGAGCCTAAAGCCTGCAAGTCCCTAGACCAAGCTCTGACATATTTGGCGTAAAATATCACTTTATCATGGTTACATTGGGGAGGTCTCTGAAGTGCTCGTCCCCAGTAACTACTATAGCCCTGTACCGAAGAGCTGTGGCGTATATCATGGAGTCAGCTAGCCCCCAGCTCCTCCTCTGTTTCCTCATAATCCTGTTTATGCGAGCTGCACTTAGTGCTATGCTCGCAGATAATTCGACTACCTCAAAGGCGCGACTTAACATGAAATCGACCTTGAGATCTGCGCCTTCCGGAGTCTCGGCGCCTCTTTCCACTTCGCCTGGGAAGCAGTACAGACTTGGATTCGACCTTAAATTCAATATACTTCTTCGCATTATACCCCTCTGCGCTTCCTTGAAGTACTCTATCCAGGCATAAGAGTCTATAACATACCGCTCCGTCCCGCTGGCAAAAGTTCCCGTCGTGCGCATGGGAGGGAATAATGGGTTGCATTTGCCATTGTCCGTCTCGCTGCAGTCACTCTCGAAATTTTACCCTATCCTCCTCCGTGAATGATGAAAGTCTGGGGTTTGATGCGTACAGGGAGCGTACTTTATAATCTGCCATCCTCCTGCTGGACAAGGTGTGCTTTAACTCAAACCGTTTATCTATGAATTTTATCGCCTCGCTTCGGAGCTCTCTTTTACGCTCTAATAACTCGCCGACGTCTACCACTGTCACATCACCTCAAATTCAACATCCTCTCCAAGTCTTCCTTCCTCAATTCACCTAGCAGGACGTTCTTGAACACCCTGTTCATTAGCTTTTCTAGCTCTGTTAGCTCAAGGCCTAGTAGGTCAATATCTCTGCTTTCTAGCTCTTGATACTCCAGCTCAAGTGCCTCACCGCTTTTTCGCACGCCTATCGCGACCATGTTTATCGGGCCGCCCACGTTAGGATCCATACGCTCGACTTCTCTAACTACATAGGCAGCCAGTTTCTTACCCACGTCGAGTTTCATCCCAGGATCATAGAACTTGCTGAGCAAGTACTCAGCATAGGCTGCACCGCTGCCTATGGTAGCGTATGCCTCCTCCTCAGCGATTCCGTCCTCGTGAAGTATGTAAAGCTTGCGAATGACGTCATTGTCACTCACCTCAACGCCGCCCATGAGTAGCGTAAACCTATGCATTTCACTTACTCGCCCGCTAGTCTCTCGTAAAGGTACCTTAGTCGCTCAATATTATATGTCTTATGAATCTTGGCCATGACGCCCTCTGCTAGGTCTGCAATTTCGTCGAGGGACAGTCTCCTTCCTTGCGCTCCCTATCAGCCACGTGTCTCGCAATTTCTCTTATCGCTTTTCTGATGAAGGTCAATGTGCCTGCTCCCGCTATCGCTACGTAGTACTCCTCGAGGAGCCTGCATATCTTATTGGCGTTAACTCTCTTGACGGGAACCCCTCTTGAGAATTCGACTTGACTGTCGCTGGCTAGAACGACCCCATCCTTACATACTATGCCGACGACTATAGTCACTTTAAAACCCCCCAGGAGAACTGAGAGAGCTGGAGGATAAAAAGGTAAAGCTCCTTAGAACTCATTGAGGTCTTACCTGCTTTCAAGCGTGACCCTCTATGGGCTTCTTTACACTTTATTCCATCATGACATCTTCTCTCGTAGATGTTCAGGTAATGCATATTCGCTTGAGTCGGGGTTTAACGCTTTACTGCTTCCTGACACCTCATGGCCGCGCCCGTCCGGCCTAGCTGGAGAGGCAGCTTCACGAGCGCACCTCCTGGCTAGCCTAGCCAGCCTCAGGCCCTCAGCCCAGAGGAGGGCCGTGGGCACGGCTGCCATCACGAGGCAGTCAAGCGGCGGCCTCGCCAAGACGTAGTACGCTGCGATGAGGGTCGTGCTGAACGCAGCGTAGGGTATCAGCCGGGGCACCACGCTGCCGAGGAGCCCGACGTACACGGACATGAGCGAGTCCCTGCTCACCCTGGCCACGTACTCCCCTCCCCGCCTCTCAGCGAGGCCCAGCTCGACCAGCCTGTCCAGGTAGTGCTTGGCGGAGCTCGGGCCGCTGAGGCCCGCTAGGCGCTGGACCTCCCGCACCCCCATGGGCCTACCGTGCCTCAGCAGGGTGAAGTACACCCTAGCCAGCCTCCCGCTGATGGCCACCGCTCGCCTCGGCACGCGCCCCGCACCTCGCTACCTCTCAAGTGGCACTACCCTCTTGGCGGCGTAGCGCGCCGCTAGCGCGGCCGCCACCCCCAGCGCTGCCGACGCCGCAAGGCACTCGAGAGCCGCGGGCCAGCTGAGAGCCTGCCCCTCGCCGCCAGCCCCCCTAC
>CAZCFI010000124.1:0-2852 GCA_964497915.1 uncultured Thermoproteales archaeon
ATGAGGAGAAGGCAAGCGGGGGGTCATTCAGGGTGAGGAGGGAGGGCTCGAGGGGGAGGAGGATAGTCGTGATCGAGGATGAGGTCGAGGTGAGGGCCCTCCCGAGGGTCAAGGTCACTTGTCCGGCCTGCGGCCACAACGAGGCGTACTTCTGGACCGTGCAGACGAGGGCGGCGGACGAGCCAGCGACCAGGTTCTTTAAGTGCGTTAAGTGCGGCCACGTCTGGCGCGAGTACGATTAGGGTGACACCTCAGCGTACCCAGGCCCCTTAAACAAGCCCTTTATATAAGTGCGCCTGGTTAGATAAGTGAGGCTCACGCGTTGGTGGTGGCCATGTCAGCTAGCGTCAGGCTGGTCTTCGGCGACGCCAGAGAGTGGAGGTACATCGTTGCCAGCCTCGCCGCGCTAGTCGACGAGGCCAACTTCACAATAGACCCGTCGGGCATGAGGCTGAGGGCCCTCGACCCCTCGAGGATAGCCATGGTCGACTTTAACCTGCCAGCTAGCGCCTTCGAGGAGTTCAGCTGCGAGGAGGAGGTGAAGATAGGCGTCAACTTCGACGAGCTGAACAAGGTAATGAAGAGGGGCAGGGCTGACGAGAGGGTGATCCTAGAGGTCGTCGGTGGCAGGCTCAAGATAAGCATAGTGGGGAAGGCTGAGAGGAGCTTCAGCCTCCCCGTGATAGACATAGCTGGCGAGGAGCTGCCGCTGCCCAAGCTAAACTTCACGGTGAGGGCCAAGATGCTCAGCGACACCCTGAAGGACGCCATCAAGGATGCTGAGCTGGTGAGCGACAGCGTGAGCTTCGACGCTAAGGAGGACTACCTGAGGGTCTACGCGCACAGCGACAAGGGTGAGGTCGAGGTCAAGTTCACCATAGACACGGGCTCGCTGATAGAGTACGAGGTGGACGAGCCCTCTAGGTCGACTTACCCCATAAGCTACCTGTCCGACATGCTCAAGAGGGCTGCCAACCTGTCCGACATAGCGGGGATAGAGTTCGCGACCGACAAGCCGCTCCTGCTGTCCTTTGAGCTGGCTGGGGGAGGTAGGCTGTCGTACTTCCTAGCGCCGAGGCTAGAGGCCTAGAGCCAGCATGAGCTACCTCAGGGTCGCTAGGGGGTGGGAGCGCAGCCCCATCTCGTTTTATGACTTAGTCAAGTACCCATTCCTGCGAGAGGCCGTTGAGTACTTCAGAGCTAGGGGGCTCACTTTAAGCGACCTCGAGACGGACGTTGGGCGCAGGATACTTGAGAGGGCTTACGAGAGGATTGAGGAGGCCATCCGGCACAGGCGAGTGAGCACCGACCTCTCCCTGGATCCGGAGATAGAGCTGCTCTCGTTCCCCGTAGCCCTGCTACTACTCTCCGCCCTGGGCGACGGGCCCCTAATACACAGGTACGCCACCGCCGAGTCCAAGCGGGTCGGCGAGCTCCTCAAGGGCGAGGACCTAGACAAGCTCTTGTGGATCGCTAGGGAGACGTTCGGGTGGGACGTCAGGGCGCAGAGCGACGGCGAGGGGGCGGCCGTGGCCGTCCACTTTGCCAACTACGTCAGCCACATCCCTCAGGCCTCGAGGGAGTGGAAGCTCGTCAACAGGAGGCTGACTAAGGGCTACGTTCTGGTGAGCAAGAGCGAGCTTGCCAGGCTCCTCGAGGAGGCCGTCAAGAGGTACGTAGTTGAGAGGTGCAGCAAGGCGCTGAGCGCGGGCAAGCTGCCTAACGCCGTGGCTGAGTGCGTCAGCAAGCTGTCTGCGCTGTGGTCGCGGCACTACAGCAAGCTCAAGGTCGAGGTCGGGGCCGAGCCGGGCGGCGAGGACCTGTACCCGCCGTGCATCCGCAAGCTCCTGGAGGACCTCAGGAGCGGCAAGAACCTGCCGCACGCCGCCAGGTTCGCGCTGGCGACGTTCCTCCTCAACATAGGCCACGGCGTCGACGAGGTCCTGGCGCTGTTCAGGACGTCGCCGGACTTCAACGAGCGCGTAGCTAGGTACCAGGTCGAGCACCTCGCTGGCCTCAGGGGCTCTAGGGTCAAGTACCTGCCCTACAAGTGCGCCAACATGAGGAGCCTGGGGCTGTGCGCCGACCCAGAGGGCAGGGTGTGTGGGCGCGTCAGCCACCCGCTGCAGTACTACATCAGGAGGGCGAGGGGTGCGCGCCGTGGGGAGGGAGCTGCTTGAAGAGCTATTTAGGGAGTACTACAGGAGGAATGCGAGTAGGGTGCGCGCCCCCTCCAGGTTAGAGGCCAGGGAGTTCGGCTTCATACTATTCAACCGGCAGGGGATGGTGAGGCACCTCTCGTTCGGCAGCGAGGCCGAGCTGAGGGAGTACCTCAGGAGGCAGGCACCAGCCCACGCCTACTACTCGTCCGCCTACTACGAGAGACCGTCAGCGCCCACGATGGACGAGAAGGGCTGGCTGGGCGCTGACCTAGTGTTTGACATAGACGTCGACCACATAGAGACCGAGTGCAAGGAGCTGCACGACTCGTGGAGGTGCCTGGACTGCGGGCTCACTGGCAGGGGCATGTGTCCCGCCAAGTGCCCCAGGTGCGGTGGGGAGAGGTTCGAGAGGGAGGTGTGGGTGTGCGACCTCTGCGTAGAGGCCGCCAAGGAGGAGGCCCTAAAGGTCTGCGACGTCCTGCTGGACGAGTTCGGGCTGTCTGAGGACGAGATAAAGCTGGCGTTCTCCGGCCACCGCGGCTTCCACATCCACGTGGAGAGCGAGGTGGTCATGAGGCTGGAGCAGGACGCCAGGAGGGAGATAGTGGACTACCTCGCCGGGCTGGGGCTCGACTACGCCACCCTGGGCTACTCCAAGGGCAGGAGGCTAGTCTTGGACGTGGACATCAG
>CAZCFI010000125.1:0-2758 GCA_964497915.1 uncultured Thermoproteales archaeon
GTAGGCCTCCCTCCACTCCTCCCAGTCTTCCTTGTAGAGCACCACCTTCACCGACTCTTTAAGCCGCCCCATGTGACTTATAAGTGGAGCTCTCGCACGCCTGCTACGCTCCGCCCCACTGCGTCACTCGGAGAGCGGTTTTGAGCAGAGCGCTAGGGCCATGGCGTCAGCCACTTAGGCGAGCGCCGTCATTTAACGATAGAAACACTTAAGAGAAACCCTTTCTCTTTGAGAGCCCTGAGGGCTACCATGTCGAAGCTGGTGTCGGCGCTTCTCCTGATCTTGATAGCGATGGCCGCGGCCACGGCTGTCTACGTGTGGGTGGTCTCGAGCGTGGGCGAGAGCCTCCCGGGGAGCCCGTCGCCGGGCAGCCTCAAGGTGGAGGCGTTCAAGGTGACGCCAGAGGGCGCAATTGTGGCCTACGTCAGGAACGTCGGCGCTAGCGCGGTCAAGGTTGACGCTATCTTCCTAGTCCAGGGCTCCAGGGCGACCTTGGTGAAGAAGGGCAACGAGACGATTAAGCCAGGCGAGGTTAAGATGGTAGTCATCGACTCGCTGAGCCTGCGCAGAGTGGCCGTGAGCCGCGGAGGCAGGTGCTACATAAAGTTATCGTCGGTGAGCGGCGCTGAGACCACAATCACCATACCATCGCACGTCCTAGCTGGCGCGCTGAGCGCCAAGGTGCCCTTGATAGGGCTGCAGGCCATAGTCTCGAGCTCTCACTGGATAGTGCTCGACTACTCGAGTGGCCACTACAGGCTATACGGCGACTACGGGCCAGGCGTGTCGGGGAGGGCGCTCGTGGCTGAGGGCTACGCCCCGATACTCGCCGGAGTGGACGAGTACACCATCACCAGTACGCCAGCGTCGTGGGGCCAGAGGCCAGTCGACTCGCCGGTGCTGATAGTGGTCAACCCTACCAAGGCTGGACAGGACTGGGTCTTCACGTGGCACGACCCCCACGGCACCTTCAGGTTCTACCTCGAGGCCGTACCTGGCGAGGTCGAGCTGGACTTCCTGATATTCTGGGAGGACCTGTACTACCCGCCGACCAAGCGCACGTTGGACGACTGGAAGGACCACGTCATAAGGGTCACGGTGTTCCTCAACGGCACGTACAGGATAGCGGTGTACCTGGCAAAGGGAGGGTACTCCCACAAGTTCTACCTGGGGGTTGAGGAGCCCTTCGAGAGCGTGCCGGACCAGGCGTCCAAGGTAGTGTACACGAAGCCCCACGGCGCTACCTGGAGGAACGTCGTCGGGGGCTACTACAGGGCCATGCCGGATAAGATATTCATCACCCGCGCTGGCCCGTGAGGGCTGGGCCGACCAGCCCTAGCTGGCCCTGGGCTGGCTAGAGCCCCCTGTCGTAGGTCGAGAGCACCACCGCCCTGTCCCTCAGGACGTGCACGACGTCCTCCACTCGCATGCCGAAGTCCCTGAAGTACAGCCCCGGCTCCACGGTGTGCACCGCGCCCAGCGGCACGATGTCATTAGATGCGGGGTGGAGGGCTGGCGGCTCGTGTAGCCTCACGCCTATCCCGTGGCCCAGCCTGTGGGGAAGTACTGCCCGTACCCCCTCTCACGGATCACGGCCCTAGCGAACCCGTCGACCTCGCTGGCCGCCACCCCTCCCCTCTCGCCTCTAACGGCGCTGTCCATGGCGGCGCATATGGCATCGTGAGCGTCCTCGTAGCGCTTGCTTGGCGAGCCCACAGCCCACGTCCTCGTTAGGTCGGCCAGGACGTGGCGTCGACGAGCTGAGCGCCGAACGCTCTCCCTATAAGCCTGAACATCGGCGTGCAGGGGGCGCTCACCTCGCCGCAGACGCTGTTGGCCGCCATGGTCACGAGAGACATCTCGACCCCGACCCTCGAGCTCCCGAGGACGTCGATCTCCCTCAGCAGCCTCTCGAGGTGCCCGTGAGGGTCCCACACCCTGTCCAGCCAGTCTATGAGCTGGGCCACCACCGTGACGAGCGGGTGGGCCGGAACTCACGGGGTGACGAGCTTCTGGCCACATCCCGGGCAAGCTGCTAAATGAGGGCGTGGGGGCGCTGGAGTCCAGCGCCTGCCAGGCAGAGCTCCTGCGGGACGTGGCTGAGAGACACGGCATGGTGTGCGCGGTAGCTAATTGCCCATTGGCGTAGCCACCGACAACAAAAGAAGGAGATGGTCAAGGGGGCCATCGCCGTCGAGGGAGAGGGAAGCTCAAGTATGGTGCCCCGGGATAGCGGGTCAGCAAGGGCACTGAGCTTAAGTCCCTAATCCACTACGCGCCCGTGGTCGACTCTGGGGGTGAGGGCTATGACACCGCCTACATATGCGGGGAAAGGGATTCGTCGAAAGCCCTGGCGGTGCTGAGGGAGAGGAGTGGAGCGGCTGGATACGAGAGCGCTTCCAGGGACGGGAGGCCGTCTTTGAGTTCAAGCTGCTGAGGCTCTCGAGAGACCTGAGGGAGTTCAGGCTCTACAGGATCTACGTGTTCGCGACTGTTGGGTAGTCGCACCTCGGTTAACTTCAAGGGCAGGGACTCCCACGGGGTAGTCGACGAGAGTGAGTACGACGACGTGAAGGGGGATGTGATTGACGCTATGTGCAGCACTAGGCATCCGCTGGGGCGAGAGGGCGGGCATCATCTACTTTCTAAAGCCTGGCTACACTAACGTCTGCCTCGACTTCAGCTCCGTGAGTCCGGAGGCCGTGAGTGGGAGGGAGGCGAGACCTCTCGGGGCCTGGGCCCGTGAACGGCCCTGCGC
>CAZCFI010000126.1:0-2726 GCA_964497915.1 uncultured Thermoproteales archaeon
CCCTCGCTAGCGAGTACAGCGGGTGGTAGCCGAGCGCCCTCATTCCCTTCCCCCAGTAGTAGTACCTGAGCGCTGAGGCGGCCGTCCTCCTCTGAGTCCACGTCACGAGGTCCCTGTACACCTTAACGCCGAGGCCCATGGAGAGCGCCTTGTACACGAGCCACGCCTCGAAGCCCCAGTTCTCTGGATAGGCGTAGCCAACATCCCTGAACCACGGCGTCAGCACGACCCTGCCGCTGCCCCTGACGTCTATCTCCTTCCCCACCCTCTCCCCAGCAATGACGCCGCTCGCCACCACGACGCCGTCCCTGCGCATCCTATCCGTGATCTCCCGCAGGTAGCTCGGGGGCAGCAGGTGGTCGGCCCCGAGGATCACGGTGTAGTCGGTGTCGACTTCAGCTAGCCGCCTCAGCCCTAGGTTTATGACCCTCGCCATGTAGGGCGTCCCTGCCAGCCCTGACCCCCCCACCCTCCCAGTCCTCACCACGACGGCCCCGTAGCTCTCGGCCACCTCAGCCGTCCGGTCAGTGCTGCCGTCGTCGACCACGACGACCTCAGCTACCTCCACTCCCCTCTGCCTGAGGAGGAGCGAGAGGGTCAGCGGGAGCCTCCTCTCCTCGTTCCTCGCTGGCACCACGACGCCCACTCGAGCCACGCACTCAACTTAGCCCTCCGTAAAAAAGCTTTAACGGCGGCCGGCCAACTTACTACGGTGGTGCCTTGACCCCCCTCAAGCTGTCGGGCATAATCCCCGCGACCGTGCTGCCGATGGACGAGAGCTTCAGGATATGCGAGGGCGAGCTCGAGGACTACGTAAGGTGGCTCATGAAGTTCAGGGTCGGCGGGCTGGCGGTGAACGTCGACACCGGCGAGGGGCCGCACCTGTACCCGGAGGAGAGGCGCAGGGTGCTCGAGATAGTCACGGACGTCGTCAAGGGCAGGGTCCCGGTGGTGGCTGGCCTGGCAGCTAGCTTCACCGACCAGGCGGTGAGGCTGGCCAGGGAGGCCAAGGAGGCCGGGGCCGACGCCCTGCTGGTGTTCCCCGTGCCAGCCTTCCGGGGCCCGGGGGCCCGGGACGTCGTCTACCACTACTACAGGGCCGTCGCCGAGGGCGCTGGCGTAGACCTGGTGGCCTTCCAGCTCCAGCCCGAGCTCGGCGGCGTCATATTCGACGAGGAGACGCTAGCCGCGCTGGCGAGCATCGAGCGCGTCGTGGCGCTAAAGGAGGCGTCGTTCGACGCCAGGGTGTTCTCCGACACCATGAGGGTCCTCAGGCGGGCTGAGAGGAGGGTGGCGCTCCTCACGGGCAACGACAACTTCATCCTCGAGTCGCTGATAATGGGGGCTGACGGCGCGCTGATAGGCTTCGGCACCGTGGCGACGGACCTCCAGGTCGAGATGTTCGAGCTCGTCAAGAGGAGGAGGTACGAGGAGGCGTGGGAGATCTACGAGCGCCTAAAGCCGCTGGCTGACGCGATCTTCGCCCCGCCGGTGAGGAACTACAGAGCGAGGCTGAAGGAGGCCCTGGCCGCGCTGGGCGTCATAGAGCACACCTACGTCAGGCCGCCCCTGCTGCCCATAGGCGAGGAGGAGAGGGAGGCCGTCAGGAGGGCGCTGAGGGAGGCCGGGCTCCTCTAGGGTGCGGCCATGGTGGACCTGTCGGTGGAGGTCGCGGGGCTGGAGCTGAAGAACCCACTGATAGTGGCCTCCGGGACGCCCACGATGACTTTAGGGGGCATGCTCAAGTGCATCGAGGCGGGGGCGGCCGGCATAGTCACCAAGACCGCGACCTACGCCAGGCTCCACCAGCTGCAGCCGAGGCCTAGGTTCATGGTGCTCAGGCCGGAGGCCGCCCTCAGGGGCGGCTACTTCTCGCTCTACTCCGTCGAGCTAATGTCGCCCTACGAGCCCGAGAGGTGGGCTGAGCACCTGAGGAGGGTCAGGGAGAGGGCTAGGGAGGCGGGAGTCGTGGTCATCGCCAGCATAGCTGGTAGGACGTTGGAGGAGTGGGCCAAGCTGGCTAGGCTGGCTGAGGACTCGGGCGCTGACATGGTCGAGCTCAACCTCTCCTGCCCGCACGTCGAGGAGTCAGAGGGGTCAGCGATGGGCAGGGCGGCAGCGGCTAGGCTAGAGCTGGTTGAGGAGGTGGTGAGGACGGTCAAGCAGGAGGTCGCCATCCCAGTGGCGGGCAAGGTCACGCCCCACGGCGTCAACCCGGTCGAGGTGGCGCTGGCGATGGAGAGGGGCGGCGCGGACGCCGTGGTGGCCACCGCTAGGTTCCAGGGGCTCGTCGTGGACCCAGACTCGATGAGGCCCGCGCTGTGGGGCGGCTTCGGGGGCTACGGAGGGCCCTGGATGGTCCCGCTGAGCTGCGGGTGGGTGGCGAGGATGGCGCTAAGCGGGCTCAAGGTGCCGATCATAGGCTCGGGGGGCATAAGCGACCACTTGGACGCGCTGAGGTTTATGCTAGTCGGCGCCAGAGCGTTCCAGGTGTGCACGGCGATAGTGGTCGGGGGCTACGAGGTCATCGGCAAGATCTTGAGGGGGCTCGAGCGGTGGCTCAGCGAGAGGGGGCTCGACAGCGTGCGGGGGCTGGTGGGGAGGGCCCTCAGCGAGATAGTGCCGTTCGAGAGGCTAGACCGCGAGACGAGGTACGTGCCTGTAGTCGATCCCGAGCGGTGCACGGGGTGCGGGGCCTGCGTCGGGGTATGCCCCGGGCTGGCCAT
>CAZCFI010000127.1:0-2716 GCA_964497915.1 uncultured Thermoproteales archaeon
CCACCCTGCCCCCGTAGGCCATGGCCAGCAGCTGGTGGCCGCCGCATATGCCGAGCAGGGGCCCCCTCCAGGCCCTCAGGCACTCCATGAAGGCCTCGAGCTCCTCCCGGTCGTAGAGCTCCCACGGCGTGCTGTTGCCGCTGAGCACGACGCTCTTGGGCGCCAGCCTCTCCAGGTAGTCCTCGGTCACCCTGGTGTAGTGCTCTACCTCGACCCACTCGCCAGCCGCCCTGCACAGGGCGCTGAGCATGGCCTCCCTGGCCTTGACGACGGTCACCCTGTCGGCCCTCTCGCGCTTCTCTATGTCCACCAGGAGGTGCAAGATCGCTCACCGGCTCTGAGTGGGGAGCGCCAGATAGAAGTGCTTTGGCCAGCCGCCCTCAGCAACTCAGCAGGTCGCAGAGCTCGAGGAGGTCCCTAACCACGGCGTCGGGCGGCGGGCCTAGCGACATGGGCAGGCTGGGCTTGAGGCCGCCCCTCGCCACCAGGACGGCCCTCATGCCGAGCCTCTTGGCCCCGACGACGTCGGCCCCGTAGGAGTCGCCCACCATCACGGCCTCGCTGGGCTCGGCCCCGAGCAGCCTGAGGGCGGCCTCGAACACGGCCGGGTGGGGCTTGACCTTCGTGACCTTGTAGGAGGCCACCAGCGCGTCGAAGAGGCCCGCCAGGCCGAGGCGCGAGACCACGTACTCGAACCTCAGGGTGGCGTTGGAGACCACCGCCAGCCTCACGCCAGCCGACCTTAGGCGCTCGAGCGCCGGCCTGACGTCGGGGAAGAGCCTCACGGCCCCCACCTCAGCCCCGTAGAACGCGTCGAGGCACTCCCTGACCAGCGGCACGGTGGGTTCGACGCCCAGGGCTCTGAGGGCCCTCCAGAACACGAGGACGGCGTCGAGCTCGTCCATGGTGCCCCTCAGCCTCTCGAGCTCGGCCTCGAAGGCCGCCCGGTGAGCCCTCTCGACGTCCTCGGGCTTGACTGAGTGGCCGAGGGAGCTCAGGACGTCAGCGACCCTGGCGTACCCCTCGGCCCTGCAGGCCTCTTCCTCCTCCCTGACCTCGTACACCATGGTCCAGTAGAGGTCGAGCAGCACCGCCCTGACCCCCTCGAGGCCGCCCATGGCAGGCCCCCAGCTCCGCGGCCCTGAGACGCCCGCTAGGTAGATTAGCGGGCATATAACGGTGCCGCCAGCCCGGGCCAAGAGCCCCCGAGGGCTAGCTCAAGGTAAGGTTTAAAACGGCCCTGAGCTGTCAGAATAGTCGGGGGCCGTAGTCCAGCTTGGTAGGATGCCTGGCTTGGGGCGCCGCTCGGGGGGGCGGCGCGGGAGCCCAGGTGGTCCCGGGTTCAAATCCCGGCGGCCCCACCAGGCGCGTTCTCCCCTGAGCCGCGCAGCCCAGCAGGGAAATATTTATCTCGGCTCGCGGCCCCTAACGCTAGGATGATGTGTTTTCGGGGACCTGACGCGTGACGACGCCCTTATCAGCTGACGCCCCCGTGAGGAGCTCGCCCATTTTCGATCCTGCGCACGCGCTTACTCCTGCTAAGGCCGCGTGGAGCTTGTAGAGTTAGGTGAGCCCATGGCCCTCAGTGGGGCCGCTGCTATGGCTAGAACGCTAGCTACCCCCTTCTCGCCTCGCCCACCTCCTGAAGGCGTCCTCAGGTGCCACTTACGTGGGGCACCGTCTAAGGGCCCTCCGGGTGGCGGAGGCGAGCTCCGCGCAAGGCTTATGTAGTCCAATTATGTACTACTAAATGGTGGTATTATTGAGTGGTCTAGTCACGTACTCCATAAAGCTGCCCAGAGAGCTGAGGGAGCGGATGAGGGAGGTGGACATTGACTGGGCTGAGTACCTGAGGAGCGTCATCAGGGCCAAGGTCGAGGAGGAGGAGAGGAGGAGGGCGTCGCGTGAGCTAGACGCCATAAGGTCGAGGGCTGGGCGGGTGTCGACTGATGAGCTCGTCTCGTGGGTCAGGGGAGACAGGTCGCGCCAGCTCGAGTGAGGTCCTAGTCTTGGACGCGTGCGTTGTGGCGAAGTGGGTGCTCCCGGGCGAGCCCTGGGAGGGCGAGGCGCTGGAGCTCAAGGAGAGGGTCGCGAGGGGCGAGGTGGAGGCTCACGAGCCCGCGCTGCTGGTGTACGAGCTGGCGAGCCTGCTCTCGAGGGCGGCCAGTGAGGGCAGAATAAGCCTGGGGGACGCGTCGCTAGCCGTGGAGCTGCTCGGCAGGGTCGGGCTGACGCTCCACAGAGTCGACTGGAGCGACGGAGCCAAGCTCCTCAGGGTGGCCAGCGAACTGGGGCTGACGGTCTACGACGCAGCCTACGTGGTGCTAGCTGAGGAGCTCGGCGCCACGCTCGTGACCGCCGACGAGGAGCTCTGCAGGAGGGCTAGGGTGAGGGTGGCCGCGAGGCACCTCAGGGACGTCGGTAGGGGGCTCCCGCCCGCGGGCAGGTAACCTTTTATAGCTCTGAGCCGCAGCACACCACGGTGAACCGTGCAGCCCTACAGCCCGAGACACGCGGACTGCGCCCACTACGAGAGCGGCTACTGCAGGCTGCACCACGTGAACGTCGATCCCAGCGCCCCAGCGTGCCCCTACTTCACGCCCAGGCGGAGCGCTCAGCCTAGCGGGGAGGGCAGCCATCGCGTGAGGGGCTACACCGCCCCCCTGCCGCAAGTCTCCTACGGGCCCCTAGGCCCGGCAACACCGCCCTACTACAT
>CAZCFI010000128.1:0-2633 GCA_964497915.1 uncultured Thermoproteales archaeon
TAGCTCAACCACCGCTCACTCTATCTAGGAGGTCTCCCAATCTACAAAACTTATATACTGTCGAGCTCGCGTCCACCACGATGTCCCTCGAGGGAAGGGCTGCAAGGATTGAGGGAATTCTAGAGCAGATGGACAAGAGATTGTTGAGATTGGAGAACGAAGTAGTCCACGTGAGGGAGGAAATAAGTCGCTTAAGAGGGGAGGTAGAGAACCGAATTAATGATTTAAGGGGAGAGATGAGAGGCCAGTTTAGGTGGATTATTGGAATAATAATTACGATGTGGATAACGGTCACATTAACAATACTATTTAGTAAATAATTTACCTCTTTTTCGAAGATGGGCTTATCAAACTTTGATTTTCCATGCTAACGTTCACAGAGACACCAGGCAATAGTGCGCGCACTAGAGCTTTGGCTGAGTTACTAAGCTGCCATCCTAGCTGGAGTTCGCTCGCCTAGGATCGCAGCGTCGCCCCTCCCGCGAAGCCTGACGCTCTCAACAAGGCGGCTATTGGTGAGCGTGAAGTGAGGCTGGGGGCGCGGGAAGAGCTCAGCCTTCCTCGAGCCCTCCAGCCCAGCACAGCCGTGCGTCGGGACCTGGGCCATGGGCTCCGCTGACCCAGCTACAAACGTCTGCAGAGCGCGAGAGCTCGCGCCCCTCGCCTGGGCCCGCGTCCAACTAGCTCAGCGGCCTCCTCAGCAGCCTCTTGAGCCCGCGCACCGCGGCTACCAGCGGCGCTGACAGGAGCGCAGCCACTGGCGCTGGGAGGAGAGAGGCTCAACAGGCCTCGAGCCCCACCCTTATAACCAAGGCGGTGCTTGTACTTAGTCGGCGGATGGCGGCGGGTGTCGTCGATGGGCAAGGAGTACAGGGTCATAGGGCTGTCACTGCCGGAGGTAAGGTTGGGCGACGACCTAGCTGAGGTCATAGTGCGCGCTGCCGACCAGCAAGCTGGCGGGGTGCGGGACGGGGACGTGATAGTCGTCACCTCAAAGGTAATATCTAAGGCTAGGGGCTACCTGGAGCGCTACGACGGGCTCAAGCCCTCTAGGAGGGCCGAGCTCATCAGCCGCCTGACGGGGAAGCCGGCGTGGGAGGTGGAGCTGATCCTCAAGCACTCGAGGAGGATAGTCGCCGCTGTCCCAGCCACAGAGCTCCTCCTCGAGGCGGGCTTCCACGAGATGATGAAGTGCCCGGAGAGGGCCATGGAGGTGCTGAAGAGGGACCCAGTGATGCTGGTGGTTGAGAGTGAGCAGGGCATGCTGTGCACCGACGCGGGGCTAGACACCTCAAACACCCCCGAGGGCGTCGCCTCGGTGCCGCCCCCGGACCCAGACCACGAGGCCCGCCTCTTGAGGGAGAGGATAGAGAGGCTCACCGGAAAGAGGGTTGCAGTCGTGGTCACGGACACCGAGGTCAGGGTGACCAGGCTGGGCTCCGTCGACATAGCCATCGGCTCCTCGGGGATCAGGGTGGTCAAGCGCGAGTTCGGCCAGTCGGACCTCTACGGGAAGCCGAAGTACGGGGGCGTTGACGTGGTAGTGGACGAGATAGCCGCGGCGGCCGCCCTCCTAATGGGGCAGACCCGCGAGGGGATACCGGTGGTGATAGTGAGGGGGCTGAGCGTCGAGAGGGACTGCGAGGAGGGCGTGAGGGACATAGTGATACCCCCGCGGATGCTAGCGAGGGGGATTAGGGCATCGCTGCTCTTGACTCTCAAGCTCAAGTTGAGGCTACTCCTGCACAGGGTCTTGAGGCTCTAGGGCGACTCTACTCCCAGGGCCTTGAGAGCGGCGTCTGCAGCTGGCGCTGGCGACGGGCGAGAGGCTCGCCTCGAGCGAGGGTGAGGTTTGCTTAGCGCCCCAGGAGAGGAGGAGGCGAGCAGCAGTCTCAGCAAGGGGGGCTGCGCTCCTACCCACAATGCTCGCTGACAATTCGTCCCGGCGGGCGAGACTGGGAGCTGTTCGCCCAGCTAGGGGGGAGCGAGTGAGTTGGGCGGCGTGCCCCTGGGCAACTTAGCTGCCATTGCCGCAGCCGCGGCTGTGGCAGTCGTGGTGGCCGCTGTAGCAACCCTCGCTCTGGGGGACGTGGGGCCACGCCCCCTCCGACCTCTCCCCACCACAGTAACTCCACCCTCGTTCACTCTCCATGAGCGAGAAGGGCGTCTGTGGCAGGGGCACCGCCCTCACGCTACTTCGTCGGCCTGCCTCCGAGCCTTAGCCAGACGCCTCAGCTACTTGAGGGGGGCTCTGGGCAGCCTAGGGCCGCCGAGGGAGCTCCTCTAAGCGTTCTCTGCGGCGCCTGGAGGGCGCTGAGAGAGCCAGCGGGGCCCCTAGAGCTCGATTGGGGGCACGAGCTTTATGTGTGGGGCCCCACGCTAGATTTGTGGCAGAGCGGGGGCGTTGCGCGGGGGATTCGCCTGTGATGAGCAAGAAGGAGAGGTTCCTCGCCGCGCTCAGGAGGGAGGTCCCCGACGTGGTGCCCGTCTCACCGCTGATACATAACAGGTTCGCCTACGCGACCCTGGGGAGGGTGGGGTGGAGGGCCGTCTTCGAGGTGCACCAGATGGTGGGGTCCACGTACTTCAGGGGGCCCACTTGCATAGAGTGGAGGGTTAGGTGGCCTGGGGGG
>CAZCFI010000129.1:0-2585 GCA_964497915.1 uncultured Thermoproteales archaeon
GCTAGTACTCCCCGACCGTCCCGTGCTCCTTGGCGTACTCTATCGACCACACGTACAGGTAGTACCCGACGGTCAGCGTCACGGCCGCTGATACGGCCAGCGGCACTAGCTGGTCGACCATGGCTGTCAGCGGCTCTGCCCTCAGCATGGCTCCCCTCAGCATCTCCAGTATGTAGGTCTGCGGCATCACCAGCGAGACGTACTGGAGCGGCTTGGGCAGCAGCTGGTAGGGGAACCACACGCCCGAGAATAGGCCGCCGAGCATGGTGAAGAACCAGGTCACCGGGTCCCACCTCTTAGTGATGACCTGGACGGCGGCGCTTATCATGCCCAGCCCCCACATCACGGCCACGCCCAGCAGGATCGCCACGACGGCCGACACTGGGTTTATGTTGAACCTGGCGCCGAACGCCAGCGCCACGGCGAAGTACACCGCGAACTGGAGGACGCTTATGACGTACCTGAAGAGCACGGAGCCTATGACTACCTCGTAGAGCCTGGCCGGTATCAGGAGCCGCCACATGAGGTTCCACGGGTTTATCGCCATCCTGGGGGCGGAGATTGAGGCGTAAATTATATGGTTGTAGGCCATGCCGACTATGAGGAACGAGAGGAAGGACCCATACCTCTCGACTAGCTCCCTCCTGTACAGCGTCGCGTAGGTGCCGAGGAACGCGTAGGTCAGGGCGCCGACGACCGTGTTCAGCAGCCAGAAGAACAGCTCGTACTTGTACGCCAGCCACTCCTTGACGTCTATGTAGAGGAACCCGAGCAGCCTCTTAGCCCTCACCCCCACCACCCCCCAGCAGCCTCACGATTACCTCCTCCACGCTGACCTCCCTCCTGCCGAAGTGCCTCACGAGCAGGCCCATGCCCACGGCCGCCCTCAGGATCTCGTTGGCTGCCTCAAGGCTGCCGCCCTCGACCCCGAACACCAGCCTGCGCCCCTCGACCCTGTGCCACTCGACGCCGAGGCCGTCCAGCTTCGAGGCCAGCTCGCCCAGCCTTCTGGCCGAGGCCTGGTCGACCTCAAGCACGTAGGCGTCCCTCGCCTCCCCAGGGACGAGGCTCTTGAGCTCCTCGACAGTCGTCACCGCCACAATCCTGCCCTTGTCAACTATTGCTACCCTGTCGCACGTGGCCTCGACGAGCCCCATGTCGTGGGTGCTCAGGAACACCGTCCTGCTCCTGTCGCCGAACCTCTCCCTCACCATCTCCTTAAACCTGGCCGCGAACACGACGTCCAGCCCCTTGGTGGGCTCGTCCAGGAAGAGGACCTCGGGGTCCGGCAGCAGGGCCCTGGCCAGCGCCAGCTTCTGCTTCATGCCCTGGGAGAGCCTCTGGTACCACTTGTCCCAGTGCTCCCTGCCCAGCCCGACGAGCTCCAGCACCTCCCTGACCCTCTCCCTCGGGTCGGGCACGAGGTAGGCGTAGGCGTAGAATAGGAGGTTCTCGAACGCCGTGAGGCGCCACCCGAAGCCCCTCTGCGAGTCCTCAGGCAGCACCCCTATCCTCTTCCTGACCTCGAGGCTCTCCCTGACCACGTCGTAGCCCAGGACCCTGGCCTCGCCTTCGTCGGGCACCAGTACGGTCGTCAGTATCTTGACGGTAGTTGTCTTCCCGGCCCCGTTGGGCCCCAGGAAGCCGAAGACCTCGCCCCTCCTGACCCTGAACGTTATCCCGTCCAGCGCCACGACCACGTCGTCGCCGCTCCTCCTCCCCAGCAGTGAGGCCAGCCTCCTCCTGATGCCGCCCTTCCTGTACGCCTTCCTCAGCCCCTCGACCTCTATTGAGTACTCCATGGCCCCGCCACCCAACACTCACCCTCGCGGATTTAAGGGTTCCGTAGGCGACACTCGACCAGCCCCTGTCGAGGGGGCTCGACGGTCACTCCTCGATGAAGCTTATCGGGCCGAGGGCCTTGATCCTGTCGGCTATGGCCGCGTAGACGTCTGGGGGGATCTTGAGCGGGCCGAGGGCCTCTATGCGCTCTATGACCCTGCTGGCCAGCTCAGGGTCGACCTCGGGGTCGAAGCTCAGCGGCCCTAGGGACTTTATGGTCACCTTCTTGCCCGACCTGTACCACTCGCTTAGAATCCTGTTCGTCACCCTCATCGTCCCGTACAGGACTATTCTCGACACCTCAGTCGGCCCCCTCACCTCGGCCACCGTCGGGTAGGGCGCGGCCTCCTCCGCCATCCTGGCCACCCTGGCTATGTTCCTCAGCGTGTCCTCCACTCTGGGTATGAGGGCTAGCTCTATTGCCTTCGACAGGCTGGTGAACTCCAGCTCGTACTCCCTCCCGACGTAGTCGACGAGCCCCAGCGTGTGCAGGTCGTCCAGGTACTTCCTGGCGGTGTTCGGGCTGACGTTGAACCGCCTAGCCACCTCGGTCGACGTGGCGCTCCCCTTGCGCTCTATGTAGAGGTACACGTCCTGGGCCATCCTGTCGAGGCCAAGCGAGTAGAGCACCCACCTCTTGATGACCTCCTCCCTCCTGTCCTCAGGCACGGCCTCCGGCAGCCTCAGCCTCCTTATGACCCACTCGGCCAGCACCTCGAACTGCTCCCCGCTCACCCTCCCAC
>CAZCFI010000130.1:0-2537 GCA_964497915.1 uncultured Thermoproteales archaeon
GGCCGCTGGTGGCGATGTCTCTGAGCGCGTAGACGAGGAGCTGGCTAGGATCCTCCAATCTGAGAGTAGGTGACTGAGGTGGCTGTGCTCATAGATACTGGCGTATTCTACGCTCTGCTCGACAGGAGGGATGCAAACCACTTGGATGCCGTGGCCGTGATGGCCCACGCGCTCGAGGGCAGGTTCGGCAAGGCTTACACAACCGACTACGTGGTCCTAGAGACGGCGCTCCTGCTGAAGTCCAGGCTGGGGGCGGAGGCTGTTAGAGCCATGGTGAATTTCCTAAACAGGAGCGGCATATCGATTTTAGTTGTGGACGAGCCTACCTTCAGGAGGGCCTTAGAGCTGCTAGCTAAGATGCCTGAGCGCCTTAGCCTATGCGACGCGGCCAGCGTAGTGCTCGCTAAGGAGCTCAACATAAGGGTGCTAGCGTCATTTGACTTGAGGAGTTTTTCAGGCCTGGTGGCCACCATTATCGGGAAAGGGTACTACGCCAGCCTAAGCGATGAGGAGAGGAAGAGGATAAGGCAGCTGTACCTGCCTTAGTGCTACCTCCGGGCGTAGCTGCTCCCTCCAGCTGGCTACCCCCTAGGCTCGCTCATTGTATTCGAGAGGCGACCTCAGCCTTAGGTAGGGAGTGGGGGCTTGACCGCGGTCACCCCTCCAGTTCTGGGTCCCACGCCCCGTAGACCTTGCTGTTAAAGAACTCGCCTAGGGGCCTCCCGCTCACCTCCTCGGCCAGCTCCTTGAAGCTCTCGAAGTCTATCGGCCTGTCCCTAAACCTGCTGCAGCACTCCCTCACGAGCTCGTAGAAGCCGTCGCCGATGAGCTTGTGGAGCTCGTGGAGCACCAAGGCCCCCTTGGAGTAGGAGAGCGCTCCGAGCTCGTACCTGCCGTAGTCGGCCAGCGGGACCTCCCTCCCCTCGGGGAAGCGGTCGTTCACGAGCCTCCAGTACGCCTCCCTGAGCTCCCTCAAGACCCTCCTGAACTCCTCCTCCCCGTAGAGCTCCCTTATCAGGAGCGCCGTCAGGTAGTTGGCGAACGCCTCGTCGAAGAACCTAGATCTCTGCACCTCCCCCTCAGCCTTGGGGTTCCAGAAGTGGGCCAGCTCGTGGTAGACTCCGTATGGTATTGGCTCTCTGAGGGCCCTGCTCTCAACTAGGGAGTAGTCGACGCCAGCCTGCCCCCCGTAGCCGTCTGGGATCTCTATTATGGTGTACCTCCTCTCCCTCTCCCCGAATCTAGAGCAGTAGAAGTCGAAGGCCCTCCCCACGAGCTCTAAGATCCTCTCGCCATGCTCCTCGCTGCCGACTAGAACGAACGCCCTCAAGTCGCCGCGCTTAACTAGAGAGAACCTCGCTATGGCGATGTCCAGCCGCCAAGTGCTCCGCACCTCAACCCTATTCCCCAGAATCTCCCCTCCCGAGGCAACCTCATACCCGTCAGGCACGCCGGAGACCGAGATTTCAGCATCGAATTTCGACGTGACTATGGCGTTTGTGAGGCTCTTGAACCTCGGCTCAGCGAATATCGGGTAAAAGTAGGTGTCCGTCCTGAGGAGGGTGTACTCCCCACCTATCCTGTCCTTCAGGTAAGGGAAAATGCGTTCGTAGCTCTCCAAGGTGCCGCAGTACCTCACCTCCAGCTCCCCCCTGGGCTCCCTCAATTTAACGAAATTGACTTCGTAGCCCTCGAAGTCGGCGAGTTCGGTAACGCCTTGCGAGAACTCCACGCTGCAATCCTCGACTCTCAGCCCCCTATTAAGCACGAAGCACTTGGTCCCTCGCTCCAATTCAATGTGAGCGTGCCCCTCAAGGGCG
Organism: uncultured Thermoproteales archaeon; assembly: GCA_964497915.1. Taxonomy (GTDB): domain Archaea; phylum Thermoproteota; class Thermoprotei; order Thermofilales; family CAYSTQ01; genus CAZCFI01. The sequence goes on from CAZCFI010000130.1 coordinate 1,821, forward strand.
CCCCCCTCCAAGTCGACCAGTAAGTCCAGGGATAACTTCCTCATCGCTGGGCACAACCCACCTCAACACTCTAAAACCTTATGATTAGGCGACGTTCGACGCTCTACACCATTTAAGGGAAGGCGCTGTAAAAAGCCCATCAAGTGAGTCCCAGGAGTGAGTTGGGGGAATCAAGAGCCACTAGGGGCTCTCTCCCACGGCTGGCCTCCATTGAGGGCGCCCTCCACGACGTTGCGAGGGCCGGCCTGAGCCCTACCGCCTCTGTGAAGTGGCCGAGGAGCGCGGAGCTGACGGCCAGCGCAGCTAGCCTAGCGCCTCTGAGGATGAGGGGGGACAGCCCCTTCCACAAACCGACCCTGAGGGCGTCGAGAGGGCCCTTAGAAGCCTGTCGACGGAGGTGCCGCGACGTGCATTACCGCTATCAGCAGCGCGCGAGTTCTCGCGGCGCTAGCGCCGACGCTCTAGCGCGTGGGTCAAAGGCGCCCCCCTCACCGGCTCGGCGGCAGCGCGTGAACCGTGCGAGTGCCGAGGGTCTCAGGCCGCTCCCGCATAAGCGCACGTGAACCTAGCTTAGGCTACTCCAATCCCACGTACCTCCTAAGCTTCTGGATGAGCCTGACCACGTCCCTCCTGTGCGCCTCAAAGCTCAACTTCGTCATGAGGCCGTGGTAGAAGTTTGCGTGCAGGGCCTCAGCGCTTGAGAACAGCCTGGAGTAG
>CAZCFI010000131.1:0-2513 GCA_964497915.1 uncultured Thermoproteales archaeon
CTCCAGGTCGCCCCTCCCGCACCCCACGTCGAGCAGCATGCGCCTCCCGCGCGCCAGCCTCAGCAGGGCCTCGCTGAAGACTAGTAGCACCATGCCACAGCACTTAGCGCTGCCAGCTAAAAAGCCCGACCGCTCGCTGAGCAGGCTGACTCAGCCTCGCCGCTTGATCATTAGAGGCTGGGCACCATGAACGGCGGGGCCCCTCACGGTGAGCCTCCTCCTCACGACGCTGTGTGCAGGCGAGCGGGAGGTGCCCATCGGAGCGGCTTGACAACTAGGCCCCTCACTCCGCGCGGCGCCGTAGCTTGGGGGACTTTGCGCGCGGTCGAGCACGACTCACGTTCTCGCCCTGCGTGAGGTGGTAAGGTCTAGCACGACTACGTCCACCCTGTCCTCGTCAACCCCCAGCGCCTCAGCCACCTCCACGACGAGGCTCGTGACGAGGTCGAGGAGGTCCGCTCCCTATCGGGGGACGACCCCCACGTCGACGTCGCTCAGGGGGGCGCTCCTCCCCTCCGCCACCTAGCCGAACAGGAACGCCAGCTTGACCTCGTCGCTGTGCCCAGCCATGACCTCCCTCAGCGCTCTGACGGCGCGCTCGACGCATCGCATCCAGTGCTCTGGTGCCGTGGCGGACTATTAATGTGGCGTTGCAGCCCCTCAGCGCTCGCTTAGCCTGAGTTCGCCGCTCGATGAGCTGGGGTCTCGCCCCCAGCTCCCTCCGCTCGCCACAGCCTATCCCACCTCAAGTAGCGTCGCTAAACCCGGGGCCGAACACTCGCTTAGGTGCGCTCGCCGCTGAGGACGTCGTCAGGCTCTTCGAGGAAGATGAAGGGGCTAGGAGGCTGGGGGAGCTGGCCTCACCCTGAGCGAGGCCTACATCTACGGTGGGCTCGATGGCGGCTAAGGCCATCGGAATACTAACTGAGGACACGTACGTTGGGTGAAGAGGGTTCCCTAATTCCCGCTCAGCGCCTCGTCTGCGAGATGAGGTCTGCCTCTCGGTGCTGGTGCCTACGGAGCTGTCGCGCTACGGGTTCAGAGATCCCGCAGCGCACTACCTCAGCGGCATCTCGAGCTCGCTCAGGAACCTCACGCCGAGGCTCCTCAGGTCGCGCTCCACGGGCCTCATCTCCTCCTCCAGCGACCTGAAGATGGGCGTCCCGCGAACCGCTAGCGCCGTGGCTATGACGTAGCAGTCTGGCAGCGCGATCCGCAGGCGCTTCTTGATCTCGCCAGCTCTCTCCGCGACCTCCCAGCTAGCCTCGACGACCTCAGCCCGAGCCCTCAGCCAGGTGACGTAGTTCAGAGCCTCGGCGTTTGGGCGCTCCAGCCCCGCGGCGCTGTAGATCCTCGAGGCGACGTACAGCACCTCGCTCAGCGTGACGGCCGATATGTAGAGCTTCGCGCCAGCGCGCGGCGCCTCCTCGAGTATGTACCTCACCTTCTCCCGAAGGGGGGCGCGCCTAACGATGTACTCAACGAGCACCCCCGTGTCTAGCACCAGCCGCATCCCTGATCAGCCTCGAGTACCTCCCCTCCTCAGCGGACCCCTCCTCCCTCAGCACCCTCTCCACCACCTCCGGGTCGAGGTCCACCACCCTGGGGCGGAGGGGCATCATCACCAACTTCCCTCCCACGACCTCGGCCAGCAGCTCGTCCCCCTCCTCTACGCCTAGGGCCACTCTGATGGGCTTGGGCAGTATCAGGACGCCCCTCTTCCTCACCTTTAGCACCACCCTCACTTTCAGCACCCACTGAGAGGAGGTGAAACTGGCAGATATGTTTAACTCTCAGCATGTGTTGAACAAGAGCGTGCTAAGTTAACTCAGCAGCAATTTCAAACTACATGGCTGAGGTTGCAGCTGAAATAGGGCCCTGTGCTGGGGGTCGTACTGGCTCCGCAGCCCGAGGCCAGCGGCAGCTAGTCCTCACCTCGCTCAGCAGCCCCCGGAGCTCCTGCCTAAGAGTCTCGGCCTCCGAGGCCAGGTTAAAGAGGTGCGTGGCGCCCCCTTCACCACGGGCTCCTGAAGCTGAGCCTGGCGCTAGCCTTAAGGCTGCCGAGGCCGCGGCTGACGTCGGCGCGTCGACGCAAGCCTTATTAGGCCTGGGCCTGGAGCTCGCTCGGATGTCGCTGACGGCCGAGGACGTCGTCAGGCTCCTCGAAGCCGACCCGAGGGCCAGGAGGAGGCTGGCCGAGCTCCTCGTGTCTGAGCCCGGCGCGAGGCTGGCCATAGTAAGCGCGGCGCTGAGGGAAGTGGCCACCAGGGGCGACCTGGAGAGGCTTGCCGCCTCGTTTAGGAGCGACGTGAAGGCGCTGGAGGCCAGGATATCAGGCCTGGAGCGGAGGGCGGCCAGGGTCGAGGGCCAGCTGTCCCTGTTCGTCAAGCTATTCGCGGCCTTCAACCTGCCCACACTGCTAGGGGTGGTCGGGATACTGCTGAAGATGGCGCTGGCTCCCTAGGCGTGGGCTGCGCACGGAGCGCTGCGGAGCTCGCCGTTGAGCGCGGCCT
>CAZCFI010000132.1:0-2503 GCA_964497915.1 uncultured Thermoproteales archaeon
ACGTCGAGACGCACTACAGGAGGGCTGAGGGCAAGACCTAGCTCCAGCGGCTCCGGCGGCAGGCACTCTCTCCGCGCTCCGCGGGCGGCTATCGATCAAACAAGCCCTGTTGGCACCCCCCTGCTTGTCTGAGCTGCGGGTTACGCGACTCTCCAGGCTCTTGTGATGGGGTGGGTGCACTGAGCGGTAGCGCGGCCTAAGGCCGCTAGCGCCTCCGCAACCTCGGCCTCGCCCAACTCCCTATGAGGCTGCGCCTGGCCTACTTCACGCCAGAGACTACGTAGTAGTCGCCCCACTCGAAGACCTCGACGTCCCGGAGCCCAGCGTACCTGAAGGCCTCAGCGACCTCACCCGCGTCCAGCATAAGCTCCGCCTCCCTGAGGAACCTCACCAGTGCCCCGCGCTCCTCGGGCGTGAGCTCCCCGATCACCTCCGCGAGCGACGAGAAGCGGGAGTCAGAGAGCGCCCCCTCCATGAATCCGGAGACCACCAGGCGCCCCCCTCGCCTCAGCACCCTGCACGCCTCCCCGACAACCCTCCTGAACCCGACTATGCTCCCCAGGCCGAACCACGACTCCACGAGGTCGAAGGCCTCGCCCCTGAAGGGCATCCTCAGCGCATCTCCGACCACCAGGTGCACGGTCCCCCTCACCCCGAGGTACCTCAGCTTCCCCCTAACAGCCTTCAAGTTGACGTAGGATATGTCGAGGGCAAAGAGCCTCCCCTCCTCCCGCCTCATCGCGAGCTCTGTCAGCATGGCGCCGAGGCCCGTGCCCACGTCCAGCACGTCCTCGGCAGAGCTCACGTCGCACATGGACAGGAAGGCGTCCCACAGCCTCCCCAGGAAGCGGGCTGAAGCTCCTCCTCCCCTAAGCCTGCCCTCCCACCACTCCCTGGACTCCCTGCGCTCGCCCTCCTCCAGCTCCTCCTGAGAGAGGAGGGGCTCCCCGGGCCTGAGCTCGACGGGCTTTATCCTGCCCCTCGCCAAGTCCAGCACGGCCCCCCTCAGGCCGCGCTCGCTGGCTGCTTTGCTGATCTCCACTGAGATCCAGTCGTACGGCTTGGTGCCCGGGGGCGTCAGTATGGGCAGGAAGCCCACCACGGGGTACCTGCGCCCGCACTCTCTGCACGCGAGCGAGCCCTCCCTGACCTCGCCACCCTCGAGGCGGGAGGCCCGGAGCGCCAGGGCCCCGCGGCACACCGGGCAGGCGACGTAGTCCAAGAGGTCAAGCCTCAAGGTGCCACCGCGGCTAGTGTGGCACCTGCCGAATATAAGTTTTAACTTAGCAAGATCGTCTTACACTTAGATCAGGCTGCAAAGCTTTTTGGCGATTGGGGACGATAGGGACTGAGCTCTAGTTAGCAATTAAGCTGTGGATGAGTAAGAGGCGCGTTAGAGGCAATCGCCTATAAGTGGGGTGGTAGTTTTATAAAAAATTCAAAGATAATTTGGTGCCGAGGAGTCATTGACAAAATTATTTAATGCAAACTGAGACATCCCTACGTAGAAGTAAGGCCGCATCTCGACGGGGGTTCCATGCCGAAGAGATGCGGGAAGACGGCCTACGAGCTTGTCAGAGAAGCTTGCTATGTGTTGGGAAGGGATTGCAGGCCTTTTCACTACTCCGAGGTCATTGATTACATTAGGAGGCATCACCCTGAGTGCGCTCACAGAGACAGCACGATATATCTCCACTTAAAGGGGCTGTCAAAGAATGTAGAGAGCTCGAGGAGGCATCACCCATCGCTATACAAAAGGGCCTTCCTCCATTACCTAGGCAAGGGCTACTTTAAGCTAGCTAAATGCGTGGAGCTGGGAGGCGGGGAGACCGTCAGAGAATCAGCCGCCGAGAGGGCTGATATCGGGGCCCTCGACCCGGAGGATGTTGCCAGAAGGGTTATGGAGAGGCACTTAGGGGTGAAGCTCGAGAAGAGGAAGCTCAACATACTCGGCAAGTATAAGGAGTTTGACCTAGTAAATGCAGAGTGTAGTATCGTCGGCGACGTTAAGTGCTTTAAGTTCAAGGGCTCAGCGCCCTCCGCTGCGTTTAGCAACATCTCAGAGTGCGTATGGCTCATGGAGAAGCTTGAGCAGTCAACTGGGAAGAGGTGGAGGAAGATGATAGTGGGAATGGGCAACAGGGAGACTTTCGTTAAGTATGCTAAGAGGTACGGACCATGGCTTGGCGACTTAGAAATCTACTTCATAGACGTTGAGAGCAAGCGGCTAGAGGTAATAAGGAAGCCAGATCTCGGCATATAAAATCTGATTGGCGCTAATGGTGAAGAGCGCGGCTATTGGGAGGTGGCTGATGGCACGGAGCGGGGCGAGCGCTGGCGGGGCTCCTGCTGCTCGGAGATCCACCTCGACGACCGCCCGCGAGCGGCTATTAATCGAGCGAGCCCTGCTGACACCCCGCTTGCCTGGGCCGCGGGCCACGCGACCCCTCAGGCCCTCGTGTGGGGCAGAGCCTCTAAGCGCTTCGAGCTACTTCTCTTTGAC